>NZ_AYGX02000079.1:5604-40002 GCF_000498955.2 Lactiplantibacillus fabifermentans DSM 21115 | reverse complement strand
AGGTTATGCTGAACAATTTGTCCAAAAATTCGGATTAAATTTGCAATCTACCATAGACATTGTTTTTCATCCGTCTACTAGCCATAATTCAAGTTACCGTAACAGCTGGTCCAATCTAAAACAATCCCATCAGATATAATAACCAACATAAATGGCGCGACTAAAATTTTAGCCGCGCCATTTATATATCCAGAACTCAATTAGTTAGGCGACAACGGTAATAGCAACCGCCGTGCAAGTGGCGTTAGTTCGGCATGCTTTTGAGCGAACTTACGGTACCGACATCAATATTCAGCCATAATTTCATATACTTAGTGTTGTTTTGAAAGTGAGTTGAAATCAGCAATTGGCTGACCGTAATGGAATCGTCCTGAAAGTGGCGTTAACGGGCGTTTTTTGCCCGTTTACACCACGGACGTCTTTTGAGACCTGGGCTTGGGGCTCAAAAGCGAGGTCCAAGACCGGTTTTCAGGCTTGGACCGGTCCCAGGACGATGGCATTACGGTCGGCCAATTGCGGCAATAGCAAACCACTCATTTTACATATTGCGCTAAAAAGTCAGCGACGTGCTGTTTGTATTTGGCATAGTTCTGCGTGATGGCGGTCGTGTGCCCGGCACCTTTGACGAGCCAGAGTTCCTTGGGCTGATTGGCGTTACGATATAACGTCTTGCCCATTTTAGTTGGAACAAAGTCATCCTTGGTACCACTAATAATCATAATCGGTAATTTATTTTTGCGAATCTGACTGACGGCATCGGCTTCACCAAACGTGTAACCGGCCCGTAGCTTCGTGATGGCGCTGGTGACATCGACGAGTGGAAACGCCGGTAAATTGTATAATTGCTTGGCTTGATAACTAATAATCGCCTTGGCACTCGTGTACGGGCTGTCGACCACATAAGCTTTGATTTGAGGCAGTTGCTGCTCGCCACTCGCCATCGTCATGCCGGCGGCGCCCATACTGATGCCACTCATGACAATTTGCTTGGTGGCGGTGCGCTTGAGCACCGTTTTAGCCCACTGTAAATCATCACGCCGTTCGAGCCAGCCATATCCAATGGCGCGGCCGGCACTGGCCCCGGATGCCCGGGAATCCATTGCCAGTACGTTATAGCCCAATTCGTGATACATGCCCGCCCAGGCGCCCATAAGCGACTTATTCCCCGCAAAGCCATGCGCTAAGACGACGGTCTTGGTCGACCCTTTTTTGGGAATATACCACGCCACTAGTTTCAAC
The DNA here is from genome assembly GCF_000498955.2 of Lactiplantibacillus fabifermentans DSM 21115. Classification (GTDB taxonomy): domain Bacteria; phylum Bacillota; class Bacilli; order Lactobacillales; family Lactobacillaceae; genus Lactiplantibacillus; species Lactiplantibacillus fabifermentans. The sequence goes on along the minus strand of NZ_AYGX02000079.1, from coordinate 38,763 downwards.
CCGTCGTGCGATTTAATGGTCCAAGTTTGTTTTTTAACGTGCAAGTACCAATACTTTTCGCGATAAACCTGACTTTTTTTCGATAATGTGGTGCTCTGTGTGACGAAGGCTTTATCGCCACGGGCAATCGCGACATGGTAAAAATAACTGCCCGCACCGATTAACCCACCAACGACAATCACCACAATGACGCCGAGCGTCACCCACCATTTTTTCATCCTGCCACCCTCATTGATTTTTATTCGACAAAATTTCGCCACTACTGTCATAATAACGTTTATAATTAGAGATAACTAGACCACATTTGAAGGAGTGCCGTGATGTCCTATTCAGAAACGTGGGATTTAGAGTCGATTTTCCCTGGTGGCATCGATTCACCCGCCTTACAAACTAAAATAACCACCATCCAAAAACAATTAAAGGAAACTCAAGCCACTTTAACCAACTGGCGCGCCGATGCAGATACCCCGGCGTTTGATTGGTTCGTCCAAATCGTTAACGACTTACAACGCCTGCAAGCCGGCTTGGCACAATGCCAAGTTTTCGTCGTCGCCATTCAGTCAGCGGATGCCCGCAACACCAAAGCCAATACCGTCTTAAATCAGTTGTATCAACTCGACAATCAGATTGAACAGTTGATGACCCAATTCAAGAAGCACTTAGTGGCCTTGCCAACGGACACGTTTACCGCCATTATTGCACAGCCCGACTTACAAGCCGTCGCCTTTAATTTAACGGAGATGCGCAAACAGGGTCTCGCCTTATTAGATGATCAAACGGAAGCCTTGATTAACAACTTAGCCGTTGATGGCTTTCAAGGTTGGAGTGACCATTACGATACGTTAGTGAACGAATTGACCGTTACTTATATTGACGCTGACGGCACGTCCCATCAATTATCAGCCGGCCAAGCACAAAACATGTTGGCCGCCGACATGCCGAACGAACAACGCGCCAACTTGATGGCCAATTGGGAACAAACTTGGGCGGACCACGCCGCCCCCTTTGCCGATACCTTAAATCATCTCGCTGGTTTTCGTTTGCAAGACTATCAGGCCCATGGCACCACCGATTTCTTACGCAAACCATTAGACCTCAATCGCATGAGTCGGGCGACCTTAGATACGATGTATCAAGTCGTGGCTGACCATCAAGAAATGTTATTGAAATACTTACAACGCAAAGTCGCTTTAATGGGCAAAACGCAACTCGACTGGCAAGATGTCGAAGCGCCTTTAACTTTAGGCGCCGCGACGAATACGCAAACTTATGACGAAGCGGCCGAATTTGTGATAAGCAACTTTCAAAAGTTCAGTCCGAAGATGGCCGCTTTAGCGCGCTATGCGTTTGAACATCGCTGGATTGAAGCGGAAAATCGGCCGAATAAACGTCCCGGCGGTTATATGGATAACTTGCCGGAAACGCAAGAATCTCGCATCTTTATGACTTTCACTGGGTCGCCCAACGATACCGCCACCTTGGCCCACGAACTCGGCCATGCGTTTCACGCCGACGTGATTAAAGATTTGCCATTTTGGCGCCAAGACTATACGATGAATGTCGCGGAAACGGCTTCGACCTTTGCCGAACTCATCGTCGCCGATGCCAACGTTAAGGCGGCCAAAAGCACGCCGGCTAAACTCAATTTGCTCGACGCCAAGATGCAAAATCCGCTGGCGATGTTTTTAGATATTCGCGCTCGCTATTTGTTTGAAACGAGTTTCTATCGTGAACGACAACAACATCCAGTAACTCCCGATGAATTATCAGCGCTAATGCTGACGGCGCAAAAAAACGCTTATGGCAATGCTTTAACCACATATCATCCGATGTTTTGGGCCAGCAAGTTACATTTTTATATTAGTGATGTGCCATTTTATAATTTTCCATACACCTTCGGCTACTTATTCAGCTTAGGGATTTACGCGCAAGCAAAAAAGAGTGACCACTTTGAAGACCAATATATCGCGTTACTTCGGGACACGGCCAACATGTCGACCGAAGCCTTGGCTAAAAAACACCTCGGCGTTGACTTAACCAAACCTGATTTTTGGCTCGCTGGCGTTAGCTTGATTCGCCGCGATATTGATGAATTTATGGCCTTATCTGCGCCATTATTATAAGAAATGGATGTGAGCATATGTTTCCTGAACGTTTACGCGCCTTACGCCGTGGGAAAAAACTAACGCTTAGTCAATTGGCTGATGCGTTGAACGACCTCCCAGATGCCGACTTAACGAGTCGCCAAAATACGCCCGCTCAGATTGGTAATTGGGAACGGAATTTACGGACGCCATCTTATTTAGAAGTTCGCAAACTCGCCGAATTTTTCCACGTCACGACCGACTATTTATCCGGCCGCGCCGACCAAGAAGAATACGACTTAGGCCGCATCTTCTTATCTGGCAAACCACTGACTTTTAATCAAGAACAGCTTTCGAGCGAAGACCGTTACGAATTATTTCAATTGATGGATGGTTACTTGCACGGCCGGCAACAACGCACGACCACTGATCCGGTTGGTCAAGAAGAACTTGATTTACATTTTGATAACTAGGAGTATTTATGAATCCCAAAAAGCTCAAACAATTAAAAAAGCAGGTCAAAAAAAATGCGACCGCCCCGTATATCGACCAACTCTTACATTTTCGGGATTTATTTCAAAATGACCAGAAAGTATTAGTCTTGATCAACAATGTCTTAGAAGCAGACCGCTTATTAGCAGCCGGGTTGGCGCCGCAACAATTACCTGAATTACAAGTCCCCGATGATTTTCAAGACGAATTATTCCAGCGTATCAACACCACCTATGCCATGGATGACCCACAAGGTGATGCCGAATGGAATCAACTTTCCGCGGCGTTACCCAAAGTCGACAAGTTGCTGCGCGATTTCCGTGATTATATCGAAGACCGCTACGGCATGTGGGCCTACATTAGTGCGCCGTTCCTAAAAGATCTCGCGGACTTTGTCGGCCAAGCCCCTGTTTTAGAAGTCATGGCCGGTAACGGTTATATTTCGAAGGGGTTAAAACGCCTACACCCCAGTCAAACCATCATCACGACGGATTCCAAAGCCTGGACCAAAGAAGCCCATAATCAAACCGGTAAGCAACCAGTCACTAATATTGAAGGCTTAGATGCGGTCAGCGCGTTCAACAAGTACGCCGACCAAATCAAGTATGTCATCATGGCTTGGTCACCCGACAAGTTGACGATGGATTGGGACTTACTGCAAGCCATCCGTGCCAACGCCAACGATGTCACGTTAATTTGTATCGGTGAAAAGTACGGCGCAACGGGTTCCAAACAATTTTGGGACCAAGCAACCTATTTGGACAACCCCGCCGTCGACCAGCTAAATGCCCATTATCGGCACTTTGATTTGATTCACGACGCCGTCTACTTAATTAAATAATCAATTAGAAATCGCAAAAAACGAGCGCCGGATTAGCCTACTGAGCTAGTCCGGCGCTTGTTTTGTTGAATACCTTTAAATTTTCATCAGTTATGTGCCATGAAGTAAATGCTTACTAAAACAACCAAGGCTAAAATGACCACAAAGTAGCCAAAATAAAGTTGTTCATCACGGCCATACACATGTTGTTCGCCGTTAGCGGCCTTGACTAAGGTGCCCATCGCCAGTACAAAGAAGGCATAGACGCCCAGACCGACGATACTGTACACTAACCAAGATTCGCCCCCATTTTGGTCATTTAACGTCAAGGCAAGACCGTATATCAATGTCATCATTAAGCCAAATGTCGGTATAATTGCTAAAACTTTCCCCATAGTTCTCCCCCACCATTTCAATAGTTCAATTATGCCACGGCCATGCTGGCATCACTACTGACTTTACAGGATTTGAACAGGTCCTTTACACAATTCATACAAACCAGTGTTTTCCAGTACCATTCAAGACAAAAAAATGAACCGCCACTTCCAAAAGGTAACGGTTCGTTTCGGCATCATTAAAAGCTGCCGAAGGATGACAAACTACTTTCGATTTTTCTGGCCCCATTTTTTCAACACCCATTTGATTATCAAATATCCCAATGCGATCACAATGATGAAGTTAACAGCAATGTAAATCATATCACCATAATACGTCACACCTAATAACATAAAATCCCCCCCGATTCCTAAACCATCACCTCATAATATCAAAAACACATTGAATTCACTACCAATAAAAAACAATCCCCACCAAAAATGATGACGATTGCTTGAATGATAAGTTGGTGACTGAAAAACGTCCCTACTCGTTAGTCGCAATTAAGTGTTCATGTAAGAAATTAACCGCGGCTTCATGCATCTTATGTGGAACATGATGGACTCCGCCATCTAAATGTTTGAATGTCGTCTGCGCTAACGCTGGCGTAGCGGCAAAGCGGTCTTCAAAGTCGTGGACATATTTATACGGCACCATCGTATCCGCCGTGCCGTTGAAGAAAAACATTGGGCGACCAGCTAACCGGTCAGCATGTTGTGACAAATCGAAGGACGCTAATTGCGTGTAAGTCTGCGTCAATAAATCCGCTGGGAGCTTAGCTTGTAACGCAGCTGGTAATTGTGCCACCTGGTCTTTAGCAAACGCTACCGGTTCAGGGGACCCAATCAACGAAACTCCGGCCACGACGTCGGGTTGCGTCGCCATCACGCCCGCAGCGGTAATCCCACCCATGGAAGTCCCCATGACCCCGATACGAGCTGGATCACTAATGCCCGCAGTAACTAGCGCTTGCACTAACCGTGGAAATTCCGCTACCGAATGCCCGACGATGGACCAGAAGTGCTCCGGATGACGGTCCAAATCAGTCCCGTCATTGCGGCTCCCATGTAAATAAGCCGTGGGTAAGATTACTCGAAACCCGGCCCGGACGAGTTGATAACTAGCAACGAGTTCGGACGACGTTTGCGTGGTCCAACCGTGATAGTCAATAATCGTTGGCAGCTTCGTTTGCGCTTGACTGGCTGCAAAGACGTGCAGCACCGGCAAGTCGTCCAGCTTAATCTCGCGAACGACGACATCTTCAAATACATTGCTTGTCATTTTTATCACCATTTCCAGAATTAATAGTTAATAGTGTAGCAAAAATTAGCGGGCAAATAAATAAAAAAGCGCCAATCGTCAGTGATAGCCAACGATTAGCGCGTAAATTTATTATTTTTCTAAGGTATCTAAGAAATCTTCAACTTGTTTTTGCGTCTTGCGGAACTTATCCACGTAACGACCGATTTCTTCGCCGTCTTCAATACCGACAAAACTAGGAATCCCCATCACACCCATATCTTGGGCGATGTCGATGTTGGCGTCACGGTCAACCGTAATCCAATCATATTGATCGTATTTGGCTTCAATGTCAGGCATTACCGGCTTGATAAAGGCGCAATCTGGGCACCAATCCGCCGTGAAGAATAACATGTGTTTACCAGTTTTAATCCGTTCGCGAATTTCTTCGTTACTCAAAGTTGCTGTTGCCATTTGAATGCCTCCATTAATCTCATTTGTTATCGTGCTTTAACCTTACCAGCTCCCACTAGTTTCAGCAAGCCCCATAACGAACTCTTCCAATGACTCAAGTTTACCACATACTTTTAGTAAGTAAAGTGTTTTGTCTACTGTGCGGCCTTAGTTAGTGCTTGGGTTAAGTCCGCTTGCAAATCCACCGCGGCTTCAATCCCGGTGGATAACCGCAATAAGTTCGGGGTGATGCCCTTCGCCGCGCGCGCTGCCTCACTTAAATCCGCATGCGTTTGGACGGCTGGGACCGTCACCAGACTCTCGACGCCACCCAAACTCTCGGCGAATGAAATAACGGTCAACGCTTGTAAAAACTTATCCACATCCACACCGTCAGCTAAATAAAAACTAATCATGCCACCGCGGCCGGGATACAATACTTTATCCACATGGGGATTACTTTGCAAGGCTTGCACTAACACTTTGGCGTTGGCTTCATGCTGCCACATCCGTAACGGCAAAGTCTTTAAACTCCGTAACAATAACCACGCATCAAACGGATCTAAGACTGCCCCGGTCGTGACCAGATTGAATTCGAGTTGGTCCGCATCCGTTTGCTGTTTCGCAATCACTGCGCCGGCCAAAATATCGTTATGCCCGGCGAGATATTTCGTGGCCGAATGCACGACAATGTCGGCCCCGAGCGTCAGCGGCTTTTGAATCAACGGCGTATAAAACGTGTTATCCACAATGAGTTTAATGTGATGGGCGTGAGTAGTCACCGCGGTGGCGGCAATATCAATGACTTTCATCGTCGGATTGGACGGTGTTTCCAACCACAACGCGACCGTCTTTGCATCGATTAATTGCGCTAACGCCGCTTGGTCCTGCCCATCCCACACGGCAAAGTCCAATTGATAATGGTCGTGTAATAAATCGAAGAAACGGTAGGAACCGCCATAGAGATCATCCGACACAATAATTTTATCGCCACTTTTGAACAGCGTAAACACGAGTTGGATAGCGGCCATCCCCGAACTAAGCGCAAAGGCAGCCACCCCTTCTTCGAGCTTGGCCAACGTCGCTTCTAAGACACAGCGCGTCGGTTGGGCCTCGCGGGGATAGTCAAAACCGGTTGATTGCCCTAAACCCGCGTGACGATACGCCGTCGATAAATAAATCGGCGCCGAGATTGCGCCCGTTTTTTCATCGTCAGTCCGATTGCCAGCTTGCGCCAATAACGTTTCAATATGTAAAGTTTGTTTATTAGTCATAATCTCAACCTCTTTCTGATTTGCGAACAACGAAAAAAGCCGCCCCAGAATCTAATCTGGGACGACGATCGCGTGTTACCACCCAAGTTTAATAACAAGTCACCTTGCTAAACTTATCGAGTTGTTGCCAACTCTCTGGGGTAACGGCCAGTACCGCTAGGACAGCTTCACAACCGTCGCTAGGCATTCCGAGTTCATCTTCAGTCAGTTAGCGAGCACCGCTTCTCAGTTATGACGGCTTCCTGTCGCTCACACTCTGACTTACTCTTCTCATCAACATGTCTTTTAATGATATTTTCATCTTACTCTAATCATCCAGCAGTCGTCAACTATTCTTGTGCACAAAAAAATCGCCGTTAGTTGCTCGACGATTAGTACTTGATTAACATGTAATCCACTCTCCTAACCAACTAAATCTAATTGCCGCCGAATCTCATTTAATTCGGCTTCAATGGCGGGGGTGGCCGTTTCAACAGCGCTTAATTGATTCAAACGGTGTTGCAGAATTTGATGTTGCGAGGCCAAGTAATGGTCGCGCCCAGTCCGCGTGACTGCACGTCGGGGCGTCGTCGTTGAACGCCGACCCAAATCTAACTGAATAACAGAATCATCATAATGCCACATCTTGAACGGTCGCTCCTTTCTATAGTTAGTCTAATTACGTCAAACTGTCATGAACAGTTTATGACTTGCTATACGTTAACATGTTTAGACTAACTGTGCAATAGTTCACACATTCCATAAGCTTATCTTAATTATAGGCCCTTCCACTAAGACGAAGGCCAGCTTTATTTTAAATTATTTTCCAAATGCGCCGCCCGCAATAGCGACCACGCCACGGGACTGTTTAATTGCGTCACATCAAACGTCGCATCATCCACCAAACTGAGCCAATACGCATCTTGAGCTAACTCACCACTCACGGCTCGACTCGTCGGGCTACAATTATCCAATACCGCGGTTTGCGCCAACAAATGTTGTAATAATTTCGTCAAAGCAGCGGGCGTCGCAATTAATTGTAAATCCGTCACCTTGGCCGCTAACAACCAACAACGGGCTTGATTGGCCAAGCTGTGTAACTTCCGGCTAACGACTGCTTTGGGCGTTAGGAGCGGTGTTTTTAATGCCACCACCGTTAAACTAAGTAACGCCGCCGCCGTATTAATTAATCCCGGGTGCGTCAGCGCTGCTAAGTCGCCGACCAAATACCATTGTTGTTGAATCTGGTCACTGCTAGGCAAAGCTAACGCCGTTAACACGCCTGACAGTTGGTCAATTAACTTAGCGACCGGCGTCCCATCCACCCGTTCGACCAAACTGGCGAGATCGTATTGGGGATAAATCTCACTCATATCTTGATGCGGATTCCATGTTAATAAATCCACATCATCACGCCCCTTAAGCTGGGTTAAAATAGGTTGCGGATTCGTATCCCAGGGCGTGATTGGTTCAAAATCATGACCAGTTTGTTGTAAAGCATATCGTTGCATTAAAAACACCTCCTGACTTACATAAGAGCATAGCACCTTCGTCTTACTTGAAGGCAATCCCCTTGTTTCAAAATTTATGATTAAATATAAAACTTATTAATTTACTTTATTATGATAAATGCTTATAGTTACTGTAATGCAATATATTTGTTTGAAATGTTAATTTGGTTGTTGGCGGGCTTTTCAGCCCAATAACAACCATTAATTGTGGCATTTTTCCAAGGAGGGTTCGAGTTGTCCTATACAATTCAAGAAGTGGCCAAGAAAATGAACGTTTCCACGTACAGCATTCGTTACTACCATGATCATGGTATGTTACCGTTTGTGCAGCGTGATGAAAACAACAATCGGATTTTTGAAGACGTTGACCTAGAATGGCTCAGCATTATCATTTGCTTGCGCTCAACGGGGATGCCCGTCGAACGCATCCAGCATTACTTAGACCTCGTTCAAGAAGGCGAACAGACCGTTCCAGAACGTTATGAAATGATGAAGGCCCAGCAAAAGCGGACCTTGGGTGAAATAAACGACTTACAAAATCATCTCAAAACAATCAATCGCAAAGTCGACCACTACGCCGACGTCTTGATCAACCACAAAGTTGATAGCTTCGTGCCTTCCAATATGGAAGAAGTCGTTAACCACGAAGTTTATACCGATCAACCTTAATTAACTTTGACGTAAACTAACTAGTCCCCCTCTGACGTAACCGTCAGCCGGCGGACTTTTTTAGTTAACAAGCCGAAATGAGTCTGACATCCAGATGCGGATTAATTGTCGCTTCCGGTCAGCAGTAATTCCAGTCGCAGTGGCGACCGGTTCGAGCCAAAAAGCGGTCTCTCACCTCACTTTGAAGCTTGGCACAGTTCGCCAATCTCCAAAGATGTCGGTGCTGTAAATGTCGGAAAATCACCGGCATTAACACCACTTGCACAGCGACTTCCATTACTGCTGCCCTCCAGCTGGATTACGACTATTATTCAGAGCCAACAAAGGAGTCGCCACTAGTATATTAAATAGTGGTGACCCCTTAGTCGTACTGTTCAAATAATAAGTGTCATTAAGCCATAGCTTGCTGGAGGTCAACGTTTGTAGACTTGTGTCACAGACATGTTCTGCCTACGCATATCTTTTCTAACATCCCCCTTAGTTACAACCGATTCTTTCTTAAAGTAGATTATTGATGGTTATTTTTGATTGGCTTAACTGCCATCAAAAATATTCAGCCACAATTTCATACACTTAATTTTGTTTTGAAAGTGAGCTGAGATTAGCAATTGGCTGACCGTAATGGAATCGTCCTGAAAGTGACGTTAACGGGCGTTTTTTGCCCGTTTACACCACTTTCAGGACGTCTTTTGAGACTTGCTTTTCAGGCTCAAAAGCGAAGTCCAAGACCGCTCCTCAGGCTTGGACCGGTCCCAAGACGATGGCATTACGGTCAGCCAATTGCGGCAATAACCAACTACTAAAAGGAACCGCTACAACCGACTAACGAGCCAGAAATAGGCGGTTTCGACACAAATCATGCCAATCCAAGCGCCTAAGACCCATAACTGGTGCCAAGGTGATTTGGGCCAGCGACTGTCGAAATAAAATTGTCCGGCAATGACTGCTACAATGCCCACGGCTAAGCCGACTTCTAAATTAATGAAACGCATAATCCAAGGCCCAATGAGCCCGGTCCCTAACATCAGCCATAAACTTAAATTTTTGATTCCTTTTGTCATGGTTAGTCCCTACTTTTTAAAAGTGAATAAACTTCAAAATCAGCACATAATAAACCAATACTAGCAGACCGACTCCTAACGTTTCCAGTAACGCCAGCCATTGACCGCCCGCCGTACGGCCGGTGGGGCCGAAGCATAACGCGACCCCACCACAGATAACACTAATCGTCCCGAGGTTTAGCCCCCAGTCATGACTATACATCATCACAAACGGCCCAACTAATCCGGCCACGATGGCAATCCACTTGGCAGCGATTAAAATCCCGCGGCCGAGTCGTTTGTCGTCTTCATCATATTTTTCATTTTTCTCTTTTGCCATGTTAATTACCTCGCATCGTTCATTTACTAATGGTCCCTTCCAGTATGCCTGAAATTAATTAGCGACGCAAGAAGGCGGTTACAATTCCGAACTTAAAAACCCCCATCGTTTCCGGCGATGGGGGGTGCTTAATTCCGCTAAACTCACGCTTAGCAACTTTTACCCACTAAGCATAATCCTTAAAGTACACTCTAAGTCAAACTTTTTTTATTTATAGGCGGCAGAAACAACGGCCCAAACATCGGCGCCTTGATTAATTTGTTGTTGTTCCAACGCGCCATGGCTATCAATTCGATAACGCCCAACTAAATGTGATACCTCGTCGTTCATATTTTCATAGACTTCCACGTAAACGAGACCATCATTGTGGGTCGCTTGATTGAACAGAAAGTCATTCTTAGTCACACTAACTTGATACTTGGGAGCAACTTGTTCAAAGACCCAGTTATTCACTTGATCCGTCGTCAAGTTCGTCGCGGCCTTGACCTTGGAATGGTCATTGACTGGGGCTTCGGTTGACGAACTGCTGCTACTACTGCTTCTTGAACTTGAGGTGCCAGAAACACTGGTGGTCCCCGCTAACTCTGCCTGATGACTGCTAGCTTGGGACGATTTAGCGCTACGCTGGCTGCTTGAAACGGCGGCACTGGTCGTTGAAGTTGCCGTACCCGTGGTAGATGCGGCTTTGGCAGCGTGCTTAGTCGTCGCTTTTTTAGCGGCAGACTTCGCAGTTGATGAATGTGACGTCTGTTGACTGGCAACGGATTCCGACATTGCTTGGGTCGCACTTGATGTCGACTGAGTGTTCCGCGGCCAGAAGTAATAGCCGCCCCCTAAAACTGCAATGCCTACTAATAATGAAGTGGTAATAATCGTTTTTTTCATAACTAATCAACTCCCCAAAATTAATGGTCTTGATGCTAACTTAACCATACGCTTAGTTGCGTCATTTTACCAACAATTCCCAGTATTATATACAAACTTTACACGATTTTCACAAACAAAAAAAGTCGGCCGAGCTACCGAAGTAGTTCAACCGACTTTTAATCACGGTACTGGCCGAAACCAGCAGGGGTGACACTCCACAATGTCAGTGACCCAGACACTCTGCAATCCCGCAGAAAAACGCATCCCGCTATCAATATTAGTCACTAGCCGCTCGCGCGGAACCATCATCACTGATGATCTGACTCTATCGACTCATCGCATCAACTACCCTATCATCTTTTACCGTCGAATGCAAGTTAATGACAAAAAAATCACTGCCGCAGCAGTGATTCCGTTGGTGTGATTGTATCGGCTCTGATACCTTCTATATCATAACTGACCAATGTAAAGTTCCCATTGATTCCATGTAAAAATTTGGTTATTCTGCCGCTTCGGTAATTTGATTCAAGCGTTCGATTTGACCAGTTAGCCAAGTCGTTAATAACTTTTCCGCCCCGGCGACGTCCGCGACGACATCGTCCACACTGCCCAATTCATCAATCCGCAAACCCGATGGTAAAGCTTCGGATTCGGCAATCATGTAAATGTTGATTGGCATGTCTGCTTCGGCGTCGGTCACTTTGCCAATTTCGGTTAAATTTGCTAATGGCAAATTAATGACACTCGTTTCTAGCCGAAAACTGATGGCGGGTTCGTGCGTCGTGGTCAACGTAGCTTGCGCTAAGGCGTCGTTGTTAACCGCCGCCAATAACTGGCCTAACCAAGTGCCCACTTGCGCGCTAACTTGGTCATAAGCGGCGTCTAGCGTCGTTTGGGTGACCTGTTCGGCCGTAACTTCATCAATAAAAGCTTGTACGTTTCGTTGCATATTATCCCTCGTTTACTTAGTTTGGTGGCGCTCACGCGTTAATAGAACTAGCGTGTAAAAGTTCAAAACTAGCCCAATCGCCACAATGACTTCCAGCGCTAATTTGATTTCCATGGCTGCATCGCTTTGATAGCCAGACATTAAGGCACTGATTAGTCCCAGTGAGTAAATAATTAGCACCAGGCCCAACACATAAAACCCTAACATGCGATTGACATAAATTGCTAAAATACCGACCAAGTACAAGACAAGCGCAATCAACAAGCCTTGCCACATTTCGGCGGTCGATAACCGCGTCGTTTGTAAATGGAAATGGTAGGTCGACATCATCCAATTGACGATACCGTAACAAAAAAAGGATACTAACGCAAATGCGACTAAGCGTGTGAGTTTCAACCAATCACCCCTATTATTGGGCGATTAAATCAATAATGGCTTGACGATCAATACCAGTGAAGTACCGGTTTAAATCAAGTGGTGCTAATTTTTTAGCAATTTCATCATGATCGTACCGCAGCCCGGTTAAGGCTGTTTCAATGTCATGAACGTCGCCACTACCGAAGAAATCCCCGTAGAATTTAATATTTTCGATATGACCATCGCCAACTTGTAGCCGTGCATCGATGGTTCCCATATCAAAATGTTTACGCCGTTTAACTGAGAATTCTGGTGATTTACCATAGACCCAATCCCAATTAGCATAATAGTCTTCATAAATTTTATCAATAGCTTTTTGTTGTTCGGGGGTCACGTGATATTCCTTGTCCGCAATTTCGGCCAAGTCTGTCACATGGAATAATTTTTTAAGTAACGTGTCTCGGAATTCAGGCACTTCAATATTTTGATACTCTGGTGATAAAAATGGCCGTAAATTAGTGACCCGGCTCCGCACGGATTTAATCCCTTTCGAAGCAATTTTATCCGTTGGCACGGTCAAAGCTTGAGGTACGACATTTAAATCAACATTCAACATTAAAGTCCCATGTGAGAAAGTTTTCCCATTGCGTGAATACATCGCATTACCAGAGAATTTTTTACCGTCGACTAATAAGTCATTGCGCCCACTGACATTGGCCGTGGTTGCCCCCATTTCGTGCAAGGCTTCGATAATTGGGGCCGTAAAAGTTTTAAAGTCCCCAAATTCTTGACTGTCACTATCCACCACAAAACTGAAGCATAAGTTACCGAGATCTTGATAAACTGCCCCCCCACCAGACAGGCGGCGAGTAACCGTAATATCGTGTTCACGCACGTAATCCGCGTTGATTTCTTCCAACGTGTTCTGATTGCGGCCTACAATGATACATGGTTTTTCATAATAGAACAAAACTAATGGTTCATCAAATTCAACATTGTTCATCAAATATTGTTCGGTCGCCAAATTACGACCAATTTCATGATCTTGCATCGAAACATAGTACATCTCTTAATCACTCCTCAGCTTTAAGTTACTCTAATCATACCGCAGGAAACAAAAAAGAGCTCACCATGTGAGCCCCGTTTTGGAAGAACCAGTGAAAATGGCTTAGTAGGGATTCTTCATCCCGTAACATCACTGCTTCACAATCCATATCCTTGAACGTTTTTGATTGGCGGCAATCCGTTCTCCATGGAAATCTGCGTGCCATCAATAGATGGGAGTTGGTCAGTTGGTTATCCGAAATTAGCGGAAACGCTGTTTACTGCACTAGCTATCACTTGACGGGTTTGTTACAACAACTGGGTAACGTTTTGTTACTGACCTCAGATTCTTCCGATGAATCCAATATATCACACAATGTAAGCGATTGCAACGACATCAAAAAAACAACCCAGCTGCTTAAGCAACCAGATTGCCTGAAGTTAATAGCGGTCGTAATCGCTATTCATCTTACTAACTAGATTATAAAACCGACGCGCTTAAATCACAATTGATATGCTTGAAAATTTAGTCAACAACAGCTACATAATGGGTCGCGCCAGAACGGCTTAAATAACGCAGCCAAGTATACCCATCGGCTTGGACTTTACCATTGTAATAAACGACTTCATCGGGATAGTAACGGCCAACAATTGATGCACTCGTACTTGGCGCCGTCCGAATATGGGTCGTGGTCGAGAAGCGGAACGCCCCACTTTGTGCACTCACATTGCTGCCACCGTTATTGGTAGCGCTACTCCCGCCGACCGCGACATAATGGGTGGCACTCGAATAAGCTTGATAACGTAACCACGTTTGACCATCCGCATTGACTTTACCATTATAGTAAACCGTTGAACCAGCGTCATAAGTACCGACCGTTGCGGCACTATTACTTGGCGCACTCTTGATCGCCGTCGTGGCGGTAAAGCGATACGACCCACTCGTCGCCATAACATTCGCACTGGCATTGCTGTTGCCGCCGTTACTACCACTGCCGCCAACCGCAACGTAGTGCATGGCGCCAGAATATGACTGGTAACGCAGCCAAGTTTGCCCGTTAGCCGTCACTTTGCCATTATAGTACACCGTATTGCCGGCATAGTATGTACCGACCGTGGCCGCATTATTATCTGGCGCACTCTTAATGGCTGTCGTTCCCGTGAACCGGTACGACCCACTCGTCGCCGTGACGCTTGGTTGACTTGGCGTTGGTGTGCTGCCGCCGCCAGTACTGCCACCACTAATAGCGACATAGTGTGCGCTACCAGAATAAGACAAATAACGGAGCCAAGTGCGGCCTTCAGCGGTTACTTTGCCGTTATAGTAAACGGTCTCGCCAGCATTGTAGGTCCCTAAAGTTGCGGCACCCACACTAGGTGCTGATTTAATGTCAGTTGCCGCAGTGAAGCGATATGACCCACTCGTCGCCACGACAGTTTCGCTTGGCGCCGGCGTTGGTGCGGGGGTTGGCGTCGTTGCCGCCACATCGTCACCACTCATCGCCACATAATGGGTCTTGCCTGAATATGACGTATATTGGAGCCAAGTTAACCCTTCAGCATTGACTTTACCGGTGTAACGCACGGATTGGCCGGCGTCATAACTACCAACGATTTGGCCACCTTTACTAGCACTATTGCGGATATTCGTGGCGGTCTTGAACGTATAAGAACCACCTTGGCTAGCATTATTATTGTTGTTATTGTTTTGATTGGTATTTGGCGCGGTGCTGATATTGCCGGGATTACTTGGCGTTGTCGTATTATTATTACCGATTGCTTCAGTATCCCAAGCATTCAAATTGTATTCGTTAATAATCTCAATCAACTTAGCCGCATAATCCGGTGCGGTTGCATAGCCATCTTGTGATAACAAGGCCGCGACTTTTTGATAATCAGTCACCCCGAGTAAATTACTATAGCGTGGATTAACATTTAAAAATGCGCCATGATCTTCCACACTTGCCGCCCAGTTAGGGTACTTACGGAAGTTATCGGTAATCGTAATATACTGACCGTTGACGAATTCTTGGGTCTTAAAGGCAATCGATTGGCCTTGATAGTCCCCCTTAATCCCGAACAAGTTGTTGCCTAACGTTGACAATTCTGAGCGGCCCCAGCCACTTTCTAAAATCGCTTGCGCAGCCGTAATTGATGGTAATACTTTATGATTACGCCAACCAGCAATGGCCCCGGACTTGATTGAAGTCAAGAAGCCCGTTGTATCCGCGGCTGACCGTGCCATAAAGGCATGCATATCATAAAAACCAGGTCCTAAGCTGTGGTCTTCGCTCAAAGTTGCGCGCTTAGCAGCCGCTTGTTTTTCAGTTGCAGTCGCGCTGTCGGCAGCGCTGGTGGCACTAGTAGCGGCACTACTACTGCTAGTGGCTGAACTTGCCGCATTGCTAGCTGACTGGCTCACGCTTTGGCTGCTACTTTGACTTGAACTTTGGCTAGCACTGGCACTACTGCTTTGGCTGGCCGCTTGCGATGTCGCGGGTGCTGAACTAGCAACCGCATTGGAACTACTGCTGGCAGCATTCGCACTTCCGCTCGTAGCTGGTGTACTGGCAGTCCGACTTCCGTTGGCCGCAGTCGTTGATCCTAAACTTTGACTTTGTGCATTGGCGCTGCTGGCACTACTTGAAGTAGACGCGGCTTTCGTTGCTGGTGCCGGTGCCGAGCTTTCCGTCGCCGCTTTGCTGTTCATCATCGGCAACAAAGCGGTACTTAACATCAATGAAGCAATTACTTTCGTCATTCCCATTTTCAATTCTAATTCCCCAAATCTGTGATTGAATGTGTATGTGACAGAGCGACAAGAATTCTTGGATAGTTTTCGATACTGCTGTTACAGGACTAATGTTAGCATTCTGACTTCTTACATTCAATTCAGATAACTCATTATCGTTTTATTAATAATATTTTATAAACGATTTTATTATATATGTTCACTAATTTATTCATAATAAAAGTTATCAATTTAAGAAACGCTTTTAAAAAGACAACGGTTACATCGATTGCTACACTAACTAAAAGCTGTGTTTTTTCAAAATTATTTTGATAAATTGCTTCATACCTAAAACTTAAATTTGATTATAAATCAAGCGGTGATTTTCCCTAGCCATCCATTGCAATTATTACGTTTTCGCTTAAGAAAAACTTCAAAATTCTTTCCCACATAAAAAACATAATGTTAAAAAATCGCAGCCATCCCCGTTAACTTATAAACTAAAAGGCTTACACTTTTTACAATTAATGCTAAAATAAAAGTATTAACTAGCCATATCAAACGGGGGTAACCACTATGTTACAACAATATCAAAATATCTTGGTACCAGTCGACGGCTCCAAGGTAACCGAAGAAGTTTTAAAGCGCGGCATTGAAGTAGCCAAACGTAATAACACCCATTTAGACATCTTAAACGTCTTGGAAGTTAACCAATTCAGCGACACGTATGGCGGTGCGGTCAGCGGTGATGTCATTTATAAGTTATCCGAAGACGTTCAAAAACGACTCGAAGAATTGAAACAACAAGCGATTGACGCTGGTGTGACCGACGTTGAAATGCACGTTCGTTTTGGGAATCCGAAAACGGTCATTGCCCGTGAATTTCCAGCGGATCACCACAATCAATTAATCATGATTGGGTCGACCGGTCTCTCTGCGGTTGAACGCTTAATGGTCGGTTCCGTAACGACTTATGTTAGCCGCAATGCCATCTGTGATGTTTTAATCGTTAAACCAGAACAATAATAGCTTTAAATGGTGCGGTTAACCGCACTATTTTTTTAGTTAAAGGAGTATTTTTATGACCTGGACCAAACAACTCGTGATTCCAGCAAACTTAAATAATTGGACGGTCCGGGACTGTTTGAAACATTGGCTGATTCCCAAACGAATTCAGGGCCAGTTGCGGCAAGGTCATCGAATTTTGGTCAACGACTTACCGGCCTCGGTTGCAACCGTCGTTCATGAAAATGATCAGTTAACGCTGACTTTTATTGAAAGTGACTTTCGGACGCCTACTTCTAACTACTTGCCAGATAGTGCAGCGACCGTCCAAATCTTATATCAAACGCCAGATTTAATCGTCGTCAACAAGCCCGCTGGTGAAAAGGCTCATCCGAATCAACCCGGAGAAGTCGGTTCGGTATTAAACCATTTAGCGGCCTATTTAGCGCCGGAACATCAAGCGCCTTACATGGTACACCGATTAGACCAAATGACGTCAGGGGCGATGTTAGTCGCCTTAAATCCGATTGTAGTTCCTATTTTGGACCGCCTAATTAGTGACAAATCGATTCATCGCACGTATTACGCGTGGGTTCGTGGCCACTTTGACCAACCGAGTGGCCAATTCACTAATCCGATTGGGCATCACCCCACCGATAAACGCAAGCGCTGGATTGATACGCCGGACGCCCAAAGTGCGGTCACTGACTATCAAGTTATCAAAACTGGTAGTCAGCATACCTTGGTAAAACTGGACTTACAAACCGGGCGCACCCATCAATTGCGGGTGCATTTAGCCGCTAATGGCCATCCCATCATCGGCGACCCACTGTATGACTCACTGGCTAGTGGCAACTCCCGCTTATTCTTACATGCTATTCAATTATTGTTACAATTACCTTTCAGTGACGACTTCGTCACGGTTAATGCCCCGTTGCCAGCAGTTTTTGACGTTGAACCCAACTAAACATCACCAAAAAACCAGCCTTTTGAAATTTCGATTTCAAAAGGCTGGTTTAGTTATTAACCAAAGAAAACTTGTCAGTCGCATTCCCAGCACGTTGGTCGTATGCTACCGGCAAAAAGGAGTTGGCAATCATGCCTTTTTATAAAAATAATGATTTTTGGTTAGGCTTATTTATCATCGTGGCGGGTTACTTCAATTTTCAAGATAGTCGCGGGTCGATCTGGGCCTCACTCATCGGTATTGTAGGTTTATTTCTGGGTGCTATCCTTTTCAGCAAGCCCCTCTGGTTACGGCATCAGGCCCTCAACCAATCAAATCAGCATCATCATTCGTAGACTGAATAATGACTTGCGGTAAGTACTGCTGTGTCAATAACCCCCACCACTGGTGAACGATGCGAGCCAACGTGAAATCCTGACTACGCAACAAGGCTTGTTGGGCATAATACTCACGTTGTTTAATGTGTGCTAGCAATGGCCAAAGTCCACGCCACAAGCCCCAAATATCTTGAGCCGGCGTTAAAACGCCGTACTGCGAATCTTGTAAATATTCGGCGGAACCCGTATTCCACATTGAGACCACCGGCAAGCCCATGGCCATCGCTTCACCGATGACTAGTGGCATCCCTTCCCACCGTGACGCCATGACAAAAATCGAAGCTTGCCGATAATGTTGCTGCAAGGCGACATCCTGTAAGGCCCCCCGATAGATGATCCGGTCTTGAACGCCTAATTCATCCACTAAGCGGTGGAACGTGGCCATATCATGGGGCTTACCACTCCCGGCAATCGCTAAACGCCAGTCACTCGGTAATTCGCGAGCAAGTGCAACCAAGTAATCGACCCCTTTATGTTGTAAATCAATCCGCCCGGTAAAGGCGAGTGTATGTTGTCGTAAATCGGCAGGCTGTTCAGCCGGTCGCAAGGTCAACGGATTATAAATCTTAACCGTATGCGGATTAAATCTGGAATACCCTTCCCAATCGTAATCCGTCAACACGACCACCGTATCAGCTGCCATTAACCCTAATTTGAATTCCGTCTGCATACCGACATAATATTGGTTCAAGTAAGTGTTCACATTATTGTGCATCCAAGCAATGACGTTTAAGTTGGGTAACGCCGCCTTGATGGCCGGGGCAAAGCTGGTCAATAAGCCACCGGGCAAGATGACGGTATCCGTCTTTTGGTTTCGTAGTGTGGCAATCAAATCAGTTATCTGAATAGCATATTTTTCTAACGGCCGGGTCCCAAAAAAGTTATTAATCGTCGCATCAGCTGGCCGGGGCGCCACGATTAACGGTGCTTGCAACTTAAAAAATACCGGTGGTTGGGCCAAAGCATAAAAGGTGACCGCCGCTTGCGTACTCAACGCATTACCGAGCACGGTCGTCGCCCGTTTGACGCCATCCATCACCAAGTTTTCAACAACTAACATCACTTTCATTGCCAACACGTCCTTTCGTAGCCGAACCGACAACAGCAGATGCGTTATTATAGCAGAATTAATTAAAATAAGGTTAAAATATGCTTAGCGACGTTCTAATTAGATGACGGCCGGCAGTTTTCTAAACGTATCAAATCAACAAAAAACGGTAATGGTTACGGGGGCACACGCCCATAATCATTACCGTTTTTATTATTACTAATTTAATTTGTTACACTAGCTTATTTCAAGCCTTTCCATTGCCAGTCGTTAACTTCTGGCAAGTCGGTCCCGGCATCACGAATGTAAGCATTGTGTTTAGCTAACATGTTATCCATGTCTTGAACGAATGATGCGCCGGTATCTTCCATAGCTGGTTGAGCAGCAATCGCCGTCTTAGCTAAGTCGAAGCGATCCATTTGGTTCATGACCCGAACATCGAATGGTGTCGTAATATCACCGTTTTCACGGTAACCATGAACGTGTAAGTTGTGGTTGTGACGATCAAAGAAGATGTCACGAATCATATCTTCATAACCATGGAAAGCAAAGACCACTGGTTTGTTCTTCGTGAAGTAATGGTCGAATTCTTCATCTGATAAGCCACGAGGGTCCTTCTTAGGACTGCGTAACTTCAAGATATCAACCACGTTGACGAAGCGAATCTTCATGTCTGGGAAGTTTTCATGCAACAATTGGATAGCTGCTAAAGTTTCCAAAGTTGGTTCGGTCCCAGCGGCAGCAAAGACGATATCAGGTTCGCTACCTTGGTCAGTACTTGCCCAGTCAACGATACCTAAGCCATTATCAACTAATTGCTTAGCTTCTTCAATGCTGAACCATTGTTGACGTGGGTGCTTTGAAGTAACTACATAGTTAATCTTTTCTTGGCTCCGGAAAATAACGTCACCGACTGCTAATAAACTATTGGCATCAGCTGGCAAGTATTCGCGGATGTATTCTGGTTTCTTTTCAGCCAAATGAGTCAACGCACCAGGATCTTGGTGGGTGTAACCGTTATGGTCTTGTTGGAAAACCGTCGAAGCCGCAATAATGTTCAATGAAGGGTACTTTTTACGCCAATCGAGTTCGTTGGCTTTCCGTAACCACTTGAAGTGTTGCGTTAACATTGAGTCCACGACGCGTAAGAACGCTTCGTAACTTGCAAATAACCCATGCCGACCAGTTAAGACGTAACCTTCTAACCAACCTTCAGCTTGGTGTTCGGATAATTGCGCATCCAATACCCGACCAGCTGGTGCTTCAAATTGGTCACTGTCTGGATGAACATCTTCCAACCATTGACGGTTAGTCGCTTCAAAAATACCATAAAGACGGT
This sequence comes from Lactiplantibacillus fabifermentans DSM 21115, assembly GCF_000498955.2. Classification (GTDB taxonomy): domain Bacteria; phylum Bacillota; class Bacilli; order Lactobacillales; family Lactobacillaceae; genus Lactiplantibacillus; species Lactiplantibacillus fabifermentans. The sequence continues at coordinate 17,803 of NZ_AYGX02000079.1, read as the reverse complement.
TTGACATCGTTTCATCAGGTCCGAACAAACGGAAGTTGTCAGGGTTCTTCTTGATAACGTCACGCAAGTAGTCTGACCAAACAATCATGTCTTGCTTAACATCGGCGCCACGGTTCGTCGTATCAACGGCGTAGTCCCGGAAGTTAGGTAAGTTCAAGGCCTTTGGATCAACCCCACCATTAGTGATTGGGTTAGCGGCCATCCGGCTTTGACCAGTTGGGATGATAGCTTTGATATCATCTTTCAACGTCCCGTCATCGTTAAAGAGTTCTTCAGGCTTATATGATTGTAACCAATCAACTAAGGCGTCAGCATGTTCCATATCCGTTTGGTCAACTGGAATTGGAATTTGATGAGCGCGGAATGACCCTTCAATCTTGTCGCCATCCCATGACTTAGGACCAGTCCAGCCCTTAGGTGCGCGGAAGACGATCATTGGCCACATTGGTAAGCTAGGATCGTTGTTTTCACGAGCATTCTTTTGAATCGCTTGAATCTTTTCAACGGCTTCATCCATAGCTTTAGCTAAAGCTGGGTGAACCTTTTCAGGATCGTCACCTTCAACGAAGATTGGTTCCCAATTCATGCTTTCAAAGTATTGCTTGATCTTTTCATCTGAAGTCCGACCAAAGATGGTTGGGTTAGAAATCTTGAAACCATTTAAGTTTAAGATTGGTAAAACGGCCCCGTCATTGATTGGGTTGATGAACTTCGTTGATTGCCATGAAGTTGCTAATGGACCGGTTTCGGATTCCCCATCACCAACGACCACGGCAGCAATTTCATCAGGGTTATCCAAGATAGCACCGGTACCATGTGAAATTGAGTAACCAAGTTCGCCACCTTCGTGGATTGAACCTGGAGTTTCAGGAGCAGCATGAGACGCCACGCCACCTGGGAATGAGAATTGTTTGAACAATTTTTGCATCCCAGCTTTGTCTTGGGTGATTTCTGGATAGATGTCACTGTAAGTTCCATCTAAGTATGAGTTAGAAACCATCACTTGGCCACCATGACCAGGACCTTCAACATAGAACATCTTCAAGTTGTACTTGTTGATAACCCGGTTTAAATGGGCGTAAATAAAGTTTTGACCTGCAATCGTGCCCCAGTGGCCGATTGGATGAACCTTAACGTCGCTCGCCTTTAATGGCGTTTGTAATAATGGATTGTCTTTTAAATATAATTGACCAACTGATAAATAGTTAGCGGCCCGCCAATACTTGTCAACTTCATTTAAGTATTCGGGTGATGAGTAATCTGTTGCCATTGTTTAAACACTCCTTAATTTTCGATTAATGATTGTTTGTCTGTTGTTACTGACATCGTTTACAAGTTCTATATTAACAGGTAATTTCAAAAAATCAACCTTTTTGTTAATTGGAACGGTCCAATTTTAAAATTTATTGATTTTACGGTTTTAAAAAACGGCGTGAGCCCTACGCTCGTCGCCGTTTTAGTCTAGGAAAACTTTTTACCCATTTGTCGAAACAAATGTCGTATATTTCATATATTTATAGTGTAAGCGCATGTTTGACACTTCAAATGGCGTCCCATCATCTAAAAAGAATATCCCACTCATCAGTCCTACTGGTTCATTGGCTGAAAGTGCTAATAATTTTTGATCTGTCGCGGTCGATGGCGCGGCTGAAATCGATAAGAATGATTTGGTGACCGCGGCATGCAACGTATCTTGGACATAATTAAAAATCGAGCCACTCACAATTTGTCGATTCAATTCCGGCACGAGCTTGATTGGAATATAACCCGTTTCAATCATAAATGGTTGCTCATCCAACAAACGTAACCGCTTTATTTCATAAACAAACTCATCTGGGGATAAAAACAAGTCTTGTTGCAACTCTTGACTTGCAGGAATGACTTGAAAGTCTAATAATTGAATACTAGGCTTAGCGCCTTCGGTATTCAAACTATCCGTAATCCCCAAGTTGGTTCCTTCGTATTTAAATGAAGATTGATTTTTAAGATATAATGGATTAATGAAGGTGCCGGAGCCCCGCTTTTTAAAAATTAAGCCTTGGTTCGCTAACACATTGAGCGCCCGTTTGACCGAAGAACGGCTAACTTGATACTGTTCGCTCAGACTACGTTCGTCTGGTAATTTTTTATCGACAAACTCATTGGCCATAATCCGTTTTTTGAGGTCGGTGATCACTTGTTGATAAACTAAATCTGCCATGGCGATCCCTCCTTTACTTAAGTTAATACCTTGAGTATAGCAGAATTTTAGTCAATGTGACACATTACACCGTTCCAATTTTTAAATTGGGTCGTACATTTATAATTGTGAGGATGAATTAACATGTCAAAAAAGAGTAAAAAGAAAGACGGCTTAGGCAAAACGCTCGTCGAAAAGATTTTAGATAAAGCTAACATTAGCTATCAACAATATGAGTTTCCCACCGAAACGGAAGGCGACGTCGAACAATTACAAGTCGATCACTTAGGCGTCGACGAACATCATATTTATAAAACCTTAGCATTAATCGGGAATAAGACCGGTCCGCTCGTTGGTGTGTTACCATTAGATGAACACTTGAGTTACAAAAAACTTGCTAAATTATCTGGCAACAAAAAAGTCGGCATGATTCCATTGAAAGATTTGGAACGCACGACCGGCTACCAACATGGTGCGAACACCCCCGTTGGTATCTGGGAAACGAAGAAATTCCCGATTTTTATAAATGATAGCGCCAAACAACAAGGACAGATTTTAGTTTCATCCGGTAAGATTGGTCGCTCAATCGAAATTGATGCGAACGACTTGCGGAAACTCGTCCATGGGACCTTCGGCGAAATAACGGAGTGATCGCTTGAAACAATTGTTATGGAATAACTTGCTGGTGTTATTCTCACTACTGGGAATCCCAGCTTTATTTGCTTGGCTACTGACCATGATTAATCGGCGGACCAAAGCCAATCTCGTGAATCGTTTTGGTATCAACAGTCAAGTTTATTGGGGCTGCTTAGGCATCGTGATTCACGAACTGAGTCACTTGATTGTCGCCATTATTTTTCGGCACGGCATTCAATCGGTGCGCTTATTGAAACGCCCCCACTTGCATCCCGACACCGATGAGAATGATGATCTGGCCCTCGGCTACGTGAATCATACTTGGAATCAACATAGTTTTTATCAACGCGTTGGTAATCTATTCATCGGGGTCGCGCCCATTTTTGGGTGTACAGCCGCCTTGCTAGGCCTCGATGCGCTCTTTGCTCCTGGTTTGGCTAAAGGAATTTTAGCTTTAGCCGCATCCCCAACTAATCTCCAATGGACGACTAGTTGGCACGATATGACGAGTAGCTTTGGCAGCTGGTGGCAATTATTATTGCTACTAATCTTGACGATTATTATCGTGATTGGGGGCTTCGACTTAAGTCCCGCTGATTATCAAAACAGTTCGCTAGGCTTAACGACGGCGACCATCTTGATTGTCGTCTTCACCACCCTATTCACGTTACTTGATCAACACGCCACCACGTACTTTCATTACATCGAATCATTCGGACTCACGATTGGTATCATCTTATGTTATTCGGTGATTGTGTCGTTCGTCGTGATGTTATTGACCAGCTTCTTATCCAACCGTGCCTAAGTTAGGCTATTTAACAGACGAGCCATCTTGCAAAATGCAAGGTGGCTTTTTTCGTTGACTTGACTGGCACCGCCAATTAATATACGAACTATTTATAATTCGTGTATTGATTTATTCGCGTTTTAAGCAAAATTAGTCTTTAATCATTTTTCTTATAGCGTTATATTATATTTATTACGAATGTTGGAGTGATTAATTGTGCATTGGTTAGCAGATTTTCTGGCCGCCATTGGGGTCGTTTTGAACGGGATTCCTCAAGGGATCATGGCCATGGGTTTAGGTTTCGCCGTCTTTCCGACGACATTTTCATTTGGCTTAGCCGCAATCGTCAACGGCTTCACTGGGTCCGTCGCCCCGATTTCCTTTCAAGCTGAATCCTTAGCGTTAACGGGGCACTTAGGACGGAACTTGCGTGAACGGTCGTCAATCATTTGTTTCGGGGCGGTCATCATGTTAGCAATTGGCCTAACGGGGTCGTTATCTAAAATTGTAGCCATCTTAGGTGATCAAATTATGGGTGGCATGATGGCTGGGGTCGGCATCATGTTGGCCAAGTTGGCGTTACAAATGACCAAAGAAAGTCGGCGCTGCGGTTGGCTGTCAATTGCCCTGGCCGTCGTGACTTACCTGGTCACCAAGGATTTAGTATGGACGATTGCGTTGTCCGTTATCGGAACGAGTTTGTATGCCGTTTTCGTTGAACACTATCAACAAGCCCTACCCGACCATGTGACTGCCCGCAAATTTCAATTCATCAAACCTCAGTTCAATTTAACCGTCTTACGAGGCGCCCTGAGTTTAGCGTGCTTGAACATTGGTGCCAATATTTCCTATGGGTTAATTACTGGCCAAATGACAGGACTCAAGCCTAATCCGGTCAACTTAAACCTATTGACTAGCACGCAAGCCTTGGCTGATTTTGGCACTAGTTTGCTCGGTGGCGCGCCGGTCGAAACCATTATTTCCGCGACCGCTAGCGCCCCCGAACCGGTCATCGCTGGCATCATCATGATGGTCATCATGGCGATTATTTTATTCATGGGCTGGTTACCGAAAATTGGGCGCTTTGTTCCCAGCAGTTCCATCGCCGGTTTCTTATTTATTTTAGGCGCGGTCGTTATCTTTCCGGAAAACGCCGCCACCGCTATGCACGGTTCTGCCAGCATGATTGCTGGCATTACGTTAGTCGTGACCGCCATCGCCGATCCTTTCAGTGGTTTGATGACGGGTGCAATTTTGAAATTCATTTTGCCGTTAATCGGCTTAGGAGTCTAAAAAAATGCCAACTACCTACGAATTAAAACTGGGTCCGTTGACCCGCCAACTACCTTTAATCAAACTAAACGCGACGACAACAATCGCCTCGTTCGTCTTACTCGGTGACGCTGAATTAACCGATTATGCCGCCACTGAGCTGACCAAGCGGTTACAATCACTCGACTTTGACTATTTAGTGACAATGGAAAGCAAAGGGATTCCCTTAGCCCAAGCGTTGAGTGAACGTACGCACCATCCCCGCTTCATCGTCTTACGTAAAAGTATTAAAGACTACATGCAAACCCCACTGACCGCGGCCGTTTCCGCCATCACGACTAGCGCGGACCAAGAATTAGTTTTAGATGGCACAGACGCCAACTTACTACGTGGCAAACGCGTCGTCATCGTCGACGATGTCATTAGTACCGGTGGTTCACTGGCCACTGCGCATCAACTCTTAACCCGTGCTCAAGCCCAAGTTGTTGGGCAACTGGCCATTCTGGCAGAAGGCGCGGCTGCCGACCGCAATGATATTACTTATTTAGGCAAATTACCGTTGTTTGAAAGCTAATTAAAGTGTGAAAAATTTTGTCTCAGTTTCGTCCCTATCCCTTTTTGACAAAACCTAATTAACAGCGGTAGTCTATTTACGGTATTAATTACTTTTTCAGGAGGAATCACCGTGTCACATAAATTACGTCAACTCGTCACCACCCTTGCCGTCATGTTAAGTTTAGGGACCGTGCCACTAGCGGCCAACGCTAGTAGTTATCATGCCGCCCACGTCACGCGTAAGATTACGGTCTACCGTTTTATTAGTGGCAAATCTTTTGCAACGAGTCGCTTAGGCAAAAAATTGTCCTTACACAAAGGGCAGAAAATTCACGTTCAAGCTTTCTACCACATGGGAAAAGATGGCTACATGTTACATGTCAACGGTCATGGCAAGACACTATACTATGCGCGGACTAACAGTTCAAAATGGTTTAAACGCTAAAAAAATCATCGTTGAAGTTATTGGCTAACTTCAACGATGATTTTTTAGTTAAGCTTGGTCATCCGCGGTCCATTCCGCTTTGAACTGGGCAACAAAGTCCCGCATCACTTGGGTCCGTTGATGTGCCAGCTGTTTAGCCGCTGACGTATTCATCACCCCTTCCAATTTAAATAACTTTTCATAAAAATGATTAATGGCCGTTCCCGGTTCGTTGCGGTATTGGGCCTTCGTCATATTTTCGCGTGGCGCCACGGTGGGATCATAAATTTTTTCACCAACGTGCCCTGAATAATAGAGTGCGCGGGCAATCCCAATCGCCCCAATGGCATCTAAACGGTCCGCATCTTGGACGATTTGTCCGGCCAACGACAAGGTCTGCGTGCCGTTCAACGATTTGCTGAATGACATGTGGTCGATGATTTCAAAAATGGCTGTTTGCGCCGCCGTTGATACGGCTAAATCAGTCAGCTCAGCACTTAACGCGTGATGCGCTTGTTCCGGGTCGGCCATCAACTTGTCGTCAATCACATCGTGTAACCAAGCGGCGGCTAAGGTTAAATTCAAATCCGCCCCTTCGGCGACCGCCAACCGCCGCGCTAATTTAACGACGCGTTGTAAATGGTCGCTACCGTGGCCACTGTGGTCTTGGGCCAGTCGTTGTTCCGCATAGTTTTGAATGGCGGTTAATTGCGTGTCTGTAATCATCTAATCATCCTATCTATTGCGTTTGATAATAGGCCCGTAATTTTTTAATCGTGCCGCGACTGAAGGTCAACTGATCCCCATTGGTCATTTTTACAAGGCCTTTGTTAAAATCAATCGCGACGATTTGGTCAAAATTAAGGGCATAACTTTGAAACTCATTGAAAAAATGCCCCGCCGTCAATTGTGATTTAATGGCACTTAAATTTTTATGCACAACATAAGTCTGGTCCACGGTCACAATGCGCGTGGTCCGCAACCCATGCATCTTTTCACAATAAACGATTTCGTCGAGTTTCAATCTCAATAGTAACGCGCCACTATGTAAAGTTAAAGTTGGCGCCGGACTTTGATGTAACGTTTGGAGCCTTTTTTTTATGACTAACAACACTTGTTGGACATGCGGCACAAACTTAGCTTCATCAAATAAATCGGCTTTAGAAATAAAACCCGTCGGCGCCGTCATCGCATCAAGCGTATTTGGCAGTAAATCATCGCGGACGGAAACAAAGACCACAAACCCATCCGGATCATAATCACGAATTTTGCTAGCTAATTCAATGCCATTAATTTCTTTTTGTAACACGATATCTAAAAAATAAATATTAGGGCCAGGGTGCCGCTGCACCGCATCTAAGACCCCGGCTGGTTGCCAGGCTGGTGACAACTCATAATCAAAGTTCAGCGCATCCAATTGACTAGTAATAATTTCCGCTAGCCAGCGACGTTGGGGCGCTTGATCGTCACTAATAAACACCTGCATCTCAATCACTCTTTCTCTAGTTAGCCAAATAGCCGAACTAACTTACCTTATTTAGATTGTTTGCAATCAACTTCAGTACATGTTAATCATACTAGACCCGCACGTAACCAGCAACTAAAAGTGAGTCCGATACCAATCGCATTAGCACTTGCTTAACGTTGATGAGTGCCGCAATCGATTAATCATAATGCCATCATTTCTACGACCATTCAACCCACAAGAATATTTTGAACCTCACTGCATCACCCGCCCCAATAGCCGTTAATGCTACCGGCAGTGATGTTCAGATGGTCAGCCCGCCACGTCTTCAATTAAACATTCATCTATTCAACAACGACTAAAAATAGACCAATATAAATAGCGTGACTACCACCTCAAATTGAGGGCTAATCACGCCATTTTCACTCAAAAATCTACTTAGTTAGGCGTCAGTGATACTGGAAGTCACCGACATCGTTGAAGGTTCTTTCTTAAAGTAGGTTATTGACGGTTATTTTTGATTAGCTTAACTGCCATCGAAAATATTCAACCACAATTTCATACACTTAATTTTGTTTTGAAAGTGAGCTGAGATTAGCAGTTGGCTGACTGTAATGGAATCGTCCTGAAAGTGGCGTTAATGGGCGTTGTTTGCCCGTTTACACCACGGACGTCTTTTGAGACCTGATTTGCGGGCTCAAAAGCGAGGTCCAAGACCGCTTCTCAGGCTTGGACCGGTCCCGGGACGATGGAATTACGGTCAGCTGACTGCGGCAATTCCATATTAATCAACTTCAAAGCTATTTTTCAATCTGAGTCGGTTTAATTTGTGCTTGGTTCAAACGCATCAGTTCATCGGTACGTAACTTATCCACAATTAATTGCGCCGCGGCTGTGGTTAAACTGCCACTTAAATCTTGGTCGGAAACTTGCACCGGTTCATCTAAGTGATGTAACCGTTCCGTCAAAGCCGTGATAAAGCCATCATAAGCCCGTTTCGGGTAGCCGGTTGCGGTCACTTGATCAATCCCCTGACGAATCATATCAAGCGGATAACTCGGCTTCAACAAGCTGATGACAATAATATCGGCTAGCTGCATAATTTGATACTTCTTTTTAACCGGCGATAAAATCACCTTGTGTTTGACATAATTATTAATCATCGCCGCCGTAACTGGATCAACATCTAATGGTTGCAAGGTTTCATTAATCAGTAATAACACTTGATCCATATATAAATCAAAATTAGGTAATTCCGTCCATTTTGGTAAAATGACTTTGCTCATCCGTTGGCGCCAGTCAGCATATGTTTCAGTCGTTGCCATAATAAGTCCTCCATTCGCACCGCTTCGTTATTATAATCATTATATACAGTTCAGCTAGTCTTGTAAACTAGATAAGCTTATAAATAGCATTAATCCGCGGATATGGTATCATTTATTAGTTAGAAATTTTAAACAGAAAAGTAGGGTTAACCAATTATGTATGAAATGACTAAAAAACATCGGACCGGCGATGACGTCAAAGAAAAACTTCCCCAAGCCGTTATTGATGGCTTATGGGCGCGCCTCAAAGCGATGCGTGAAGAAAAATTATTGATTGATAGTACCATGGCCGTCATGTTCAGTGATGATTATGAAGACGACAAGATTTTCTTCATGACCTTACAAAAGACCGGCTCGTTCGCCAACGAATACGACATGGCATACGACGGCCCCAAGGACTTCTTAGGTCACGGCACCATCGTAATCTTCAAAGACCGTCCCCGGACCATTACCATGAGCATTTCCGACGCTAACAAAGAAGCCGACGAAGACGAATCTGACGAAGCAACTAAATAGTTCACTTCTAAACCACTGATGCCGATTGCGTCAGTGGTTTTTTTACCTTGTCAGTAATACTTCCAGTAGCAACCACTCTCCCACTCAAATCAGTAATCATCCAAGGCAGCGTGAAATATAACTTTCTCTCCTCAGCGACCTCATTGCATACAACTACTAGCTTAAGATTAATTACGTTGTGAAAAAAACACACATGCCTATTTATCAGGCCAGTTTAGCTAGTAGCTGAGTGTCATGGAAGCCGCTATGCGGGTGGCGTTAACGGGATTGGTTTATATCCCGTTTACACCACGGACGTCTTTTGAGACGCGGGTCATCGGCTTAAAAGCGAGGTTCAAGACGCTTTTCAGGCTTGGACCGGTCCCCATAGCGGCTGGAATGACGCTCAGCTACCAGCGGCAATCGCCGAAAAAAAAGAGACTGCCAACTGCGCAGTCTCTAAATGAAGCAAGTAACTTATTGAATTTCAATCTTACTAGTTTCATCGGTAACCTTTTTCGGTAACGTTACCGTTAGTAAGCCGGCGTCATAGTGCGCCTGGATTTGATCTTTGAGGACGTTTTTGAAATAGAAACGCCGCGTCAAATCATCAGCGAACCGTTCGCGGTGTAACACGCGACCGTCGTCATCACGGTCAGTCGTGTCCGCCGCTTGTTTGGCCCGAATCGTCAATACATGGTCAGCGTATTTGACGGTCAAGGCATCCTTATCATAACCGGGTAATTCCGCCGTAACCGTATAATCATCATCATGTTCCACCACATCCGTCTTCATGACCAGATGGGCATTTAAAGCGGTACGTGCATCATCGCCCGCCCGTTTTAATAATTTTGCTGGTAATAATAAGTCATCTAAATGACTAAATAATTGCTGACGCATGGCCAGACCCCCTACAACCGATTAATTTTTAATAAGCAGTTTGGTGAATCGCTTGTGCAAGTAGTTCCAAAGCGCGATCACGCGTCCCAAGTTGATCCATATCAAAGATGATTGAATCAATGTCGCCACCCTTGAAATCAAATTGTTCGAAGTAAATGTATGGGTCTTCGCCTTCAGCATTCAGAAAACCGGCTTCAATCTTCTTATCAAAGCCTTCAGCCCAATCTTCGTCATCCATTTGATTAAAATCTTCACGGGTCACATAACCATGGTCACGGATTAAATCCATCGCCTTTTTAACGTCACTATCTTGAAAAACCAATTTCTTCGAATCCTCATGAATCTTAGTTTTCGTTTCTACTGGCATCACAAAAGATCTCCCTTTACTTGATATACCCTTAGTTTAGCACCATTTCATGAAAACGTTAACTATCCGACTCGGATTGCAAATTATGGCGACTATCCTTATAATTAGAGCTACTCAGCGTTATAATTTAAGTAACCAATTAAATGAAATGAGGAATGTTTCTTTGGACAGTGGCCAGATAATTGTAAATTTAGTCATTATTGTCATTACATTCTTCGTCGCCGCTTTCTTCGTGGCCTGTGAATTCGCGTTAGTTCAGACCCGCCCAAGCGCGCTCGAAGAAGAACAGAAAAAACGTGATAAGCCTTCCAAACGGATCGCGACATCACTGCATATGGTTCACAATTTAAACGAATACTTATCCACGACTCAAGTGGGGGTTTCGTTAGCCGGAATTATCTTAGGTTGGATTGGTGAACAAACTACCGAACACTTTGTCTTACAATTGTTGGACTTGTTTAACCTTTCGATTGGGACTTCCGTGTTACGCGGGATCAGTATTGTGATTGGGGTCTTCTTGTTAACTTACTTAGAAGTTGTGTTAACAGAAATCGTCCCTAAAAATATTGCCATCGACATGCCGTTAAAAGTTATGGCGGTCATCACGACGCCTTTACGGTGGTTCCACGTACTCTTCTACCCATTCGTTTGGTTGTTAAACGTGTCATCAGCCGGGGTCGTCAAGATGCTGGGGATTCCAGTCGCCAATGAAGACAACGACGTATACTCACAAGCTGAAATTTTAAACTTGTCCCGTAACGCCGTCTCCGGTGGTGAATTGGACCGTGATGATTACTTGTACATGGAACGAGCGTTTGAATTTAACGATAAAATCGCCAAAGATATCATGATTGACCGGACCCAATTAGTCGTCATTGATATTAACGATACCGTTAAACAAGCCATCCGCGTCTATTTGCAAAAACGGTTCAGTCGTTTGCCAGTCGTCGCCAATAACGATAAGGATAAAATCCTAGGTTATGTTTACAACTATGATTTAATTCGCCAAGGTGAAGTTGATGACGAAATTCGCGTCAACAAGGTTTTACGTAATATCATTACAATTCCTGAAACCACGCCAATTCAAGCCATCTTACAAAAGATGATCGACAAGCAAACCCCTATCGTGGTAGTCGTCGATGAATATGGTGGCACGAGTGGGATTGTTACCGATAAAGATATTTACGAAGAACTCTTCGGGACCGTTAACGACGAAATCGATAATGTCTCAACCGAATATGTGGAAAAGCAAGCCAATGGCACTTACCGCATGAGTGGGAAAATGACGCTTTATGATTTCGAACGGTTCTTCAAAACCGACTTGCAAGAATTCGAAGATTCCGATGTGGTCACTTTGACCGGTTACATCTTGGATAACTTCCCTAAGATTCAAGCTGGCGATACCGTTCAAATTGCGGACTATGATTTCAAAGCTCTCGACTTTGAAAATGCTTATATCAACTGGTTCGAAGTCAGCCACCGCGATAGTGCGCCGGTGACAACTGATGATGACAATAGTGAAAAAGCTAAATAATTAATAAAAGTGATGTCAGTGACCTTAATTGGTCGGTGACATCACTTTTTTACTGACGATAATTTAAAACTGCCACCTGATGAAATACATTAGGTGGCAGCTTTGCTGTTTATTTTTACGGCCTAAACGTGGGACTAGCAGGGCCTTTCCAACTACCGGTACATCTCGATTAACTGACCGAGCTCAGTCATATCACCGCTATACTAATCAATCACGTATTTCACGATTACATTAAAACGGGGCCACGTTTACTCATTACA
>NZ_AYGX02000079.1:0-5594 GCF_000498955.2 Lactiplantibacillus fabifermentans DSM 21115 | reverse complement strand
TTCAGTTGTGAGTTAGCAGCAATGGAAGTTGCCGTGCAAGTGGCGTTAGTTCGGCACGCTTTTGGCCGGACTTACGGCACCGACATCTTTGAAGATTGGCGGGTTGGGCCGAGCTTCAAAGTGAGGTTCGAGACCGCTTTTTGGCTCGAACCGGTCGCCACGGCTACTGGAATTGCTGCTGACTCACAACGGCAATTCCAGGCATAATACTGGTTGTCACGTTAATGCTCGCAAACTAACCGCCTTGGGGACCACTCTTTTAATGAAACCGCATCCCGCCATCCACTAGCAACGATTGCCCCGTCACATACCCGGCCGCTGGTGAGACAAACCAGGCCACCACTTCCGCGACATCGGCCGGTTGGGCTTCGCGGCCTAACGCAATTTCGGTTAGAACTTGGGCTTGTTGTTCCGGTACCGTTACATGCTTGATAGCGGCCGTTTTTTTATCAATCGCATCGCGCATCGGTGTCCGCACAACGCCGGGATTATAGGCATTAACGGTGATGTGGTCGGCCGCTAATTCCTTAGCGGCCGCTTGCGTTAATCCTCGAATGCCAAACTTGGAAGCTGAATAAGCACTTTGTAAGGCGGAGGCTTCAACACTGGCCAGCGACGCCGCATTCACAATACGCCCACCGTGACCTTGCTTTTTGAACTGGGTAGCAGCGGCTTGAATGCCCCAATACGTCCCCTTCAAATTAACATCAAAGAGCCGCTCGACTTGGGTTGGGTCCGAATCAACAAAGCTGTCAATAAACGCCACCCCGGCATTGTTGACGTAAACGGCTAACTCGCCGAAATCGGCGACCGCTTGCGCTACTAAGTCAAAGACCGCCGCCCGTTGCGCCACATCCACTTGATAAAACTTAGCGGCTTTACCCGCTGCTTGCAGTTCATCGACAACTTGTTGGCCAGTTACCGGATTAATATCCGCAACGGCAATCGCATAATCGTCTTGCGCTAGGCGCCGGGCAATGCCCGCGCCAATCCCTTGACCGGCACCCGTAATAATTGCTAATTTACTCATTTTGACACCCTCCTCAGCTTAAACGACGTGCCGTTCAAACGGTTGGTCACTAATGCCTTCCGTAACAATCTTCTGCGCCCATTCTTTGGCTGAAAACAAGGAATGGTCCTTATAGTTGCCGCAACTGTATATATCGGTACCTTGAACGTCATCCCACGTCGTTTCAGTGGCAATCGTGGTCAAGGCTGCTTTTAACGCCGTCGCCACTTCCGTCGTAGAATGTTGCCCCCACGTAATCAAATGAAAACCAGTCCGGCAACCAAATGGTGAGCAGTCAATGACGCCACTCAACTGGTCTCGCAATAGTCCCGCCAAGAGATGTTCAATCGTGTGCAAACCGGCCGTCGGAATCGCATCGACGTTCGGTTGGACAAGTCGTAAGTCGTAGTTGCTGATTTTATCCCCGTGTTGGCCTTGTTCTTCCGTAATTAAACGGACATAGGGTGCTTTAACTTTCGTGTGATCCAAGGTAAAACTTTCAACTTTAGCCATCATGATTAACTTCTTTCTATTTTGAATAATTAGTTTTTGAAATATGAATTAGGTTTATTAACTTCAATCTTGGTCCCGTAATACTTATCTTTGATATACTTTTGAATATCCGCGCGATGGTATAACTTAATCAACTTCTTGTAGCTAGCCTTGTTCTTATTCTTCGCGGCCGTTGCTAAAATATTGATGTTATCTTTAGTACTTTGATCCACCTTTTCATGGAAAATCGAATCCGTCAAAACGTGTAAATGACCTTCCAAAGCAACCGTGTTTGAAATTAAAACTGCATCCACATTTTTAATAATCCGGGGGCCGGTCGTATCGTCGATTTCTTTAAACTTCAAATGTTTAGGATTACTTTTAATATCCTTAACGGTCCCGAGACTACCAAAGTTTTTCTTGAGCGTAATCAGCCCCGCCTTTTGGAGTAATAACAAACCCCGCGCTGCTTGTGACGGATTGTTAGCAATCGCAATCGTGGCGCCATCTGGAATGGCTTTGACACTTTTATATTTTTTGGAGTAAATGCCCATTGGTTCCAAATAAGTCGTCCCTAACGATGCTAACTTCGATTTGGGATTTTCTTGATTATATGCTTCATAATAAGACCATGATTGAAAGGCGTTGACGTCCACGCTGCCTTGCGCGGTCGCCTTATTCAATTGCACGCCATCCGTAATCTGCTTAACCGTAATCTTCAAGCCCAATTTCTTCGCATCGGCACTCTTGGCAATATGTTGCCAAATATCGTAATCCGACCCTTGTGAGCCAATCGTAATCGTATCAGTATGGCTCGCACTGGCATTGTGACTACTGCTCAAGCCGTGAATACCAAAAACGACCCCCACGACTACCGCAATTCCTAAAATCCACCATAATAATTTCTTCATAATAATCCCCGTCCTTTAATTATGTTCAACTTTTTTTGCCAGCCAATCGCCAATAATCTGCACGGCGAATACCAAGATTAAAATAATCAAGGTCGCCACTAAGGTAATATCATTTTCAAAGCGGGCATACCCAATGCTGATGGCGATGTCGCCCAGTCCACCCGAACCAATGGCACCGGCCATCGTCGTCAAGCCAATTAAACTAATGACCGTCACGATGGAAACGCGAATAATATCTGGTAACCCCTCTTTTAAATAAACGCGAAAAATGATTTCACTGGGACTTGAGCCCATTGATTCAGCGGCTTCCACCACGCCATGGTCCACATCTAACAAAGCGTTTTGAACTTGGCGAGCATAGAACGGGAAAATACCAAAGATCAATGGGACTAAGGAGGCCGTGGTCCCAACGGTTGTCCCCACTAAGAAGTTCGTTAGCGGCGAAATCACAGCCAACAAAATAATAAATGGCACTGACCGTAATAAATTGGTCAGCTTATCCAAAATCGAATAAGTCACCCGGTCGGCTAAGATGCCCCCCGGTTGGGTGACTACTAACCAAACCCCGAGCGCTAACCCGAGCACGGCCGCAATAATGGCGGAACCAAACGTCATATATAACGTTTCTAAAGTTGCTTGAATAAATTCACTCTTCATCGAAATTACATTTGGAATCAATGCTGCCATTAGGCCAACCCCTCCAATCCATTTTCAGTCGTAATAATCTTAGTCTTAACCCCATCAGCGACACGCTTAGCAATCGCGGGATTAAAAGCGGCCAAGTCACCGGTAATAATCGCAATCATGTAGCCGACATTTTCGCCATCAATTTGGTCGATATTGGCAAATAGAATGTTGACGTCCAATTGGTACTGCTGCGAATACTGGGAAATGATGCCCTCTTTAGTCGCATTTCCAATAAAGTTGAAATACATCAACTCCTGATTAGCCGCCAAACCTGCCAAATCAATCGTGTTGGTAATCCGTTCGATTGCGGCTTTGACATTCGTCGAGGTTTCCACAAAATCGACCGTTAACGGGGCTTGCGGCGCAGTGAAGACTTGTGCCACGCGCCCCCGTTCGACGATTTGCCCCGCGTCCATCACGGCGACGTTATGACAAATACTTTTGATTACTTGCATCTCATGCGTAATCAAAACAATCGTTAAGCCTAAGTCCTGATTCAACTTTTTTAATAACGCTAAAATCGACTTAGTGGTCTTCGGGTCTAAGGCGCTCGTCGCTTCATCTGAAATCAACACTTCCGGATCACTGGCCAGCGCTCGCGCAATGGCCACCCGTTGCTTTTGACCACCTGACAAGCGGGCCGGATACGTTTGGGCATAGTCCGCTAAACCAACCAATTTTAAGAGTTGCAACGCTTTTTGTTGCCGCGCGGCCTGACTGATTTTTTGACTGAGGAGTGGATACTCGACATTGCCGAGCACCGTCCGGGACTTCATCAAGTTAAAGTGTTGAAATATCATGCTGATCTTTTGACGCGCTTGCCGTAATGCTGCGGGCGCTAACTGTTGTAATTGTTGGCCATTAACAGTCACGGTACCGTTCGTCGGCGTTTGTAATAAATTAATAACCCGGACTAACGTGCTCTTGCCAGCCCCGGAATACCCGATAATGCCGTAAATATCACCTTTTTCAATCGTTAAATCCACCGCCTGTACGGCCTTGACGGTTTGGTCACCATTGTGAAAGGTGACGTCAATATTTTTGAGTTCAATAATGTTATTTGCTGTCATCAATTCGTCCTTCTCTCACTTTTTTCTCATTTTAGCGACAATAAAAAAGCGTCCTTTCATCCCCCGTCTTATTTCTAAGACGCAGGACGAAAGAACGCTTTCGTGTTACCACCTGGCTTCAAATGACCCTCATGAATCATTCCTCTTCGGGTACCTTTAAGTCACAGCAGTTTGTTTCAAGTACAACCATCACATGTGATACCCTAACTCTATAACGGGAGTTCCCGTCAATGCTTTACGACTCAGCTCAGCATTGAAAACGCGCTTTAAGACCATCTTCACTGATTTACTACCATTGTCTTACACCAAATGACAACTCGCTGGGGATAGCGACATCAGTTACTCATCTTACGTTTTTTTAGTTTGTTCGCTTGTTCAACGTTTTTTATTATGTCGCAGAAATTATTAGAAGTCAACACAAAATCTCATTTTATTTTAATTTTATAATGCAACTAGTTGGAAGCGCTAAATTACGATTTGCTTACAAATGTAATCTGTCCCCATAAGTTAATTGCAAATCAACGAGCCACAGCGTAAACTTAACTTACAATGTTAAAAACAGAAATGAGGAACTGGCTGTGAGTGAATCCATTATTAATATCATCTACATCTCAATTGAAGGTAATACGAAGTCATTCGTGACGGGGATGCAAGACTATGCTAAAACCCAACACGCGGCCGATGAAAGTAATCCTTTGATTGAACTCAAAGAGATTACTGAACAATCGGACTTTGCTATTGAAACTAAACCATACTTCGCCTTTGTCCCAACCTACCTCGATGGCGGTAACGGTATCGATAACGGGGTCAAAGAATTAATGACCAACGTCTTAGGCGAATATTTAAACTACGACCAAAACCCGAACTATTGCATTGGGGTTGTTGGTAGCGGGAACCGCAACTTCAACGAACAATATTGTTTAACGGCCCGTCGTTATGCCGAACAATTAGACACTGACCTCATTGCCGACTACGAATTACGCGGTACTTCCGTTGATACGGAACGCATCTACAATGTCATGAAAGAACGGCTCGCGGCCTTCACTAAATAAAT
Organism: Lactiplantibacillus fabifermentans DSM 21115; assembly: GCF_000498955.2. GTDB lineage: Bacteria > Bacillota > Bacilli > Lactobacillales > Lactobacillaceae > Lactiplantibacillus > Lactiplantibacillus fabifermentans. The sequence goes on along the minus strand of NZ_AYGX02000079.1, from coordinate 371 downwards.
TGTCTAACAGCTCTGCAAGTTTCCCGATTAGTGGAAACTTGTTTTTTTATACCGCCGAAATCTTTGGACCGAACTTAGCCAGGATAACTCGAAGTAGTTGGTGAGTGCCACCATTGGCTGACCGTAATTCCATCGTCCTAGGACCGGTCCAAGCCTGAGAAACGTCTTGAACCTCGCTTTTGAGCCCAAACCCCAGGTCTCAAAAGACGTCCGTGGTGTAAACGGCCAAAAAACGCCCGTTAACGCCACTTTCAGGACGATTCCATTACGGCCAGCCAATTGCTAATCTCAGCTCACTTTCAAAACAATATTAAGTATATGGTAGATTGCAAATTTAATCCGAATTTTTGGACAAATTGTTCAGCATAACC
>NZ_AYGX02000078.1 GCF_000498955.2 Lactiplantibacillus fabifermentans DSM 21115 | reverse complement strand
GGTTATGCTGAACAATTTGTCCAAAAATTCGGATTAAATTTGCAATCTACCTTATACATACAATTACCAGATTCGTTTCTGACCATGTACGTTCAAGGTTAGCGATTCATAAGCTTTCCCGGATTAATAAAATTTCACAACACACGTAACGTATACTACGTTTAACCACACGTCATATCGTCTGTCGCCCATCACTTCAACACAGGTACTCATATTTAATAAACTTGCCACATTTTAACTTGTCCTCTCACTCTATAAAACTTGTGCTCAATGATAAGGAACCACTATATCCCACTTAGAACGAAAATCAATCATGAGCCGGAAGCCACTAGGATGACCACCGTGTCGAGATTCTTAGCGAGCGTTGTTGGCTCGGTTAGAATCTGCGCCGTGTTGCGAGACTTACGGGCTTGGTAAGGCTCGCAACCGCCCTGAAGACCGCTCTTTGGCTTCAGGTCTGCGCCACGGTGGCTCATCCTAGTGGCTGGAGGCGGCAATCTGCACACATTTGCCAGGGTCGCCCCACAGCGTCGCCCATTAGTTGCGGCAGGCGGCAAGTAGCGATAGCAATAAAATATATGTATTAAAAAAAGCCGCTGAGCACAAGGCTCAACGACTTTTTTAATCAAGCTTATTCGGCAGGAGTACCGCCATTTTTCTTGATGATATCTTCTTGAACAGACTTTGGTACCTTTTCGTAATGATCAAATGTCATTGTGAAAGTCCCACGGCCTTGAGTAGCTGAACGTAAGGTAGTTGCATAACCGAACATTTCAGCCAAAGGTACGTACGCATGAACTTCTTGAGCGTTCCCACGTTCTTCCATACCTTCGATGTTACCACGACGAGCGGTAACGTGGCCCATAACATCACCTAAGTAATCTTCAGGTGCCACGATATCAACCTTCATGATAGGTTCAAGGATAACTGGACCAGCAGTCTTAACGGCATTCCGTAAGGCTAATGATGCAGCAATCTTGAAGGCAGCTTCACTAGAATCGACATCATGGTAAGACCCATCATAGAGTTTAGCCTTAACGTCAACTAATGGATAGCCAGCTAACACACCGTTAGCCATAGCTTCCTTCAAACCTTGTTCAACTGAAGGAATGTATTCACGAGGAACAACCCCACCGACGATGGCATCTTCGAATTCGAAGCCTTTACCTTCTTCGTTAGGTGTAAATTCAACCCAAACATCCCCATATTGACCTTTACCACCAGATTGGTGAACGAACTTACCTTGAACTTGCGTGCTCTTGGTGAAAGTTTCACGATATGAAACTTGAGGTGCACCAACAGTTGCTTCAACGTTGAATTCACGACGCATCCGGTCAACGATGATGTCCAAATGCAATTCACCCATCCCAGCGATCAAAGTTTCACCAGTTTCAGGGTTAGTTTCAGCCTTGAAAGTAGGATCTTCTTCAGAAAGCTTTTGTAAGGCAACGTTCATCTTGTCTTGGTCAGCTTTAGTCTTAGGTTCAACGGCAACTTGGATAACTGGGTCAGGGAATTCCATTGATTCCAAGTGGTATGGATGGTCAACAGAAGTCAATGAGTCACCAGTAGTCGTGTTCTTCAAACCAATGGCAGCGGCGATATCACCAGAGAATACTTCTGGGATTTCTTTCCGTTGGTTAGAATGCATTTGAAGTAAACGACCAACACGTTCACGCTTGTCCTTAGTTGCGTTCAAGACGTATGAACCTGATTCCAAAGTCCCTTGGTATACCCGGATGAAAGTCAAACGACCAACGAATGGGTCAGTAGCAACCTTAAATGCTAAGGCGGCGAATGGCTTGTCATCACCGGCGATTAAGTCAACTTCTTCGTCAGTTTCAGGATCAGTGGCCTTGTAAGGCTTAACATCAAGTGGTGATGGTAAGTAGTCCACTACGGCGTCCATTAACATTTGAACACCCTTGTTCTTGAAGGCTGAACCAGCTAAAACAGGGAAGAATTCAAGGGCTAACGTACCTTTACGGATAGCAGCTTTGATTTCATCTTTAGAGATTTCTTCGCCACCAAGGTATTTTTCCATGATACCGTCATCGATGTCAGCTAAGGCTTCGATTAAGTCATCACGAGCAGCTTGGGCTTCTTCTTTGTATTCGTCAGGAACGTCAACCGTATCCCATTCAGTACCAAGTTGATCTTCATCATAAAGGTCAGCTTTCATTTCGATTAAGTCAATGACCCCTTCGAAATTGTCTTCGGCACCAATTGGTAATTGGATAGCGTGGGCGTTAGCTTGTAAACGATCATGAATAGTGCTTACAGAATACTTGAAGTCCGCACCAATTTTGTCCATCTTGTTAACGAAAACGATCCGCGGAACGTTATACGTTGATGCTTGACGCCAAACAGTTTCAGTTTGAGGTTCAACACCAGATTGGGCATCCAAAACAGCGATAGCACCGTCTAAAACCCGAAGTGAACGTTCAACTTCAACGGTGAAGTCAACGTGTCCTGGGGTATCGATGATGTTAATACGGTGGTTTTTCCACTGGGCAGTCGTCGCAGCAGAGGTAATGGTAATCCCACGTTCTTGTTCTTGGGCCATCCAGTCCATTTGTGAAGCACCATCATGGGTTTCACCAATTTTGTGAATTTTACCAGTATAGTACAAGATACGTTCGGTAGTAGTCGTTTTACCGGCATCAATATGCGCCATGATACCAATGTTACGAGTCTTATCGAGTGAAAATTCTCGTGTGTTAGCCATAAGAAATGTGTTACTCCTCTCAATATTAAATTGAATTAACAATAGAACCTATTATTATAGGCAAGCATAAAGCTTTTTTCAAAAAATGACTACTATATGCTCACATATAATAGCCACCTTTGTTGTTTCGTTTAGTTAAAGGCGAGCTTTAACTGAAACTTGAAAATATTACCAACGATAATGTGCAAAGGCACGGTTGGCTTCAGCCATACGGTGAGTATCTTCACGTTTCTTAACAGATGCACCAGTATTGTTGGCAGCATCCATGATTTCACGAGCTAACCGGTCGGACATTGTATGTTCGCCACGTAAGCGAGCATATTGAACGATCCAACGAAGGCCCAAGGTCGTTTTACGGTCTGGACGAACTTCGATAGGAACTTGGTAGTTAGAACCACCAACACGGCGGGCCTTAACTTCAAGTACTGGCATAACGTTCTTCATCGCTTCTTCGAAGACTTCTAAAGGTTCGTTACCAGTTTGTTCTTTAATTTGATCAAAAGCATCATACAAAATTGTTGATGCAGTCCCACGTTTACCATCTAACATTAAGTGGTTGATTAAACGCGTAACTAATTTAGAATCGTACATTGGGTCTGGCAAAACTTCGCGCTTTGCAGGTTGTCCTTTTCTTGGCATTTAACTTACCTCCTTGTTAGGCTTTTGGCTTTTTAGTACCGTACTTAGAACGGCTTTGGCGACGATCTTCGACACCGGCAGTATCTAAAGCACCCCGGACAACGTGATAACGTACACCAGGTAAATCTTTAACACGACCACCACGAATTAAAACAACACTATGTTCTTGGAGGTTGTGGCCAATACCAGGAATGTAAGCTGTAACTTCGATAAGGTTTGATAAACGTACACGTGCGTATTTCCGTAAGGCCGAGTTAGGCTTCTTAGGAGTCATCGTGCCGACACGAGTAGCAACGCCCCGCTTTTGTGGTGCTGGGTTGTTAGTTTGAACCTTCTTGTAACTGTTATACCCGAAGTTCAAAGCTGGGGAATTTGATTTTGATACTTTAGACTTACGGCCTTTACGAATTAATTGGTTAATTGTTGGCATGTTCTAAAGTGTCCTCCTTCCAATATCTCTTAGTTTTTTAAGTCCACACATCCAGGTGGTTCTTTTTAAAGTAAAAAGAAAAGCCTGAAGCATGACAAATTTTGTGCGCTTAGCCGACCAGTCAGCATGTCTGTATTCCTATACAGGAATCTGTCTGCAAAAAGCACCTTCACTAGATTACCATGATGATTCAGATGTGTCAATAAATGATTCGACATTTATTTGCGTATTTTGTAAGTGTAGGGGTGAGTTTTCAACTGAGAAACTTTGAGTCGCTTGTTAACTGCCGTTCCCTGCGGCGGGCCAAATGCTGGAACGCTGCCGGCCATTTTCGAGCCAAAAAGCGGTCTCGAAAACTGACCTTATACTAAATGGTCAGAAAAGCACTGCCCATTTAGTATAATTTGGCGGCTGAGCATTTGGCCCGTCTCCGGTCACTAGATTACATGTCTTAACTATATTCTGATGACTGACCTTGTAAAAACGCCGCAACTTTTCTGAATAGTATCATCGTGAAGATTAATTGCGCATAAGTGCCATTATGCCAAATTTTGTGAGTTATTGCTAGTGTTTCACTTTATTTGTTAGGGGGAATTGGATGCTTTTAGCTACACTAATGACTTTTATGATTGGTTCCATGCTGGGCTCTTTTATTACTTGTATGGCGGAACGCTTGTGTCTGAACTTACCGCTATGGTCGCTGTCCCGTTCAGCTTGTCCCACGTGTCATCATCAATTGCGGTGGTGGCAATTGATCCCGATACTGGGCATCTTAATCCAACGGGGACGTTGCTGGGATTGTCATGCCGTAATCAATTGGCGGTCAACGTTAATCGAGCTCGTTGCCGGCGTCTTAACCATGGCGGTCGGCATTAATCCATCACCGAATTTATTGCTACTATTATTTTGCTACATCATTTTACTCTTTAATAGTCTCACCGATTATTTAACCCTTAATATTTATCCAGCCACCATCATTGGTCCCCTACTCCTCGGTTGGTGGTTACAGCCGCCAACCTGGGATGGGCCATTTTACTTGGTCATTGGTTTAATTATTATCCTGTACTTAATTGCCAAGTTCACCAACCGGCTTGGCAGTGGGGATATCGACATTCTATTAATGCTGAGCGCCGTGGCGTCACCAGCACTAGTCATTGGCAGTCTCACCTTAGCTGCCATCGCCGCATTAGTTATTTTGATTCTTCGCCGCAAACGCGCACCGATTCCCTTTGTACCCTTTATGACTTGGAGTTTCATTCTGTGTACCCAGCTTAACCAGACTGGCATATCAGTTTTCTGAATATCGACCAGTCATCATAATGCCGTCATCGCTTCATACCGGACTAACCAGGGCCGCTCATGCTTGAATGTCAAATAGCATGTCATTTGATGGCAAAACACCATGCCATATCAAAACTAATCCGTTCTCACCGCCGACTCACCATCATTCAAATTAATTTTGAAAATCAACTTAGCCAGTTAAGAGCCGGTCGTGCGGAAGTGGGCCGCCGTGTCGCCAGCTGGTGACGGTGCTTTTTCCGACACCAACTGGGGGCCGACTTGGGTAACTGACAACGGGTTACGGTCAGGTGCCCAAGCGCCCTCGGGACCGCCCTTTGGCCCGAGGTCTGCCCCACGGCGGCCCACTCCCGCACAACCGGCGGCAATCACGGCTAACCAGATTTTTAACCACAACAAAAAGGACGACCAACTGAATGGTCGTCCCTTCAGAACTAAACGGTCAGCAATTACTTGCTAGCGTCTTGTTCTTGCATTTGTTTTTCAAGGTCGCTGATTGAGTAAACCCCATCAGCCACGTTCCCAACTTCTTTAGGCTTAATATGACGGTAAACCGGCATACCAGTCCCAGCAGGGATAATCTTACCAATGATGACATTTTCCTTAAGCCCGATCAATGGATCGTTCTTACCACGGATAGCCGCATCAGTTAAGACCCGCGTTGTTTCTTGGAAGGAAGCCGCTGATAAGAAACTGTTCGTTTCCAAGGCAGCCTTAGTAATCCCAAGAATAACTGGGCGTGACGTTGCTGGAATCCCACCAGCAATCAACGTCTTGTAGTTTTCATCCTTGAAGTCCGCGATATCCATCAAAGTCCCAGGCAAGACATCGGTATCGCCCGGATCCATGACCCGAACTTTACGCAACATTTGCCGAATCATGATTTCAACGTGCTTATCGCCAATTTCAACCCCTTGCATCCGGTAAACCCGTTGGACTTCACGGAGCAAGTAGTTTTCAGTTGATAAGACGTCCCGAACTTGGATTAATTGTTTAGGATCAATTGACCCAACGTTTAAGGCCGCACCACGGTGAATAAAGTCGCCTTCACTAACCGCCATCCGCGCCGTCAATGGTAAGGTATACGTCCGGGTATCAGTTTCACCCTTAATCGTAATTTCCTTAGTCCGTTCCGCTGGATTTTCTTCGATTGATTCAACCGTCCCAGTAACTTCGGTGATTTCGGCACGCCCTTTAGGATTACGTGATTCAACAATTTCTTGAACACGAGGCAACCCTTGGGTGATATCGTCTCCGGCAACCCCACCAGTATGGAAAGTCCGCATGGTAAGTTGAGTACCGGGTTCACCGATTGATTGTGCAGCGACAGTCCCAACAGCTTCACCGACTTCAACTTCGTCACCGGTAGCCATGTTACGGCCGTAGCAATGTTCACAAACCCCATGTTTCGTGTTGCAAGTGAAGGCTGAACGAATGGTTACTTCAGTCACACCAGCATCAACGATCTTTTGGGCAATTTCTTCGTCGATTAAGACGTTATTGCCAATGATCTCTTCATGGGTTTCTGGGTCAAAGACCGTCTTCATGGAGTAACGGCCTAAGATCCGGTCGTACAATGGTTCGATAACTTCGTTACCTTCCATGATCGCCGTAAGTCGTAACCCACGGTCGGTCCCACAGTCTTTTTCACGAACAATAACATCTTGAGCAACATCGACAAGTCGACGAGTCAAGTAACCTGAGTTGGCAGTCTTCAAGGCCGTATCGGTCATCCCTTTACGGGCACCATGGGTCGAGATAAACATTTCCAAGACAGACAAACCTTCACGGAAGTTTGAAAGGATTGGCAATTCCATGATCTTCCCATTAGGGGCAGCCATCAAACCACGCATCCCAGCTAACTGAGTAAAGTTTGAGATGTTACCACGCGCACCTGAATCACTCATCATAAAGATTGGGTTATCCGGGCTGAAACTATCAATCAGTTTTTGTTGAATCTTATCTTTGGCATCGTTCCAAACACCGATAACCCGTTCATAACGTTCGTCATCAGTAATTAAACCACGACGGAATTGTTTTGAAATCGTGTTAACTTGCTTATGGGCTTCGTCGATGATTTCTGGTTTTTCTTTCAAATCAGTCACATCGGCAACCCCGACCGTTAAACCAGACTTAGTTGAAATGTTGTAACCTAAGTCTTTCATACGGTCAAGCAAGAGTGACGTTGCCGTCACATGGTATTGTTTGTAAACTTCAGCGATGATGTCCGCCAAGAAACCCTTCTTAAATGGCATGATGATATCTTGCGCATCTAAGAATTGATGAATATCTTCACCCGGCTTCAAGAAGTACTTCGCCGGCGTCCCGTTGATCAAGTTGTCATTAGTTGGTTCGTTCAAGTAAGGGAATTTGTCTGGCAAAATGTCATTAAAAATCGCCTTACCAACGGTCGTCACTAAGACGCCTTGTTTTTGTTCGTCAGTGAATGGCTTAGTTGGCATTGATGAAACTTGAATCCCAACACGGCTGTGCATGTGCACATAACCAGATTGGTAAGCTTTTTGGGCTTCATTCAAGTCTTTAAAGATCATGCCTTCGCCTTCACGACCAACTTCTTCAGTCGTCAAGTAGTAGTTACCGATAACCATATCTTGAGATGGTGTAACAACGGGTTTCCCGTCCTTAGGTGCCAAGATATGATGGGCAGCTAACATGAGTAAGCGGGCTTCAGCTTGCGCTTCATCAGATAAAGGCAAGTGAATGGCCATTTGGTCCCCATCGAAATCGGCATTGTAAGCTTCACAAGCCAATGGATGTAACCGCATCGCTTTACCACTAACTAAGACTGGTTCGAACGCTTGAATCCCTAAACGGTGAAGCGTAGGGGCCCGGTTTAAGAGCACTGGATGTTCTTTAATAACATCTTCCAAGACACCCCAAACATCATCGTCAGCGTGTTCAATCTTACGTTTAGCATTCTTGATGTTTGAAGCTAATTCCCGTTTAACCAATTCTTTCATGATGAATGGCTTGAAGAGTTCCAACGCCATTTGACGTGGTAACCCCATTTGGTTCATCTTCAAGAAAGGCCCAACGTCGATAACCGAACGACCAGAATAGTCGACCCGTTTACCAAGTAAGTTTTGACGGAACCGCCCTTGCTTCCCTTTCAACATGTGTGAAAGTGACTTCAATGGTCGGTTACCAGGACCAGCAACGGGACGACCACGCCGCCCGTTATCAATCAAGGCATCAACAGCTTCTTGCAACATCCGCTTTTCGTTTTGTACGATAATCCCAGGTGCGTTTAAATCTAATAAACGCTTCAACCGGTTGTTACGGTTGATTACCCGACGGTACAAATCATTCAAGTCAGAAGTGGCGAAACGCCCACCTTCCAATTGAACCATTGGCCGTAAGTCCGGTGGGATAACCGGAATCGCATCCATTACCATCCAAGCCGGTTCGTTACCAGACGTAACGAAAGCTTCGACAATATCAAGCCGCCGAACGGCCCGGGTACGTTTTTGACCAGAAGCATCTTTTAAGGCTTCCTTTAAATCGCGCGCTTCTTTTTCAAGATCCACGTCATTTAATAAGCGTTTGATGGCTTCGGCACCCATTGCGGCTTCAAATTCATTGCCGTATTGGGCTTTCTTTTCACGGTATTCACGTTCAGAAAGCAATTGCTTCTTTTCAAGTGGCGTGTTACCTGGTTCGATAACAACGTATGAGGCGAAGTAAATGATTTCTTCAAGTGCGCGGGGGCTCATGTCTAAGACTAAGCCCATCCGGCTAGGAATACCCTTGAAGTACCAGATGTGTGTAACTGGTGCTGCGAGTTCGATGTGACCCATCCGTTCGCGACGGACTTTACTACGGGTAACTTCGACCCCACAACGGTCACAGACAATACCTTTATAACGAATTCGTTTGTATTTACCACAAGCACATTCCCAATCCTTAGTAGGACCAAAAATCCGTTCGTCAAACAAACCGTCTTTTTCAGGTTTCAATGTCCGGTAGTTAATGGTTTCAGGCTTTTTGACTTCGCCATATGACCAGCTGCGAATCTTGTCTGGGGATGCCAGACCGATTTGCATGCTTTCAAACTTGTTGACATCGATCAAAGGACCGACCTCCCTTTTTATTGATTATCTGGGTGAGCGTTGGTTGTTGCATCGGCCGTTGATTTGTCAGCTTTGGCTGGCTTGTCAGCAGCTTTTTGTTCTTGTTCTTGCTGGAATTTGCTCAAGGCATCAACGTTAACGACATCATCGTCATCGTCATCCATATCCCGCAATTCGATTTCTTTTTCTTCAGCATCCAAGACCTTCATATCAAGGCCCAGTGCTTGTAATTCTTTAACCAAGACCCGGAATGATTCTGGGACCCCTGGCTTAGGAATTGGTTCGCCCTTAACAATGGCTTCATACGTCTTAACCCGACCAACCACGTCATCAGACTTGTAAGTCAAGATTTCTTGTAACGTATAAGCGGCACCGTATGCTTCAAGCGCCCAAACTTCCATTTCACCGAAACGCTGACCACCAAATTGCGCTTTCCCACCGAGTGGTTGTTGCGTAACTAAGGAGTAAGGTCCGATTGAACGGGCATGGATCTTATCGTCGACCATGTGGCTAAGCTTCATATAGTGCATAACCCCAACAGCGACACGCTTGTCGAATGGTTCACCAGTCCGGCCATCGTAGACGATTGACTTACCGTCTTCATCGATACCGGCTTCACGAACAGCTTTCCAAATATCAGAATCACGCGCCCCATCAAAGACTGGTGTGGCCATGTGGATGCCTAACTTACGAGCAGCCATCCCTAAATGCAATTCCAATACTTGTCCAATGTTCATCCGTGAAGGCACACCCATTGGGCTCAACATGATATCAATTGGCGTCCCATCTGGCATGTATGGCATGTCTTCTTGAGGAACCACGATTGAAACGGTCCCTTTGTTACCATGCCGCCCGGCCATCTTGTCACCAACTTGAATCTTCCGCTTTTGCGCAATGTAAACGCGGACCATCATGTTAACACCAGGTGATAATTCGTCACCATTTTCACGAGTGAAGATCTTAACATCTTGGATAATCCCGCCGCCACCATGAGGTACACGGAGTGACGTATCCCGAACTTCACGCGCTTTTTCACCGAAGATAGCGTGTAACAAACGTTCTTCAGCTGATAATTCCGTAACCCCTTTAGGCGTTACTTTACCAACTAAGATGTCACCGTCTTTAACTTCAGCACCAACGCGGATAATCCCATCTTCGTCGAGGTTCTTCAAAGCGTCTTCCCCAACGTTAGGAATTTCACGTGTCATTTCTTCAGGTCCGAGTTTCGTATCACGTGCTTCTGATTCGTATTCTTCAATATGAATTGACGTGTAAACATCTTCACGGACTAAGCGTTCATTAATAATGATGGCATCTTCGAAGTTATAACCATTCCAAGTCATGAAGGCAACTAATGGGTTTTGCCCTAAGGCTAATTCCCCGCCTTCCATAGCTGGACCATCGGCTAAGACTTCGTCGTTATCAACGCGGTCGCCAACTTTAACGATTGGCCGTTGGTTGTAGTTCTTACCACCATTAGAACGACGGAACTTCATTAATTTGTAGGTATCAAGTGAACCATCGTCACGTCGAACGCGAACTTCACGCGCATCAACGTATTCCACAGTTCCTTCATGCCGGTTAATTAACGCAATCCCCGAGTCATGGGCCGCTTTGTATTCAATCCCAGTCCCGATTAATGGGGCGTGTGGATTAAGCAAAGGAACGGCTTGCCGTTGCATGTTGGCACCCATCAAGGCCCGGTTAGAGTCATCGTTTTCCAAGAAAGGAATACATGCCGTTGCGACAGCGACAACTTGTTTTGGCGAGACGTCCATGTAATCGACATTTTCGATGGACGTTTCCAAGTTTTCTTCCTTTTCCCGTGCTAAAACGGTGTCTTCCACGAAGGAACCATCATCGTTTAATGGGGAGTTGGCTTGGGCGATAACAAATTGGTCTTCTTCGTCGGCTGCTAAGTAGTCAATCTTGTCAGTAACCTTATGCGTCGTCCAATCGACACGCCGGTATGGCGTTTCGATGAAGCCGTAACGGTTAACTTTGGCATATGATGACAAACTGTTAATCAAACCGATGTTAGGACCTTCAGGCGTTTCAATTGGGCACATCCGACCATAGTGGGTATAGTGAACGTCTCGGACTTCATAACCGGCCCGGTCACGCGTTAAACCACCAGGACCAAGGGCTGATAAACGACGCTTATGCGTTAATTCACCAAGCGGATTGGTTTGGTCCATGAATTGTGACAATTGTGATGACCCAAAGAATTCTTTAATTGAAGCCACAACTGGTCGAATGTTGATCAATTGTTGTGGGGTAACGGTAGCAGCGTCTTGGATTGACATCCGTTCGCGAACCACCCGTTCCATCCGTGATAACCCGATGCGGAATTGGTTTTGTAATAATTCACCAACTGAGCGAATCCGACGGTTACCCAAGTGATCAATATCATCAGTCGTGCCAAGGCCTTCTTGTAAGTTAAAGAAGTAGTTGATGGAAGCAATGATATCAGCTGGCACAATATGCTTGAACTTAATATCGATGTTGCCATTACCAATCACGTTAACAACTTTTTCAGGGTCGTTTTGTGAGTAAACTTTAACCACTTGTAAGACCATTGGGTTTGTTACAACTGATTCGTCAGAAGGTGTGTACGTCACCGTCTTGAAATCGTCACGTTCCAAGTATGGGGCTAATTTAGCCATGACGTTCTTGTCGATTAAGTCACCCTTTTGCGCAATAACTTCACCAGTATCAGGGTCAGCTAACGTTTCCGCTAAGGTTTGACCAGTTAAACGGGTCTTCATGCTTAACTTCTTGTTAACTTTGTAACGCCCAACTGGGGCAAAGTCGTAACGTTTTGGATCGAAGAAACGCGCCGTCAAAAGACTCCGTGAACTGTCCGCCGTCTTAGGTTCACCAGGACGTAGCCGTTCGTAGATATCTTTCAAGGATTCTTCAACCCGTGAGTCATCGGTATTCTTGTGAACATCTTTTTCCAAAGTATTCATCAAGCTGTCAGTTTCACCTAACATATCGATGATGTCGTCATCTGAGCCATAACCTAATGCCCGTACTAATTCCGTTAATGGAATCTTCCGCGTCCGGTCAATCCGAACATAAGCAATATTTTTGGCGTCAGTTTCTAATTCTAACCAAGCCCCACGGTTAGGAATAACCGTTGTGCCGTAGCTAGGACGACCATTTTTATCTAATTCTTCATTGAAGTAAACACCGGGTGAACGAACCAATTGTGAAACAATGACCCGTTCGGCACCATTAATAATGAAAGTCCCTTGTTCAGTCATCAATGGGAAATCACCGAAGAATACGTCTTGCGATTTGATTTCGCCACTTTCATGGTTAGTCAAACGTAAGGTTACATGCAATGGTGCCGAGTAGTTGGCATCATGTTCACGAGCTTCTTCGACGGTGTACTTTGGTTCTAATAGTTGATAGTCGACAAATTCAAGTGAAAGTTTCCCTGCGAAATCGTCGATTGGCATAATATCTTCAAACATTTCCCGGAGACCTTCATCCAAGAACCATTGATAAGAATCGGTTTGGATTTCGATCAAGTTAGGCAAATCAAGAACTTCCTTGATACGCGCATAACTTCTACGGGTACGGTGTTTACCGTATTTTACTAAATGTCCGGCCAAGTTGTTCACCCCTTCTTATTATTCCGGAACCCGGCCGCCACTCGCTTTAAATATTACATTTGTGTTACAAATGCGTTATTTACCGAATTTTGGCCATAAAAAAACCAAAAATAGTCGTTTAAGTTAACTATTTTTGGATTTATATTAACAAACAGCGCAGACAATAGATTGCGCATTTGTTCGAGTTCACGGTTACAGACAAGATATAATATACAGCTATTACTATTGGTTGTCAACCTAAAAACTTCTATTCAGATGTTGGTTCAGCCGGTCGTCACGCGGGTGGTGCGCCATGGGGTAGACCTCGAGCCAAAGAGCGGTCTCGAGGGCGCTTTTGGACCTGGCCATAACCCGTTGCCAGTTTCAAAAGGCGATCCCAATTGCGCGTCGGCCTACCCACCAACCCACAATTGCGACACGGCGCACCACCCGCGTGACGACCGGCTCAAATTTATTTGCTATTTAATTGCATGGTAGATTGCAAATTTAATCCGAATTTTTGGACAAATTGTTCAGCATAACCTG
>NZ_AYGX02000077.1 GCF_000498955.2 Lactiplantibacillus fabifermentans DSM 21115 | reverse complement strand
GCTGATCTTTTTTGTCCGAACAGCGTTCGGATTAATTTTACAATCTACCTTATAAGGAGGTTATCATGACTTTTTATTCATACCGCTATTTGACCCATCAAAATAGCAACCATTACTTATTTCAACTCGCGGTCATTAGTATTATTATCTTAATCATCGCTTTTATTAGCTGGCGGTGGTATCGTCACCGCACCGATTTGAAGTACCGGGAATTATTCATTATCATGATTTTATTATTATTACTCTTGACCGGGATTCAATTTAACGAGTGGCAAACGTTGAAATCCAGCTTTTCGCAAAAATCACAAGTGACGCAAATCATGCAGCGAGTGGCGCAAGAAAAAGGCGTCAAGCGGTCGCAAGTTTGGTCGAACACATCTACGGTCAGCAGTGGCATGCTCATTAAGGTCAACGACCACATTTACAACGTGACGGTTAATACGGACGGCAACAGTTACACGCTGACCAAGGCCACCCCGATTAGTAGCACGATTAAGTATGTCAAGGAGGCCGATTAACATGTTTTCATATTGGGATGTCACGATTAAACTGGCCTTAGGTTTGTTAATTATCGTCTTGCAGATTAATTTATCCGGTAAAAGCAACTTAGCGCCCATCAGTGCCTTAGATCAAATGCAAAATTACGTTTTAGGGGGCATCGTCGGGGGCATGATTTATAGCACGACCGTTACCATCCTGCAGTTCGTTTTAGTGCTGTTAATCTGGTCGACCTTAATGTTAGTCCTACGTTTCTTAACGCACCACAATCGCTTCGTAAAGGGGGTAATCGACGGCAAACCGCAACTACTCATTAAAAATGGCGAATTAATGGTCGCCACCGCCTTAAAAAATGGCATGAGCGCTAACGACCTTGCCTTTCGCCTTCGAACCGAGGGCATTACCGATATTCGCTACGTCAAACGCGCCGTACTCGAACAAAACGGGCAATTAACGATTACCGAAGTGGGGGATGATTCGATTAAGTATCCATTGATTGTGGACGGTCAGTTAAATACGGATGCCTTAGAAACTGCCAATCACGATTTGGCCTGGCTCAATCAACAACTCGCCGCGCAACATTATGAAATCAGTGACGTTTACTTAGCCACTTATACGAATAAGCAATTGATTGTCTTTCCATACCAGCATTAATTTCATCAGACTAAAAAACGACTAACCTCAAGGATTAGTCGTTTTTTAGTGCCGCAATTTCGTTAAATTTAATTATTTACTTTATCGCCTAACGCCGTAATGTAAGCATAGACTTGTTGGCCGGCCGTCCCGCCTTCACCAACCGCGGTAGCAACTTGACGTAAATCTTTCTTACGTACGTCACCAATGGCAAAAATACCAGGGACGCTCGTTTCCATATGGTCGTTAGTTGGAATCCAACCATTTTCATCCGTAATACCTAAGTCACCGAAAGGCTTCGTAATCGGGTTAATCCCCACGTAAATGAAGACCCCATCAACGGCAATCTCACTGTCTTCGCCAGTCTTATTGTTGTTGACCTTTACGCCAGTAACTTTCTTGCCATCACCGACAATTTCGGTCACGTTGCTGTTCCAAACAAATTCCATCTTATCATTAGCAAAAGCGCGGTCTTGTAAGATTTGTTGCGCGCGTAATTGGTCACGACGATGAATAACGGTCACTTTGTCAGCTAATTGAGTTAAGTAGCTACCTTCTTCAATCGCGGAATCGCCACCACCAACAACCACGACATGCTTGTTACGGAAGAACGCGCCATCACAAACGGCACAGTACGAAACACCCCGGCCACCATACGTATCTTCACCAGGTACGCCTAATTTACGGTATTCAGAACCAGTCCCAATAATAATCGCTTTAGTTTCAAACGTGTCAGAATCGGTCTTGACGATCTTGATGTCGCCTTGATTTTCAACGGATTCCACACTACCATAAGCGTATTCGGCCCCAAATTGGGTTGAGGATTCATACATGTCCTTCGCCAAATCTGGACCAAGCACCGATTTGAAACCTGGGTAATTTTCGATTGCGGCGGTATTATTCATTTGGCCACCGTAGATACCGCGATCTAACAGTAACACTGATAAGTTGGCCCGTGAAGCATATAAGGCCGCCGTCATCCCAGCAGGACCGGCACCAATAATAATCACGTCGTAACTCTTTGCCATTTCTAAAGACCCCTCTCACTAAAATACTATGTGGCTTAATATACCCCCAAAAATTACATTTGTCGACTAAGTTGTTTGTACACAACTGAAAACGTTGATAACTGTGGGCATATCAATATAAAAAGATGGCCAACAAACCGCGTTGACCATCTCGTTGGAACGAATTAATTATTTAGTTGATTTCTTACTGGACGTTGGTTTAGTATCTTCCTTCGTCAACTTAACGCCTAAATCTTTAATATAAGCGCGTAAGTCATCTTTAACATCAGGATGGGTCAACCCATATTCAATGGTAGTCTTCAAATAACCGAACTTGTAACCAACATCGTGCCGGGTCCCTTTAAATTCATGGGCAAACACGCGTTGCGTCTTGTTCAAGGTATCGATGGCATCCGTTAATTGGATTTCGTCGCCCTTACCTGGTTTTTGATTTTCCAAAACATCAAAAATTTCTGGTGTTAATAAGTAACGACCGATGATTGCCAAGTCACTTGGCGCATCTTCAGGGCTTGGTTTTTCAACAAAGTTATTAACATTGTATAAACCAGGTTCTTTTTCGCTTTCAGGATTAATCACGCCGTACTTAGAAACTTCCTCGTGAGGCACCTTCATGACAGCTAACGTCGACGCATGTGTCTTGTCATAGCTGTTCATGAGTTGTTTCGTCAATGGCACTTTATCTTCCATCAAGTCATCGCCTAACATAACGACGAACGGTTCGTCGCCTACGAAAGCTTTCGCCGTTAAAACAGCGTCTCCTAAACCGCGCGGATGGGATTGACGGATGAAGTATAAGTTAATGTCAGTAGTTTCTTGAACTAACTTCAACATTTCTTCCTTGTGCTTTTCACGCAAGTTATCTTCCAATTCAGGATTGGAATCGTAGTAATCTTCAATACTACGCTTGCTCTTACCCGTTACGATAACAATGTCTTCGATACCCGACTTGCGAGCTTCGTCGACGATGAATTGAATCGTTGGCTTATCAACGATTGGTAACATTTCTTTGGGCATTGCCTTAGTGGCAGGTAAAAAACGTGTTCCTAAACCGGCGGCCGGAATGACCGCTTTTCTAACTTTCGACATGTGATAATCCTCCTAAGTATGGTGAAATAAAATATTTACACTATTGAATTTCCGGTTTACCCTCACGACGCATTAATTGTGGGATGACTTCTTTAATATCCGCACCCTTATATAATACATCATAAATCGCCTCAGTAATCGGCATTTCAATATTTTGTTGCTGTGCTAATTCATACGCGGCTTTGGTCGAAGGAATCCCTTCAATGACCATGCCCATCGTATCAATAACCGTTTGTAAATCTTGTCCGGCTCCTAATTCGTTACCTGCTCGCCAGTTGCGTGAATGCACACTAGTCGCAGTGACGATCAAGTCACCGACGCCGGACAAACCAATAAATGTTAAGGGTTCCGCACCTAACGCCACGCCCAAACGACTAATTTCGGCGAGTCCCCGCGTCATTAATGCGGCCTTGGCATCGTCACCGTAGCCTAAACCATGCAACGCCCCAGCACCCAAAGCAATGATGTTTTTAAGCGCCGCGCCTAATTCCACGCCAATGACATCATGATTCGTGTAAATGCGGAAATAGTCGTTCATAAAGGCATCTTGAACGAGTTTGGCCGCATCGTCATCCTCACTAGCTGCCGTAATCAACGTGATATCACGCTTTGCGACTTCTTCGGCATGACTTGGGCCCGATAAGACCACGATGGCTTGCCGCAAATCGGCGGGAATTTTTTCCGCCAACACTTGTGACAAGCGTTTGTGGGTGCCTAATTCAAGCCCCTTACTAGCATGCACGATAATCGGTCGGTTACCGGTTTGTGCTAACACGGCCGCCACTTGTTGGGCCACGCTACGAATTGCTTTAGTTGGCACAACGAACAAAATCGCTGCAACCCCATCGAGGGCGGCTGCCAAGTCGGAATAGGCGGTCAGTGACTCGGAATAATGAAAATCATGGACATAACGTTCATTGGTGTGGTGATCGTTTAATTCCGCCACTTGTGCAGGCGAATACGACCAAAGCCGGACCTCATTTCCGTTTTCATCCAATAAGTTCGCCAAGATGCTGCCCCACGAGCCAGCACCTAAAACGGCAATTTTTTCTGTCATCCAAATAACCCTCTTAATCTACTAATTTTCTGTGTCTACTTTTTGCCCCGAACCATCCAAATACCAGCGGTTATCGGTCAAGCGACGGCGCCGCCAAATGATCAAGCCGATACTACCAATAAATAAGACGACTGATAAGGCTTGCGAAATTCGAATGACATTAAATAACATCAGCGAATCGGTCCGCATGCCTTCGGTAAAGAACCGCCCAAACGAATACCACGCAACGTAAGCCAAGAAGACTTCGCCTTGCTTGTATAAGCCGTGCTTATGGCGCGTCGTCATTAAGAAAACGAAGCCTAATAAATCCCAAACGGATTCATATAAGAACGTGGGCTGCCGGTATGCACCATTAATGTACATCTGATTAATTAACCATTGTGGTAAATGTAACCCTTGCAAAAAGCTCAAACTGGTCACGCGACCAAAAGCTTCTTGATTCATAAAGTTACCCCACCGCCCAATACCTTGACCCATAATAACGGTCGGAGCGGCCACATCAAGCATTAACCAGACTGGGACAAACCGCGAACGACAAAATAGGACTACGACGATGGCGGCCCCAATCAGGCCCCCGTAAATGGCAATCCCACCATCCCAAATGCGAACAATCTCACCGGGATTTTGACTGTAATACGACCACTGGAAAACGACATAATACAGGCGGGCCGCAATTAACGTAAACGGTAATGCCCATAAAATCATGTCATAAATATCATCGGGTCGAATGCCGCGACGAGCGCCTTCGCGAACCGCTAACGCGACCGCAATGACAACTGCCGTCGCAATAATCACCCCATACCAGTGAACCTCAATTGGGCCAAGTTTCAACGCAATTGGGTTTAAGGCACCTAAAACGGTTTTCAAGCGCTTGCCATCTCCTTATTACTTGTGAGCGTCGTGCGCCGAATTCTCTTTGATTAAGGAGTTCAAATTATCATCAAAGACTTTAGTAGCGTCATACCCCATACTTTCAGCACGGAAGTTCATCGCCGCTGCTTCAATAATGATGGCCAAGTTCCGCCCAGTCTTAACGGGAATCGAAATTTGTGGCACTTCTACATCAAAGAATTTCCGGGACTGTTCTCCGTTTCCTAGTCTATCAAATTGCTTGTCAGGCGTCCAATTCTCTAAGTGAACGATGAGATCGATATCGGTATCTTGACGAACCGCACCGGCCCCAAATAAATTCATGACATCGATAATCCCAATCCCACGAATTTCAAGCAAATGATTTAAAATTTTAGGGGCTTCCCCCACCAAAGTTTGTTCATCTTGTTGATAAACATCGACACGATCATCTGCAATTAAACGATGGCCACGCTTGACTAATTCTAACGCCGTTTCACTCTTACCAACGCCAGAATCACCCGTAATCAAGACCCCGAGACCGTAAATATCGACTAAGACGCCGTGGACTGATTGGCGTTCTGCCAACTTACCTTCGAGGTAGTTGGTCATATTACTTAATACCCGTGATGAAGTCATTTTAGTGCCTAAAATTGGCACCCCATTTTCTTCACCGGCTTGAACAAGTTCTGCCGGCACGGGTAACCCGGTTGAAATCACAAACGCCGGGGTCGTCAATTGACACATTTTCCGAAAAATCATCAAGCGTTCATCATGGCTCATATTTTTCGAATAAGCGGTTTCAGTTTTGCCCAATAATTGGACCCGTTCACGCGGGTAATAGTTAAAGTAGCCCGTGAGTGCGAGTCCTGGACGTGAAATATCACTAGTTGTAATTTCTTTATCAGCTAATAGCTTGGCGCCATGGTAGACATCCAAGCGCGTATTCTTTACTAAGTCGGCAACAGTTACGCTTCCTGCCAAGTTAATCCCTCCCAAATCGTTCAGTTAAAAAAAGTGTAGGCGGCGAGTCCAGTGTTGCTATTACAACACTCTTTCAAGCCCCTACACTTTTTGACTGAAAACGGATCATTCCTATCTGTTAATCTTAGCACTTTAAAGCGCTTTAATCACCATTTACGCCACTCTTTGAGAAAAAATTAGACACAATGACATTGGCTAATGACATCAAAATTGAAACGACGACCGCCATTCCAAAACTTGAAAAGCCAAAGTTGCTCTTGCCGACAAAATATGACGTCAATTGCAACATAAAACCATTGATCACAATACTAAATAATCCCAACGTTATTAACGTAATTGGTAACGATAGTAATACCAAAAACGGTTTGACGGCGGCATTTAAGAATGCGAGCACAACACTTGCTATCAGCGCAATCCAAATGTTGGCGACGTGAAAATTATTTTGAAAAAATCCTGCAATCGCAATAAACAGGACGGTATTAATTAAGATACGTTTCCAAAAGCCCACTTCTCTATCACTCCATTATCTTAGTGGCGCGGATCATCCTCTTCATGGACATTATGAATCTCTTTACGTCCTTGAGGTTGTTTAGTGGCTTGGGTACTTTGACCGGAACCAGCTTGCCGCATTTGTTCAAAGAAACCAGCACGTTCTGGTTTACTTGGCATAATTGTCATCAGTAATAAGTATAACAAAATTCCAAAGCCATGGGTCGCAATCGTCAACAAGACGAATAACACCCGTAACACATTGGCATTCCATTGTAGATATTCGGCAATCCCACCTAAGACGCCGGCGATAATGCGATCATTAGATTTAGTTAATTTTTTATTAGTATTAGTTTTCATAATTAGACACCTCATTGTTTATTAGTCAGTAATGGTCTAACTACATCTTACTAAGACTAAAAGCCGGTTGCAAATGAGATGAACCGGCTTTAGAGATTATTTAAGATTAACTAAACCAAATTCGAGCTTTCCGGATTAAGTTCAATAATTTTACCGGTGTTTAAATAAACAATCCATTCCCCAACATTGGTGACCAGCGCGCCGATGCGCATCAAGTAACTGGCAACATTCAAGTAGTCAGTGGCCCCAATGACGGTGTCGGGATGGCGTTCCATCTTCGAGATCCCTTTTTCGTTGATTTTATCGTACATTTCACCAACTTTGGCATCTTTGGCGGCCACTTTGCGGGCCGCCACGTCGTCACTCTTCACATAAGCGGAGAGCATTTCTTCGACCATCTTGCGGACCCGATTACCCATTTCAGATAATTGGGCTTCAATTTCTGGAACCCGGACGTGCCCTTTGACCCGAATTGTCGCGTGGGCAATATTGCGGGCATAGTCGGCCATCCGTTCCAATTCGGAAACCGCCTTTAAAATCGTCACAATTTCCCGTAAATCGGACGTAACTGGTTGGTACAAAGCAATCATTTCAAATGATTTTTGCTCTAATTCAACTTCCCGTTCATTGATTCGGGCATCATTATCAATAATCTCTTGGGCTAATTCCCGGTCATGATCAATAAAGGCTTTCACGGCCTTTTCAATCGTTTCGCTGACCATCATCCCCATTTCGGTGAAGTTAGCATCAATATCGTTTAACTCGTCATCAAATAATCGTCGCATGGTTTTTCCTCCTAACCAAATCGTCCTGAAATATAGTCATTGGTTTCTTGTTTAACCGGATTCATAAAGATCTGTTTGGTGTCATTCACCTCAATCAACTCGCCATTCAGGAAGAACGCCGTGCGATCAGAAATTCGTGAAGCCTGCTGCATATTATGCGTAACAGTTATGATAGTGTAATCGTGTCGTAAATTCAATAGCGTCATTTCAATCATATGGCTAGAAACCGGGTCTAACGCACTGGTAGCTTCATCTAATAAGATAATATCGGGTTCGACTGCTAAGACCCGTGCAATACAAACCCGTTGTTGTTGCCCACCTGATAAAGCTAAGGCATTAACGTGTAATCGGTCTTTAACTTCATCCCAAATAGCGGCTTGTTTCAAACTTTTTTCCACGGCGGCATCCAAGGTTTCTTTATCACGGACACCGGCTAACCGTAACCCATAGACAACATTTTCATAAATTGAAAATGGAAACGGGTTCGGTTGTTGGAACACCATCCCGATTTCTTTACGCAGTTGCACGGTATCAGTCGTCGGTGCGTAGATGTTTTCACCGTTGAACTTCACATCACCAGTAATCGTAACGCCTGGAATCAAATCATTCATTCGATTCAAGCAACGTAAAAAGGTGGACTTCCCGCAACCAGATGGGCCAATTAAGGCCGTAATTCCAGTTTTTTCAAAGCTCATATTAACGCCTTTTAAGGCTTCTTTTTTGCCATAAAACAGGCTTAAATTTTCAGTCGTTAAAATTGTACTCATCCGCGGTCCTCCTAACCAAAATTACCCGAAATGTAGTCGTTCGTCAGATCAACTTTAGGGTTCGTAAAAATATCACCAGTTTCAGCATATTCTAAGACTTTCCCTAAGTTAAAGAACGCCGTGTAGTCACTAATCCGTGACGCTTGTTGCATATTATGCGTCACGATGATAATCGTGTAATTTTGCTTCAACTCCAATAAGGTATCTTCAATTTGACTCGTTGAGACCGGGTCCAAGGCACTCGCCGGTTCATCAAGCAATAAGATGTCAGGCTTAATCGCAATCGCGCGGGCAATACATAACCGTTGTTGTTGCCCACCAGATAGCGCTAAAGCACTCTTATTCAAGTCATCTTTGACTTGGTCCCACATGGCGGCTTGCCGTAACGACCGTTCCACGATTTCATCAAGTTCTTGTTTGTTATTCATCCCACGTTGCCGTAACGCAAACGCGATATTTTCATAGATGGACTTAGCAAACGGATTCGGGCGTTGGAAAACCATCCCGATATGACGCCGCATTTCATAAACGTCAATATCATTACTATTAATGTCTAAGCCCCGATACATAATCTTACCGTTAACGGTCGCAATCCGGTCATTCATCCGATTGAGCGAACGTAAATAAGTTGATTTACCAGAACCAGAAGGCCCAATTAACGCACTAATCTTGTAACGCTCGAATTGCAAGTCACCTTCTGAAATAGCTTCCGATTTACCGTAAAAGACGTGTAAATCTTCCGTCGAAAGCGCAATTTCATGGGCTTTCGGATCAAATTTCATAATATTACGTTGATCCGTGGTCATACTCGTGTTATCTGCCATTGAAAAGGCCTCCTTTATTCAGCGGTTAAATGTTTGTACAAGCGCTTGCCGAGCCAACGTGCCAAGAAGTTAAAGAGTAAGACGGCAATGATTAACACGGCCGAAGCCCCGGCTGACACAGCTTTGGCGTCAGGCATAATCCCTTCAGAGTTAATTTTCCAAATATGGACTGCCAACGTTTCGGCGGGCCGCATCGGGCTCAATGGACTACTAATATTGAACGGATTCCAGTCGCTGAAGTTTAATGCGGGGGCACTTTGACCCGCTGTATAGATTAACGCGGCAGCTTCCCCGAAAATCCGTCCGGCACTCAAGACAACCCCGGTAATGATACTTGGTAAGGCCGCGGGCACCACGATTTTAGTGACCGTTTCCCAACGTGACAAGCCTAACGCATAACCGGCTTCACGTTGATTATCATCAATATTAGCTAACGCTTCTTCAATACTACGCGTCAAAATCGGTAAGTTAAAAACGGTTAACGCAAAGGCCCCTGATAAAATCGAGAAGCCTAATTTGAATTGCACGACGAAGAACAAGTAACCGAACAACCCAACCACGACAGAAGGTAATGAACTCAAGATTTCAATCGTCGTCCGTACTAAACCCGTTAAGGTATTTTGGGGCGCGTATTCATTCAAATAGATCCCAGCCCCTAGCGAAATTGGCAGTGAAATCAATAACGCTAAGAATAACAAGTAGAAGGAATTGAACAATTGAATGCCAATCCCACCACCAGCTTCAAAAGCTAGGGCTGGTGACGTCAAGAAGTGCCAAGAAATCTCGGGCACCCCTTGAACTAAGATATAGCCTAATAAGGCCACTAAGATTAGGACAACTAGGCCCGCGACGAAATACAGAATTCCCGTTGCCAGTTTGTCAGCTCGTTTAGCGTTCATTGTTCAATTTCCCCTTTCGTCCAATATAACGAATCACTAAGTTGAAGACTAAGGACATCAACAACAGAATCATCGCTAACGACCAGAGCGCATTGTTTTGTAATGAACCCATGACCGTATTCCCAATCCCCATCGTCAAGATACTCGTTAACGTGGAAGCTGGTGAAACTAAGTTTTGTGGTAACAAGGTCGCATTCCCGATAACCATTTGTACGGCCAACGCTTCCCCAAAAGCCCGCGCCATCCCGAAGACAATCGCCGTTAACATTCCGGGAATGGCGGCCCGTAAAACGACTTTGTAAATTGTTTGCCAGCGGGTGGCCCCTAAGGCTAATGAAGCTTCCCGATAGTAACGCGGCACCGCATTCAAGGCATCCGCACTCATTGAGGTCACGGTTGGTAAGATCATGACGAATAACACAAATGTCCCGGATAAGATGCCGTAACCACTACCGCCAAAAGTATTGCGGACAAATGGTACGACAACTTGTAACCCGATAAACCCATAAACAACTGACGGAATCCCAACTAATAATTCCGTGACCGGCCGCAAGATTTGCGCCCCACGTTTTGGTGAGATTTCAGTCATAAAGACCGCCGTCCCAATCGCAAATGGCGTGGCAATCAAGGCTGATAAGATGGTAATTAAAAATGACCCGACAATCATTGGTAAGGCCCCAACAGCGGGTTGACCGTTCGTACCAGTCGTCCCGGGGTTCCATTGCGTCCCGCTCAAGAACTGCCATAGATTAATATGATTTTCAAAGAAAGTTGCTAAGCCACGTGAAGCGACAAAGTAAAAGATTAAAAAGACAACAACAATAATCAACGCCAAGCATGATAAACTCAAGATTTTACCACGGCGCTCAATTTTAGTAGCGACAGATTTTTTTAATAAGCTCGCTCGAATTTTATCCATGCGATCCCCCTCATTTCACGGTTGAAATTTTACCGGTCGCACTCCGCTGCACTTGCATATCATGGACCGAAATATAACCTAACTGTTTGACCAATTTCTTTTGAACAGCGGTTGATAAAATGTAATTAATAAATTTATTTGTTAATTGATTTGGGTGTAATCCGGTATATAAATGTTCATATGACCAAATCTTCCAATGATTATTACGGACATTGGCTTCCGTTGGCTTAACGCCATCGACGGTCACCGTAGCGACTGAACTGTCTAAGTATGAAAAGGCCACATAACTAATGGCACCCGGCGTACTCGCGACGATGGAGCGGGCCAACCCAGAAGAATCTTGTTCTTGAGAGTCAGCACTCTTACGTCCATCTAACGCATAACTTTCAAAAGTTTTCCGCGTTCCGGAACCTTGGGCCCGGTTAATTAAAACAATCGGCAAGTTCTTCCCACCAACTGCTTTCCAGTTAGTAATCTTACCCGTGAAAATTTTAATTAACTGAGCCTTCGTTAAGTTTGTGACGCCTGTTTTTTTGTTAATAATCGGGGCAATTCCGACAACGGCAACCCGATGATCTTTTAGCTTGCTCGCATCGATCCCGGATTGTTCTTCCGCAAAAATATCAGAATTACCAATCGCAACAGCTCCTGATTGAATTTGACTAAGGCCGGTACCGGAACCGCCCCCCTGCACATTAATGAAAACACCGGTATGTTCAGTACTATACTGCTCACCCGCGGCCTCGACTAACGGCTGTAAGGCGGTGGAACCAACTGCGGTGATTGACTCGCCGGCGTTAGTTTGCGTCCGGTTATGATAACCGAAACCAACTAAAACGCCAATCAAGATCAGTCCTAGTAATTGGATGACCCGACTTTTTTTCATAACAAAATACCTCCTACCCATTGCTCAATATCAATAATACAAAGTTTGTGTAAATACTTGATAGGCGTTTTGTAAAGATTGTGTAAATACATATTTCAAATACCTTTACATTACAAACCATTAGGCGGCTCAACGTTGTCCTGACGCACTTTGTCGCCATCATTAATCACCCAATCACCAACCGATTTTTTATAAAATTATTTATTTAAGCTGGGTAAAAAGCGGTCCCAATCCCATATTTTGTAAAAATTACGCAAAAAAAGTGCCTGATAACCTACCAGACACTTCATCATGATTATTCAGTTGGTTTTAACGGTAAGGTCACGGTCATCGTCGTTCCAACACCGCGTTGACTCATTACACTAATCTGACCATGCATCGCAGTCACCAGTTCTTTGACGATAGCTAGGCCTAGTCCGGTCCCACTAACCACTTGCTGTGACCGTGATGGACTAGCGCGATAAAAGCGTTCAAAGATTCGCTGCTGGTCATCGGCACTGATCCCAATCCCGGTATCTTTAACCGTCAAATACCACTGCTCAGGACTAGCTGTGGCACTAATTGTCACCGTACCGCCCGGACGATTATACTTAATTGCATTCGAAATTAAATTCTTAACGATTTGCCCGAGCTTTTGTTGATCGGCCACGACCGCAATCGCATCATCAATATTAGCCTCAACGGTCAAATGCCGTTGTTCGATTGCTTGTTGCTGGACCGACAATTCTTGACTCACCAGCCGTTTGAGCTTAACACTTTGCATCGTTAATTTGGTTGTATTTTGTGCCCGAATTCGGGATAACGATAAGACATCTTGAATCAAGTCAATTAAGCGTTGACTCTCATCGGCAATGATTTTCAAAAATTGGTCTAAGGTTTCCGGATCGTCCTTCGCCCCACCGAGTAAGGTTTCAGTAAAGCCCGCAATCGCCGTAATTGGCGTTTTCAATTCGTGACTAGCATTGCTGACAAAATCATCTTGCATTTGTTCAATCATATAAACTTCCGTAATATCATATAACATTAAGACAATTTGAAAATGAGAGCGACTATTTTGAATAAATACCGTCGTCGCTTCCACCACTTGCGTATTTGGCGCTGGCGTCAACGTGATGGTTGCCCGTTGATTTTTTTGCGTGGCTATCGTATCTTCAATCACTTTGGTCAAAGCATACAATTGAATATCTTTCGTATATAAATGCGCCACCGTATTAATCGACTGATGTAACAATTCACTCATCGCCGGGTTAGATAATTGCACTTGGCGATGGTGGTCAATGACCATTACGCCCACCGGCAAATACCGCATAATCATCATTAATTCTTTTTCTTGCAGTTCAGCGCGCCGCGTTTGACTTCGCTGATAGCTTTCCAACTGATTGACCGCTTGTGACAAACTATATAACGGATCGCTTTGTGGCAATAAAATATGCGGCGGAAATTGTTGACTGCTCATTTGGCGTAGCTTGGACTCCATGCGATCAATTGTTTTTTGCCGTTCTTTTTGTTGGTACCAGACAAAGGCCCCCTCAAAAACGGCTAAGACTAGCACCGCTAACAACAAAGCCCCGACCAAGGCCACTGACCAATGAATCGGGGAGAACTGTTGTAAGACGACTAAGCCCAACATAATGGCAAAAATATTTTCTAACGTCAGCAGGCGCACCGTCTGCTGCCATTGATTAGACATGTTCATCACCTACGAATTCATAACCGAATCCGCGGACCGTTCTAATCAAACGGGGCTTTTTCGGGTCTAGTTCAATTTTTTCACGCAAATGGGAAATATGAATATCCACGATGCGCGTTTCACTGGCGTAATCATAACCCCAAACATGATTTAAAATGGCATCACGACTTAAGACCCGGCCTTCACGTTCAATAAAGTAAACCAGTAGTTCAAACTCTTTGGGCGTTAAGCTAATATTTTCCCCATTGCGACTAACCCGATACTTATTTTGATCAATTTGTAAGTCCCCAACCGTCATGATGGCCCGATTAGCGGGCGCCGCCACACTCGGAGTCGGCTCAGTTTCTACCGGCGTGACGCGTCGAATCACCGCTTTGATCCGGGCTAACACTTCCCGCGGTGAGAAAGGTTTCGTAATATAGTCATCAGCGCCTAATTCCAAGCCAAACACTTTATCAAACTCATCACTCTTGGCCGTTACAATAATAATCGGCGTCCGAACCTTTTCTTGGCGTAAGCGTTTAGTCACTTCCATCCCATCAAGCTTTGGTAACATCAAATCTAACAAAATACACGTATACGGTTGTTGTAGTCCTAAATTTAAGGCGGCTTCCCCATCAGTGACCGTCACCACTTCATAGCCAGCTTGTTTCAAATTGTAAGACAACAACGTTACAATCGCTGGTTCATCATCTACCACTAAAATCTTATCCATGGTCGTTAATCCTCCTGATCACTGAATAACACAATCCCTAACTCGTGTGGAGCCCCATTATAAATTGCTGTTTCGGTAATAATTAACTCTTGCTGAACATTGCGAACTTTTAAATGCACGTAGGTTGGGCTTTTTAAAATTGCCGCGTAAAATTGCGCTTCCGTATGCACCGGTATCCGATTGCATTCCAAAATAATATCACCGATACTAAGGTTTAATTTATCAGCCGGCGTATGCGGCCGTAGCCCAATTACGCGCACCCCTTGATCCGTATCAGAAAACCAGAACTGCTGATGCTGATCGCGGTAACGATGCTGCGCTAACATTAGCCAAGTTAACACGGTCACCAATACAATCAGTCCGACCAGCCACTGCGGACTCCAAGTGGTGAAAAACGCAATTAGTGCGAAGACGACACTGATGGCAGCTAACCAAGCATAGTTTTTAGCCAATCGTCGCCAAGCCAAGCTTGGTAACTGTTTATAAACGCGGACGCTGGCGCCCACTAGGAGTGGCAATAGTAACACGCCAAACGACCGATTGCCAACGCTAAAGACTGGCCACCAACTTAGCGTAGCATGTAGCCAGTCACCGGGAACGAGTACCCCCACTGGGACGACTAGCAATTGTTGCCACCGATAACGGACAATTCGTTTTCCACGTTGGTCAGGTTGAATTTGTGGTGAGGCGACTTGCCGATGATGGCGCCATAAAATCGCCGCAGTCGCTAATAAAACAAGCGCTGCGAGCCACAACCCGTTGACTAAGATGCCGCTACTCATACTAGTCGTTAAGACGCCGCTACTCATACTAGTCGTTAAGACGCCATGCCGTTGCAAAACGTCACTAACACCACTGAGTTTGGGACTGTAAATCCAATAAATCAGCCAACTTACCCCAAAAACAGTCATGGGTACTAAGCCGAATGGAATCACGATTAAACTGACAATCGCTAATAGTTCATAAATCACGACCCAAACTGGTGCCACAACGATTCCTAAACCCAAACTAATAATCGTCGCGATGACGCCTAACCCTAAGCCGTCACTAAAAAAATGCCGAACTTCGAGCAATTGCGGCTCAATCGCACTGCGAAAATGATGCCGTTCATAATTCACTCGTCGTTGAGCGTTTAAATAGCTCCGCAACAACCCTAACCAAAGTAGTGGTTGTAATAAGAACAATTCGAATACTTTTAAAACCTGCATGCGCGCACTCCTAACGTTAAACTCTGAAGTTAGTATAGCATTTTTGTGGGTTCAGACCAACGCCGTTTCACCCGCTAAGTGCCTGTTATCAACGTTTTTATACTTAATTATTATAAGACTGATAATCAAAAAAATACTAAGTTAACTCACCGATAGCTAAGTCAACTTAGTATTTCAACCACTTATTGTGGATTCTTTTGGGCTAATCGCCATTGCAAATACGCATCAATAAACGGATCTAAATTACCGTCCATGACCGCCTGACCATCATGAGTTTCAAAATTCGTCCGATGGTCTTTAACCATCGTATAAGGATGGAAAACATAGGAGCGAATTTGTGAGCCCCAGCCAATGTCCATTTGCTCACCTTGAATAGCCGCCCGTTCTTGCGCTTTTTTCTCTTCTTCACGTTCATATAATTTGGCCCGCAACATATTTAACGCCGTTTGCCGGTTTTGCAATTGTGACCGCTGCGCTTGACTAGCGACCACGATACCGGTTGGAATATGCGTGATGCGTACCGCTGATGAAGTCTTGTTAACATGCTGACCACCAGCCCCGCTGGCCCGATAAACATCGACCTTCAAATCGTCTGGCCGAATATCGACATCAACCGTATCATCCAATTCTGGCATCACATCCACACTGGCAAATGACGTATGCCGGCGCCCAGCCGCGTCAAATGGCGAGATCCGCACGAGGCGATGCACGCCTTTTTCCGAGCGTAAATAACCGTACGCATTATGCCCGCTAATCAGCAAGGTGACACTCTTAATGCCGGCTTCATCACCAGCTTGATAGTCCACGGTTTCAACCGAAAAGTTGTGACTGGCTGCCCAGCGCGTATACATTCGTAAGAGCATGGCACCCCAATCTTGAGATTCCGTCCCACCAGCACCCGGATGAATTTCCAAAATCGCATTATTGCGATCATACGGACCATCTAATAACAGGTTCAACCGATATTGTTGTAAATCATGTTGTGCTTTTTCGAAATCCGTCTCAAACTCCGCTTGCATGTCGGCGTCTGGTTCTTCATTCAACAATTCGTACGCCACCGCCAAATCACCGACTTCATCGGCTAACGTCTGATAAGCATCAAACTTACCCTTTAACACGTTATTTTCATCAATGACTTTTTGGGCAGCCGCTTGGTCGTCCCAAAAACCAGGTTCGGCCATCCGGGCTTCATTTTCTTGGATGCTTTCATTCAAGGCATCTAAGTCAAAGCGACCCCCTAAAGTCGGTGACGGCGCTTTGCATTTCTTCAATCAGATGTTTATATTCACTTAATTCCACAAAGACCCCTACTTTCAACTTATTTTAGTTTGATAAAAAACGCAGTCAGGTAACTTTTACCCAACTACGTTTTCATAAAGTAATTTGTTCAATTAACGTTGGATATTTTGACGAATTTCGGACTTCATGAAGAGCCGGGTCGTATCGTAATCGATATCGGCAACCATTTCTTCAAACATCCGGTAACCATCACGTTGGTATTCAACTAATGGGTTCAACTGACCATAACCACGTAACCCGATGGATTGACGTAATTGATCCATCGCGTCAATGTGATCCGTCCAATGTGAATCGACCACGCGCAAAATAACGACTTTTTCGAATTCCAACATTTGGCCTTCATCATAAAGTTGTTTAGCTTTGTCGGCGTAAATCTTTTCAACGCGATCCATTAAGTCTTTTTCAATATCTGCTTGGGACATATCTTTTAAGTCCGCTTCGCTGATTGAATCTTCCTTAACCATTGCTGCTTGGGCAAAGTCGACAATCGCGGCTAAATCCCAAGACTTCTTATCACCTTGCGTATGCAATTGCACCGTGCGTTCAACGGTCCGCTTAATCATCGGTAAAATAACTGGCTTCAATGATTTTTCTTCTTCAATCACTTGTTGCCGTTCGCCATAAATAACTTCCCGTTGAGCCCGCATCACGTCATCATATTGCAAGACGTTCTTACGAGAATCGTAGTTGTTACCTTCAACCCGTTTTTGAGCGGATTCAACTTGGCGGGTAATCATCCGTGATTGGATAACGGCATCGTCATCTTCCACATTCATTCGTTGCAAGAAGTTCTTAATCCGTTCCGAACCGAAACGTAACATCAAGTCATCTTCCAAAGATAAGTAGAATTGTGACATACCAGGGTCACCTTGACGGCCGGCCCGGCCACGTAACTGGTTATCGATCCGTCGTGATTCATGACGTTCGGTCCCAATAACGGCTAAGCCACCCGCTTCTTTGACACCCGGTCCCAATTTAATATCAGTCCCACGACCGGCCATGTTGGTCGCAATCGTTACGGCCCCACGTTGACCAGCGTTCGCAACGATATCAGCTTCCTTCGCATGATTCTTGGCATTCAAGACCACGTGCGGAATCCCGACTTCGTCTAACCGTTGTGACAAGTATTCGGACGTTTCAACGGCCACGGTCCCAATTAACATTGGTTGGCCCTTTTCATGTAATTCTTGAATTTCTTTAACCACGGCGTTGAACTTACTGCGCAACGTTGGATAAAGCAAATCAGAACGGTCATCACGAATCATTGGCCGGTTGGTTGGTACCGTGATAACTTCCATGTTGTAAATTTCACGGAATTCTTCTTGTTCCGTCTTGGCCGTCCCAGTCATCCCAGATAACTTCTTATACATCCGGAATAAGTTTTGGTAAGTGATATTGGCCATGGTCTTAGTTTCTTCTTGGATTTCAACATGTTCCTTAGCTTCGATGGCTTGATGCAACCCATCTGAAAAGCGCCGGCCTTCCATGATCCGACCAGTAAAGGAATCAACGATCATCGCTTGACCATCAGAAATCACGTAATCTTTATCCTTCAACATGATGTAGTTGGCCCGCAAAGCTTCATCCAAGTAATGGTTTAAAGCAGTATTGTCGGTGTCATACAGGTTTTCCAAGCCAAAGTATTTTTCAGCTTTACGAATCCCGTCATCCAGTAAGGCGACCGTCTTAGATTCCAAATCAACTTTGTAATCAGTATCTTTAGTCAACGTCTTAGCGAAGCGGTCCGCCCGTTTGTACATCCCGGAAGTCCCTTCGGATTGCCCAGAAATAATTAACGGCGTCCGCGCTTCATCGATTAAAATCGAGTCAACTTCATCAATAATCGCAAAGTTCAATGGGCGTTGCACCATATCTTCTTTGTAAACGACCATGTTATCACGCAAATAGTCGAACCCAATTTCACCATTGGTTGAATAAGTAATATCTGAATTATAAGCCGCCCGTTTTTCTTCGGGAGATTTTTCAGCGCCGTTAATCCCGACACTCATCCCTAACCAATTATATAATTCACCCATTTCAGTCGCATCACGCGCTGATAAGTATTCGTTAACCGTAACGACATGGACCCCTTTACCCGAAATGGCATTCAAGTAAACCGGCATCGTGGCCGTCAAAGTTTTCCCTTCACCAGTCTTCATTTCAGCGATATCACCTTGATGTAAGACGATCCCACCTAAAATTTGGACGTGGAACGGGTATAAACCAAGCACCCGTTTGGCACCTTCACGTGCCACGGCAAATGCTTCTGGCAATAAGTCGTCTAACGACTCGCCTTCTTTATATCGTTCCCGGAATTCCGGCGTTTTTGCTTGTAAGTCAGCATCGCTTAATTTGGCGTATTCGTCAGCATAAGCTTCAACCTTATTAGCAGTCTTGTCGAGACGCCGAATAATCCGCTTGTCGCTTTCTACCCAGCGTTTTAAAATGTTGGCCATTTACGTATCCTCTCCAAAAAATCATTATCGTTATTATTTTTAGTTAGTCTAATCTCAAAATAAAGTACCATTTGTCATTTTAACATTATTTCAGCGGAATGGGAATAACGCAACCTTCATGAAACCGATACCGTGGCGATATTTACACAAACAAAACATTGTGAACGCCGACTAGCATTCACAACTGTATTTGGTAACCGTCGACATTTGTTGCTATTGACGGCGTGCTTTAGATTACGGGATAGTACAAAGAGCACCACCGTATGAAAAAACGTTTTACAACCAGTGTCCCTGATACAACCAATTAATCACTATTTTGACGGAGACCTCGAAACGGCGCCACATTTTCGCATGGCAAAATCCATTCAGCTGTGAGTCGGCCGCAATGGCAGTTGCCAGGCTTACAGCACCGACATTTTTGAAGACGTTTTCTCGAAATTAGTTATTATTAGAGTGAGTTAATCGCATTTCACAATGCCGAACAAAAATAACCGCCAACATGACTGGTTCCAACCACAAAACTGGATAAGCCTGACGCCATTATTATTCAAAAATCAAGCTGGCAGCGGCAATCATCAACTGCTATAAAAAAGAAAAGAACTGGCTAAAATTAGCCAGTTCTTAGATTACTCGTTGATATTATTGATTGTCGCCAGTTTCAATCAAACCATAGCGACCATCGTTACGCCGATAAACGATATTGATGGCGTCCGTTTCTGCATCCTCGTAGATAAAGAAATCATGGCCAAGCATATCCATTTGCAGGATGGCTTCTTCATTATCCATTGGTTTCAAACTAACACGCTTTGTACGAACAACATCTAACTTATCGTCCTGATCGTTATCAGCAGCGGCAACTGTTTCATCGGTTGCTGCAAAGTCAATCGACTTATAACCCTTTTCACGGGATTTGCGGTTAACTTTGGTCTTATACTTACGGATTTGGCGTTCGAGTTTGTCGGTTACCAAATCAACGCTCGCATACATATCAGGAGAAGTTTCTTCTGCCCGGAGAACTAAATAGGGAAGTGGAATCGTTACTTCGACTTTAGCCGTCTTGTCTGGGTGAATCTTCAAGTTGACGTGGGCCGTTGAATCAACGTTTTCGTCAAAGAATTTTTGTAATTTACCCACCCGTTTTTGAACGTAGTCACGAATAGCTTGGGTCACTTCGATATTTTCACCGCGAATATTAAAATTAAGCATAGATCTTCTCTCCCTTCACACACATTACTGTGTACCCAAAGTAATTAAAGGACCACTCTCTAATTACTTTGCTTAAATTCATTATAATAGAAAGCGCTATAATTAACAATCCATATGGCACTTTATTGCTTTATTTATCGTGCCAAGGTTAGCCCAATCACTGACTTGGCACCGCTTTCCAGTAGCAAGTCGGCCGCATGGCGAATCGTTCGCCCAGTCGTATAAATGTCATCAACAATCACGACCCGTTGATTAGTAACGGTAAATGTTGACGATAAGCTAAAAGGTTGGCTTGTCGTTAACCGTTCAGCTCGCGTCTTTTGGGACTGGGGCCGCGCCTTAGTTTGCGCGATGGTTTGCAGTCCCACCGGATCATTGAGACCGGTGCCGAGCCACCCCGTCACTTGGTTAAATCCGCGGTACTGCATCGTTGCTGGGGTCACCGGAATCGCCACGACACAGTCGGCCGCTAAAGTTGCTAACCGCTGTTGCATGGCCGCAGCAAAAACGGCCCGTAAGCGATAATCACCTTGAAATTTGTACCGTTGAAAATAGTCATGCATGGCGGCATTGTAACAAAACAGCGCTTGATTATAAAAGCGCGGCTGCGACGGCCACCGTTGACAATCGGAACACATTTGTCGCCGGGTAAGTTGGCGGCCACAACTGATACAAGCCGTTGCAGGAGTAATCCGCTCAAAAGTCTGCCAACAAGTTGGACAAACGACGGGATGCGGCCACGTTTGCCAGCTTAAGAGCCATGGTAGGGTCAACTTAAACCTCAGTGGTTGCTGACAAAGTAGACATTTTTGCACGTAAGCGCCGCCCCTTTCGGTTAACTTGCTTAATCTGCCGCTGGGCGGCTTTTAATGGCCGCGTATAGTGGCTAACGACCATGCGAACTAATCCCGTCGGTCGCTGGGCACTGCGTCCGGCGCGACCAGCAATCTGTACTAAAGCCGCCGTGGAAAAGACCGCATCATCAGCCCCCAGCACAATGACATCAATCCCTGGAAAGGTCACCCCCCGTTCCAAAATCGTCGTTGTGACTAAATATTGGACTTGCTGAGTCCGCATCGCTTGCACTTTTTCTAATCGTTGGGCATCGGCAGCATGCACCGTTAAGCCTTTCAAAGTGGGAAAAGCCGTCGCAATGACTTGTTGCACCACGGCTAACTGCGTTATGCGCGGTACAAAAATCAAAAAGCGTTGGTGCACCGTTACATATTGCTGCAACCATCGCCGCAATTTAGTCGGCAAATGACCTTGCTGGAACTGGGCCCACCAACGCGGCTGCAAACTTACCCGAATTGGCGGTAACAAGTGTTGGTGAAATCGCAACGGTAAATAACTAATACTCAACGTCCGGTGACGCACTTGTTTTAACAACGCCTGACTAGGTGTCGCCGTTAAATAGAGCAACGCGCTCTCCGGCTTGCGGGCTTGTTTGACAGCATACGCTAAGCGGGGATTGGCTGCAAAGGGAAACGCATCAACTTCATCAATAATTAAAACATCGAACGCCGCTCGAAACCGTAATAGTTGGTGGGTCGTACAAATGGTCAATTGACAATATTGATAAGGGGCGGGATTGTGTCCGTGTAGCAGCGCAATGGGTAAGTGGGCAAAGGCTGCTTGCAGCCGCGGATATAATTCCAAACAGACATCGACTCTTGGCGACGCTAATGCGACGCGCCACCCTTGTGCCAAGGCCCATGCAATTCCTGGAAATAACATTTCAGTTTTACCAGCCCCCGTCACCGCCCACAATAGATGCTGCTCACGTTTTGAAAAGTGTTGTTGTAGTTCGGCGGCACAAGTTGCTTGCGCCGCTGTAAGCTGACCAGTCCATGTCAAAGTTGTATCAGCTTTGAATTTATTTGGTTCCGGAATATGGTAAAGTGAAGTGAGGGTACTCACACGTCCCAATGTTAAACACTGATAACAATAAAATTGGGCGGCCGGTAGTTGGGCCAATTGTCGATTCAAGTCACTGCCACAACGACAACATTGAATCAGTGTCTTAGTCACTTGCATACTAGGCAACTTAACTGTCGTGGCTGGCATTTCACGAGCTTCTGCCGGCGTTAAACATAATTGCCGACCATATAATTCTTCTGCTTGCATTTGTCGCCCCCCTTTACTTAATAAATACGTAACTTAGCTAGGAGGTTATTTTTTTGTCACAACCTTATTACACGATTACCGCCGATACCGTCTTTGAACAGACGATTAAAAAATCACGTTTTATTGCCAGCCTATATCGCATTACTGATGAAGCTGACGCCCAAGCCAAATTAGCAACCGTTCGCGCCACGCACAACAAAGCAACCCATAACTGCTTTGGTTACTTGCTTGGCGATGACGACCATATTCAACGCATGAGTGACGATGGTGAACCATCCGGAACCGCCGGCGTGCCGATCTTAGAAGCACTGAAATTAAATGAGGTCCATGATGTTTTAGCCGTCGTCACCCGCTACTTCGGTGGCATTAAGCTCGGTGCTGGGGGGTTAATTCGCGCGTACAATAGTACCCCGGTTGGTGCGATTCAACAAGTTGGCAAAGTCCAACGACTTCGCCAAACTAAATTAGCGGTCACGATTGATTACCGGCAAGTTGACCCACTCAATTACTTTTTAGCCCAACAATCACTGGTCACCTTGTCGACTGATTATGGCGTCGCCGTGACCCAAACCATTGCGGTCAACACGCCTGAATTAGCGGCAACCCAAACCGCTATCACTAATTTGTTGAACGGCCAAGTCAGCTTTGCTGATTTAGGTGAACAATTTAACGAAGTTCCAGTTAGTACCAATTAAAAAAATCGCCTACCGAGTTATCGGTAAGCGATTTTTTTGAATTCATTTAATTATTTTAAAGTTGTAATGTTACCAGATTGACCACGATCAACCTTCATTGAAGTTAACGGGATGTACCCTAACTTCTTAACTAAGCCATCTTGAACACCTTTAGACGTCATGTACGTCAAGAAAGTCTTCAATTCCCCAGTTGGTTGGCCCTTAGTATACATATGTTCGTAAGCCCAAATCTTCCACTTGTTATTCGCAACGTTCGCTTCAGTTGGTTTTACATTGTCGATGGATAAGGCTTGTAAATCATTCTTAACGTATGAGAAGGCTAAGTAACTAATCGCCCCAGGCGTCGTTGAAACGATTTTTTCAACCGTCCCATTAGAATCTTGTTCTTGGCTCGTCGCGACCTTCGCGTTATCTAAGCCCCATTTTTCAAATGTGGCCCGCGTCCCACTACCTTGGGCACGGTTGATAACGGTAATCTTTTCGCTCTTACCGCCAACTTCTTTCCAGTTAGTGATCTTGCCTTGGAAGATTTTAACTAGTTGTTCTTTAGACACGTTCGTTACCCCAGAGTCTTTGTTGACTACTGGTGTCATCCCAACGACCGCAACTTTATGATCAACTAAACCTTTAGCGTCTAACCCTTTTTGTTCTTCTGCAAACAAATCAGAGTTACCGATATTGACTGAGCCTTTGGCAACTTGGCTTAAACCAGCACCTGAGCCCCCACCTTGAACGTTAATGGTAACGTTAGAGTGATCGTTTTGGAAAGCGGAAGCAGCTTGTTCAACTAATGGTTGTAACGCGGTTGACCCGGTGGCCACAATCTTCGTTGTCTTGGAACTATTACTGCTACTACTGCTGCTAGTATTCTTGGTACTAGTGGCTGAACTACTACCACAACCAGCTAATAAAATGGTCATTGTAACGGCCAGCGCCCCTAATGTCACTGTTTTCTTCATAATAGAAACTCCCCTTCTCCATTTACTATCAAAATTAGAACAATCAACACTGGTCAACCACAATAGCAAGTCTGGGTAGGCGGTGCTATGTCGTGAGCGAGCAAGATCACTTTTTGGCTGACCATGCATTGACTGCCGTTGGAACATTCTTAATATTACTGGCCGATTGTAAATTCAAAATGATGTTTGTGTAAATCCCTTGTATTGTTTTCGTAAAGGCAACTTTAATTAACATAAAAGCCACTAAAAAAATAAACAGGTCTGCCCATCATTGCTGATAAGCAGACCTGTAACAGTTTATTCAATTAGTGATTACTCTTGGAAGTAAACCGCGCGACCGTGCGCTTAATCCAATCAAGCAGTGGCTGACGATTATCGCCAGCTAACCCGATAGCTTCCACGAAAAGCTCCAAACCAAATAACAGTCCGACCGTTAATAAGATCGACCCACCCAATGAAGAAATTGGGTAAAGTAAGGAAATAAATGAGAAAATCAAGGCAATCCCATAAATGACCATGACCGTTTGGCGGTGCGTTAACCCGAGCTGCATCAAACGATGATGCAAATGATGTTTGTCGGCTTGCGAAATTGGTTTTTTATTTAAAATCCGGCGAATCATCGCATAAACTGTATCGGTAATCGGTACGCCTAAAATCATCACTGGAATGCCGACAGAAATCAACGTAACGTTTTTTAAGCCGAATAGTGAGAAAACTGCCGTCATAAAACCGATGAATAAGGAACCCGTATCGCCTAAATAAATGCGGGCCGGAAAGAAATTGTACGGTAAAAAGCCCAGCATCGCCGCTACTAATGTAAAAATTAATAGTGAAACGAAAGTATTCGCATTTAAGAAAAACAACCCAATAATCCCAGTGGTACTTAATGCAATAATTGACACTCCGGTCGCCAGACCATCTAAACCATCAATCAAATTAATTGCATTCGTAATCGCTAGAATCCATAGCAACGTAATTGGTAAACTCATCCAATGGAAATGCACGAGACCTAAAAATGGAAATGTGAAGGTCGTCATGCGAATGCCACCGATAAAGTAAACCTCTAAAGCAGCTAACGTTATTCCTAACATCTTCTGACGCGGTTTTAACTCGTAAATATCATCAATAATCCCGGTTGCTAAAATAATTAGCTCACCACCCAGTAAGGCGAAAAATATTCGGGTTGGAAACTGATGCATTAAGTACAGCACTGTCGTTCCAATGGTATAAGCAATAAAGATTGCTAATCCACCCATCGTCGGCATTGGTACTTTATTTACTCGCCGGACATTTGGTTTGTCCACCGCACCAATTTTAAACGCAAGTTTTCGCACAAACGGCGTTAAGATCGCGGAGATTATCATCGTCGCCACTAAGCAGACTAAGATTTCAAATCTAATCATTTGCGCGTAACCCCTCTCTCGTTTATTACTGATAATTATACAAATCTCTGAGAGTGTTGACAACTCGATTCAACGAAACTTAGGGAAAGGTACACACTTAGTTCACAATTCCTAAAAAAAGACGTGGCTGCGATTAAGCAGTGCCACGCCCAAATTTTTATATCAGACAACTATTCTTTTAAATGATAATTATAAGTTGAAACAATAATATTTTCCCGTGAGTTCAAGACGGCTCGTAACCGTAAACTCGTCTGGTTATGCAAAATATTTTGCCAAGGCTTCTTCGGTACGAATTGTGGCACTAAGACCGTCGTCGAGAAGTTCCGTTCCGCCGCTCGTTTAGCAATGACATCACAGAAACGTAAGGTTGGCGTCGCGATTGACCGATACGATGAATGAATATCCACGAAACGCACATCCGGGAAGGTCGACTTGAATTCGGCCGCCGTCTTGTGTTCCTTTTCAGGATTTTCATCAAACGAAACATGCATTGCAATCACATAATCCCCGATTGAACGCGCATAGTTGACCGCTTGGGCCGTTACTCGCGTGACATTGGAAACTAACACAATCACCGTCGCTCCATCGTAATCGTGCAATTCGGCTTTTTCTTTGGCCACCACTCGTAATTGGGCGGCAACCCGAATATAGTGGACATGGATGCGGTAGAACATGTATAGCAGCAATGGCATAACAATTAAGTAAGGCCAAACGTTGGCAAAATGTAAGCCGAATAAGAAGACGACTAACACGAGCGAAATTAACGCGCCGAGTAAGTTAA
The DNA here is from genome assembly GCF_000498955.2 of Lactiplantibacillus fabifermentans DSM 21115. GTDB lineage: Bacteria > Bacillota > Bacilli > Lactobacillales > Lactobacillaceae > Lactiplantibacillus > Lactiplantibacillus fabifermentans. The sequence continues at coordinate 18,331 of NZ_AYGX02000077.1, read as the reverse complement.
CGGCCGCTTTCATCCACCACCATTGACCACGTTCACGGAACCAATGCACAATCATTCCAGACTGTGACAACGTGAATGGGACGAACACACCGACCGCATATAGCGGAATCAAGAGCGTCGTTTTACCATGGAAAATAAAGATTAAGGCAATCGCCCCAACGGCTAATGAGATAATCCCATTAGAATAGCCTAAGCGATCCCCACGGTCCATGTAAGCATGTGGCAAGAACTTATCTTTAGCCAAGTTGTACGCCAAGATTGGAAAGGCTGAAAACCCAGTGTTGGCCGCCACGGCTAAAATCAAGGCCGTCGAAAGTTGTAATAAATAGTAGAACAAGCCATGGCCGAATACTGCCGTAGCAATTTGTGACAAGACCGTATTATCTGATTGCGGTTTAATGCCCAAATAGTAACTCAAATACGTGATACCAGCGAAGAAGAAGGCTAAGACGATTGACATAATTGCCAAAGTGTTCGCCGCATTTTTTCGCTTAGGCCGCCGGAAGTTCGGCACAGCATTACTAATGGCTTCAACCCCAGTCAAGGAAGATGACCCTGATGAGAACGCCCGGAAGAATAACACTAACGTCATTCCTTGAACCGGTGCCCCAACTGCGGCGGCCGCATGGTAAGTTAAGTTACCGCTAGCAATGTTCATGATGCCCCAAATAATCATCCCAACAATCATAATAATGAAGAAATAGACTGGGAACGTTAAAAACGAAGCGGACTCCCGCATTCCCCGTAAATTCAACGCCATAATTGCTAAAACAATCAAAACAGCAATTAGGACTTGATAATTTGCTAACGCCGGTACCGCTGAAGTAATCGCTTCAGTCCCAGACGTGACAGAAACCGCTACAGTTAGCATGTAATCAACTAACAGTGATCCCCCGGCAACTAGGCCGGCTGGCCGGCCCCAGTTTGTGCTGGCAACGACATACGCCCCACCACCTGATGGGTAAGCCCGAATAATTTGTCGATACGACATCGTAATGGCAAATAATAGCACTAACACCAATGCTGCCACCCACAATTGATACATTAAGGCAGCTGCTGAAAGTGTAATTAAGACGGTCGTAATCTGTTCAGTACCATAGGCCACTGAAGATAGCGCATCTGAAGACAGCAGCGCCAGTGCCTTGAACTTGGTGAGCGCTTGCCCACCTTCATCCATGGTTTTTAACGGTTTCCCGATAAGCAACCGTTTTAAATAACGCCACATGATCATAACTCCTTTATTTCCAAAAATAATTATTCCCAAGTAAGTGCTAAGTCAAAATAGATTTTACTACTTTAAATTACGAAATACTACATGAATCACGGGAACTCGTCAACTTTTTATGACCGCCGCAACCCCTAAAAATTATCAAAAGTCCCAGATATGAGCAAATAAACCGGTACCAATTACTCACATTTTAGCGTTACTATTATGCCGACCGCACAAAAAAACACCTACTCACAAATAGTAGGTGTTTTTAGCGCTTAATTTAAGCTTACATCATGCCGCCCATACCTGGGTTTGGCGCTGCTGGTGCTGCCGGTGCTTCTGGCGCTGGCTTTTCAGCAACAACGGCTTCAGTCGTTAATAACAAGGCTGAAACAGATGCCGCATTTTGTAAAGCGGAACGGGTAACCTTGGTTGGGTCAACAATCCCAGCCTTGATCATATCAACCCATTCGTCGGTAGCAGCATTAAAACCGATACCTGGCTTTTCGTCCTTCATCTTTTCGACGATTACGGAGCCTTCTAGCCCAGCATTTTCGGCGATTTGACGAACTGGTTCTTCCAAGGCCCGCTTAACGATGTTAATCCCAGTTTGAACGTCGCCGGTTTCTTTCAACGCAGCAACATCTTTGATAACATCAATTAAAGCCGTACCACCACCAGGAACGAAGCCTTCTTCAACGGCCGCACGGGTCGCATTCAAAGCATCTTCAATGCGGTATTTACGTTCTTTTAATTCAGTTTCGGTCGCCGCACCAACGCGAACAACCGCAACCCCGCCGGCTAATTTAGCCAAACGTTCTTGTAATTTTTCTTTATCGAAATCAGAAGTGGTTTCGCTGATTTGGTTACGGATAAATTCAACCCGTTCGCTGATGGCATCTTTGGCGCCCGCACCTTCAACGATAGTGGTCGTATCCTTAGTAACCGTAACTTTGTTAGCTTGACCTAATTGATCAATAGTCGTGTCCTTCAATTCAAGACCTAAGTCATCAGTAATGACCGTCCCACCAGTTAAGATGGCAATATCTTGAAGTTGTTCCTTACGCCGATCACCAAAACCGGGTGCTTTAACGGCCACAACGTTGAAGGTCCCACGCATCTTGTTCAAGACTAATGTTGGTAAAGCTTCACCAGAAATGTCATCCGCGATGATCAACAATGGCTTGCCTTGTTCAACGATTGATTGTAACAATGGTAAGATGTCTTGAATGTTAGAAATCTTTTTGTCGGTGATTAAGATGTAAGGACTGTCTAAGTCCGCTTCCATCTTATCGTTATCGGTAACCATGTATTGTGATAAGTAGCCGCGGTCGAATTGCATCCCTTCAACAACGTCTAAGCTCGTATCAACCCCACGTGATTCTTCAATCGTGATAACACCATCATGGCCAACTTTTTCCATCGCTTCGGCAATTAACTTACCAGTTTCTTTAGAAGCTGATGAAATTGACGCGATTTGAGCAATGTCGTCTTGTGACTTAACTTCGTGTGACATGGCATGTAATGAATCAACCGCCGTCTTGGTAGCTTCTTCAATCCCACGACGAATGCCAACGGGGTTAGCACCGGCCGTAACGTTCTTCATCCCTTCGTTAACGATGGATTGCGTTAAGACCGTCGCAGTAGTCGTCCCATCACCGGCGATATCATTAGTTTTTGAAGCAACTTCAGAAACTAACTTAGCACCCATGTTTTCAAAATGGTCATCTAATTCGATGGCTTTGGCAATGGTAACCCCATCATTAGTAATGGTAGGCGAACCATATGATTGTTCCAAAACGACGTTACGACCTTTAGGGCCTAACGTTGATTTAACTGTGTCGGCTAATTGGTCGACACCTTTAAGCATTGCTGAACGTGCGTCTTCAGAGAATTTTAATTCTTTAGCCATAATCTATCTTCACCTCATAAATGTATTTGTTTAAATTCGATTCGTTTTCCAGGGATTAGTCTTCGACTGCGACAATATCCTTTTCATGTAAAACAAGGTAAGTCGTACCTTCGTACTTAACTTCAGTACCGGCGTACTTGTCGAACAATACTTGATCGCCGACTTTCACGCTAGGCGCAACTTTAGTGCCGTTATCTAAAACACGGCCATCGGATACAGCAACAACTTTACCGCTTTGGGGCTTTTCCTTAGCGTTGTTGGCAATAACGATACCACCAACTGTTTGTTCTTCTTCAGCTTGTTGTTGTAAGATGACACGATCTCCTAATGGTTTTAACACGTGAATCCCTCCATTTATTCTTTTTTAGCACTCCTGAACCTCAAGTGCTAATCACAAGTTCAACTATATCATTTTGTTTTCAGATTGCAAGTGATTTGTCAATAATTAGTCAAAGAATGTCAAATCGACTATAATGGGACTACTAAGTTCAACTATTCTACTTTTAAAGGACGTGAGTTGATGGCTAATCGCCGCCAATCGCTGGCAATTCTAATTGTCTACTTTGTTATCTTTACAATCCCAACCTTGTTAACAACGCTCCTCCCCAAATTAGGCTCACAAATTTTTGTCGTGGAAACCATCGACTATTTGTTAGGTGCCGTTATTTTGGTCGGACTAGCCAACTATCACAATGAACCCAACACCTTGGAAGCCGAACCGCAGTCTTGGACCAAAACGATTTACTGGGGCCTCTTAGGTGCCGTTCTAGTTACCGTGGGGCAAGTGGTCATCTTGCAAATCACCCAATTACTCGGTCAATCGGCGGCTTCCGCCAATACCACCGAATTGATGACGGTCGGCCGCCAATACCCGGTCTTCTTCTTAGCGATTTTAGTCGGTGCCCCGATTATGGAAGAAATCGTCTTCCGTAAAGTTATTTTCGGTAGCTTGACGCCCGTGACGGGAACCGTGGGGGCCGCGGTCATTTCCAGCTTATTTTTCGCGCTAGCCCATGCGGACGGTCATCTCATCTTGTACGCCTTCATTGGCCTACTCTTCTGCTGGCTCTACCGGCAAACGGGCCGCATTGCCACTTCCATGATTGCGCATATTTTGATGAATATCGTCGCCGTTTTATTTAGTCTATTATCCATTAAATGAGTAAAAAAAAGACGCAGCCTCGTTGGTTGCGTCTTTTTGCTATTCATCAAAATCGTCTTTTTTATCGCCCAGTTGTTCACCATAGTGTTCGATGAAGTAAATCAACGTTTGTAATTCGTTGGTTAAATCAACATTTTGGACCCGCACCGTTTCTGGCACTGAAATCCGTAGTGGCGTAAAGTTCATGATACCCTTAACGTTCGCATCAACTAATTCGTCGGTGACGTGTTGCACGACCGACGTCGGAATCGTTAAAATGGCAATTTCAATTTGTTGTTCGATCAATTGCTTCTTTAATTCCGTCATTGGATAGACGGGGACCCCACTTTGGACCGTGTTAGCGATATCTTCGTTGACATCGAATGCCGCCGAAATCCGCACATTACTATTTTTGTGGAAGTTAAAGTTGAGCAACGCGTGCCCTAAATTCCCAACCCCAATTAATGCCACGTTCGTCAGCGTATCCTGATTTAAAATCTTCTTAAAGAACGCCAACAACTTTTCGACATCGTAGCCATAGCCACGTTTACCTAACGCCCCAAAATAAGAAAAATCACGGCGGATTGTTGCTGAATCAACCTTGACCGCCTCAGATAATTCAGTGGACGAAACGCGTTTCTTATCCGCATCGAGCAAAATATTTAAATACCGATAATAAATCGGCAACCGTTTAGCCGTAGCGCGCGGAATTTTTGTTTCTGCCATTTGACGAACCCTCCTTGTTCAAAAGTTTGTGAATTTGCTGACACTATTCTAGCATAATGCGTCACTTTGTGAAATAATAATTACTTATTATTCCGTATTACTAGGGCCAAGCGTGGCAATATGCTACAATTGTTTGACGAATCAAATGTGAAAGGAGCTTAAAAAACGTGATTTTATTACAAGTACAGCAAGTGATGCGGCGTTTTGGTGCCGATGTCTTGTTCGAAAACGTACAAATGGACATTCAAGAACATGGCCGCGTCGCCTTAGTCGGTCGCAACGGTGCCGGTAAATCAACTTTACTTAAAATGATTGCTGGTGAAACCGTCCCTGATGAAGGCCAAATCTCGATGCGCAAAGGGCTAACCATTGGCTACTTAGCCCAAGACCAAGGCCTAAATAGCGATAATACTATTTGGGAAGAAATGAGCAGTGTCTTTGCCGAACTACATAAGTTAGAAGCGCAAATGCACCAATTAGAAGCTCAACTTAGTGATCCTAAAATTATGGCCGATGAAACGGCCTATCAACAAACTTTAAAAACTTATGATCAAGTTCAAACGGACTTTCAACAAAAAAATGGTTATGGCTATCAAGCCGAAATTCGTGGGGTCTTGCACGGCTTTCAATTCGACGCTGACGTCTATGACAAGTCCGTCACCGCGCTTTCTGGGGGCCAAAAGACCCAATTAGCGTTAGCCAAGTTATTGCTTGAAAAACGCGACTTGTTAATCTTGGATGAACCGACCAACCATTTGGACGTAGAAACCTTGACGTGGTTGGAAAGTTATTTGCAATCGTACAGTGGCGCCCTGTTAATCGTCAGCCATGACCGGTATTTCTTAGACCGCGTGGTTAATGAAGTTTACGATTTATCCCATCATGAAATGGTGCACTATACTGGTAACTACGATCAATACGTCCAACAAAAAGCGGCGCGGATTCAAGCCGAGTGGAAACATTACGAAAAACAGCAAGCCGAAATCAGTAAGCTAGAAGATTTCGTCAATCGCAATATCGTGCGGGCTTCGACCACCAAGCGGGCCCAATCACGGCGGAAACAACTTGAAAAAATGGACCGCTTAGAACGTCCCGATGGCGACGAGAAGACGGCCCACTTTGGTTTTCACGCTGCTAAGCAAAGTGGCAACATTGTCTTGACAGTCAAAGATGCCGCGGTTGGTTACGACGGGCGAACGCTATCGGAACCAGATACGTTAAATGTTAAAAAACACGAAGCGATTGCCATCGTTGGTCCTAATGGGATCGGTAAATCAACCTTGTTGAAGAGTATTTTAGGTCAGATTCCATTCATAAAAGGGCAAGCAGTCTTCGGCACAAACGTTGTTACGGGTTATTACGATCAGGAACAAAAAAACTTGCACGACAAGAAAACTGTCCTAAGTGAATTATGGGACGAACATCCGACGACACCCGAAAAAGATATTCGGACGATTCTGGGGAGTTTCTTATTCACCGGTGAAGACGTTGACAAACCAATCAACGCTTTATCTGGTGGCGAACGTGCCCGCTTGTTATTAACGAAGCTCGCCATGCAAAACGATAACTTCTTAATTTTAGACGAACCGACTAACCATTTGGACATTGATAGCCGCGAAGTCTTAGAAGTGGCTTTAAATGATTTTGATGGCACCCTACTCTTCGTTTCCCATGACCGTTATTTCATTAACCAAGTGGCCACCAGCGTCGTGGAAGTCTCCCCAACTGGGACTGAACTGTTCTTGGGTGATTACGATTATTATATCGATAAAAAACAAGAACAAGCTGAATTGGCAGCCGCCGCAGCCAGCGAAGCGGCGGAAAATGCCGCAAGTGCCGCTCCAGATAGCAGTGTCGCGGCACCCGTTGATACCCGTTCTAAAGGGCAGCAAAACTATCAAGCTAGCAAGCAACAACAACGTGAAAAACGTAAACTTGAGCGCACCGTCGCCGCCTTAGAGGCTAAAATGACAGCCTTAGACGAGCAAGCGACTGCGATTCAAGAACAAATGGCCCAACCGGAAGTTTCAGCGGATGTCGGTCAGCTCCAAGATTTGCAAAAGCAACTTGACGCGCTCACCACTGAACAGGCCACCGTTGAAGAAGACTGGACAGAACAAGCTGAAGCCTTAGAAGAATTAGACTAAGGACAACGATTCAGAAAATAAAGATCCGCCAATAACTAACTACCAGCACGGTAATTAGTTATTGGCGGATCTTTTAAATCATGATTAATTAATGCACCATATTGGGCATCCAATCAAATTCTAAGCTTGGATCAGCATTCAAAGTTGCATCGCCAAATTGTTGATGTTGATATTGCACGTAAGCGGCGGCCCCAATCATGGCGCCATTATCACCGCAGAGCTTCAACGGCGCTAAGACTAACTTCATATCTGGAAACTTCGCTGGTAATTCAGCCGTTAACCGTTCGCGCAAACCGTGGTTAGCTGCGACCCCACCCGCTAAGACTAACTGCTTAACCGGATATTCGCGTAAGACTCGTTCCGTCTTGCTGACCAACACGTCCACAACACTAGCTTGAAAGCTAGCCGCTAAGTCGTTTTTATCGAGCGTTTCCCCAATTTGGTCGGCATGATGCACAGTATTGATAAAGGCACTCTTCAACCCACTAAAACTGAAGTCGTAGTTATCTTCATCAATCATCGCCCGTGGAAACTTAAACGTATCATGACCTTGATGTGCCATTTCGTCGATAACTTTCCCGGCTGGATACGGCACGCCGAGCACCCGGCCAATCTTATCGTAAGCTTCACCGGCAGCATCGTCGCGCGTTTCACCGATGATTTCAAATTGACCATCGGCTTGCATATAAACTAATTCCGTATGCCCACCAGACACTAGTAAGGCCATCAATGGGAATTGGAAAGGTTCCACAAAACGCGCCGCATAGATGTGGCCGGCCATATGATTAACGGGAATGAGTGGCAAGTGATGCGTATAAGCAATCACTTTAGCGGCATTGACCCCGACTAATAAGGCGCCGACCAATCCAGGACCATACGTTACCGCCACGGCATCCAAGTCATCATAAGTCACTTGGGCCTCTTTGAGCGCATCTCCAATACAAATCGTAATTTCTTCAATATGATGGCGACTCGCTACTTCGGGCACGACGCCACCAAAGCGTTTGTGACTATTAATTTGCGTCGCAATCACATTCGATAAAATCGTATGACCATCCGCAATCACGGCCACACTCGTTTCATCACAACTGGACTCAAATGCTAAGATTAAATTTTGTTTCTCCACGAGTGACCATCCTTTTATTTAATAATTTTTCGCATAATTAACGCGTCTTCACGCGGATTTTGATAATAAGCTGACCGCGTCGAAATCGTCTGAAACCCACAGCGCTGGTACAACTGCTGCGCGGCGCTATTACTAGCGCGCACTTCTAAAAAGACTTTATTCGCACTTGGTAAGGACGTCAAGACTTGTTGTAACAAGTAATACGCCCAGCCTTGCCGTTGAAAATCTGGATGGATTGCCACATTGGTGATTTCGACTTCATCCAACACAACCGTAAGACTAACAAACCCAATGGGCCGGTCATTGACCATCAAAACACGATAATCAGCTTGCGGCATTTCCATATCGGCAATAAAAGTTGCTAACCGCCAAGGCGCCCCATGCGGATACGCGGCCGCTGCTAAATCATAACAAAGCTTGGCCGCAGTCGTTGCTGACCAATGCGTGCTTGTCAGCACCTGGCCGACCCGCTCAGTCATCAGTCGGGGTTGGTAAGTGATACGTCATATCAATCGCATCTTCATGGTCGCCAAAATAATAGCGCTTTTTAATCCCCGTTTTATCGAAGCCGAGGCTTAAATATAACCGTTGGGCATTCGCGTTACTGTACCGCACTTCTAAAGTCACGGTCCGATATTTTAATTCCGTGGCGCGGTCAATCATCGTTTGCATCATAAAATGGCCCAAACCTTGATTTTGAAAATCTGGATGCACCGCAATATTAGTAATGTGGGCATCTTGGCGGCGGTCATCAAAAGCACACCCACAAAAGGCTACCAGTCGATCTTCATGGCGCATCACGATATAAAAGCGGCCACTTTGCCGGCGTAACTCCGTTTTAAAGGCATTTTCATCCCACGGTGTTTTCCCCGCATAAACGGCGCGTTCAATGGCCAACATTTCGGGCACATCCGTAATTAAGGCCCGTGATAAGTAGTAACCAGTCGCGCCAACTTGCACAATGTGGTGTTCAATTTCCATCACTTTTTGGCGGCGTTGACTACGATTAGTCGTCATTTTCTGCAAATATTGCTTAAATTTTTTCAACATAAGGCGCATGATCCTCTTTCGGGTGTTGGGCTTGCCAATCACGTTCAGCTTGCGTCAGCCGTAAGTAATTCGGCACAAAGGCATGGATGTTTTCAACTGGCGTGGCCGTCCGACCTAATAAGCCGAGGACCGTCGCTTGTGGTAAATCAAGCTGGGCCGCCGCCCGCACGAAACGGGCCCCTAAATTCGTTTGCAAGGCCTCAGCATACGCAGCGACATCACTACCAACAAAGACAATCGGTTCATCGTAAGCCGCTAACTGCTCACACCAAGTTGCGACACTCACATGTTGATCTGGTAACACATTTTGGGGTTGACCAGTCGCATCAATCCGATATAGCCCCGTAAAGATGTTGTCGCGGCGCGCATCAAATAATGGTACGACGAGTTGCCCCGCCGTGACGATATTACCCGCTAAAACCGCCAAGCTTGACAAACCAACTAATTCTTTATGTAAAGAAAATGCAAAAGTTTTGGCCGTCGTTACTCCAATCCGCAACCCGGTATACGAGCCTGGACCGGCAGCAACCACGATGCGATCAATAGCTTCGGGAACTAACTGCGCTTGTGCCAGCGACTGCTCAATAATGGGTAATAAGGTACTACTGTGATTTCGGCCCATATTCGTGGTCGTCGTGGCAAGAACTTTGGTGTCATCTAAAACCGCCACACTCAGTGGACGATTGGATGTATCTATGGCCAACAACTTCATAATTATAAAAAACTCCTCATTTTGAATTACTTCACATATCTTATCATAATTTAAACACTTTGAAAGCTATCCGGCTAATCCCAGGCCCGTCCCAATGAAAACCTAACCTTTTTAAGGAGAAACTAACCATTTTCGCGCACCGATTTTGCCGCTTAAACTGAATTATCGTTTTTTAGTTAAGTGACCTTTACATAACCTATACAGATACTTCACCTATTATTTTTAGCACATTTACATTCCATTGTTATGCTACGTGAGTAACTAAATTACTTGGAGGTAATGAAAAATTATGTTAAAGCTCAATAAATCTCTCGTCGGTCTTTCATTGATTTCTGTTTTAGGTTTAGGTTTGGCTGGTTGTGCCAGTGGGACTGCTACCGGCACTAAAAGCGACAGTAGCGCTAGCAAGGATAAAGACAAAGCTATCACGGTTGTCTTCTATCCGAATGAATCTGCTAAAAGCTTCTCAGGCTCTCGGGACGCCTTGAAGAAGTCCATTGAAAAAGCAACGGGCAAGACGGTTAAGTTACAAACGACAACCGACTACAACGTGGCCATTCAAGCCATTGCTTCTGGTAAAGCTCAAGTTGCTTATATGGGGGCTAACGGTTATATCCAAGCTAACCATATTAGCAAAGATGTCCAACCATTCGCTGCGCAATCAGATGCTGAAGGAAGCTTGAAGAAAGCTACTTACAACTCATATATCATGGTACAACAAAAAGATGCTGATAAATACAAAGATGGGGATAAATACAGCATCAAAAACATTAAAGGCAAGAAGATGTCTTACGTTTCAAACAGCTCAACTTCCGGTTTCTTAGTGCCAACCGCTGAAATCAAACGTGAATTCAACGTTAAAGATGAAGATAAATTAACGCAAAACGGTCAATTCTTTAGCAAAGTCCTTTACGGTGGCTCACACCAAGGTTCCGCAGTTAACTTGTTGAAGGGTGACGCAGATGTCGCTGCCTTTGATGATGGTGATTTGATGCCATACTTGAAGCCATCTGAAGGTTCATGGGACAAATTAGGTTCAACTTTCGAAGTTAAAGATGACGCCGAAGCACCATTTACTGACTTGAAGGGTAAAAAAGTTGTTAATATCGCCATGATGCCAGTTCAACAAGGGCCATGGGTCTACAACACGAAGTCTCTCAGCAAAGATGACCAAGAAAAGATCGCTAAAGAATTCACTTCCAAAGAATTTGCTAGCAATAAAGAGATCTTCTCACAACCAGGTTCAAAAGCGGCTAAACTCTTCCAACGTAAGACTGACAAACAACAATTAATTAAAGTTACTGACAAATGGTACGAACCTACTCATAAGTTAGTCGGCTACTAAAAAGCGCCACCATCCTGTATTAATGAAAGGAACTGCTATGCTCAAGGTAATTGAACTCGATAAAACTTACGGTCAAGACAAGCATTCGTTAAAATCCGTAAACTTCACCGCCCAACCTGGCGAAGTCACGGCCATTATCGGACCCTCTGGGGCTGGTAAAACAACGATTTTGCGCAGTGTTAATCAATTGATTCGCGATAATGGCGGCCAAATTCTGCTTGATGATGAAGATATCCGCCAAGCGAATAAAAAAGAATTGCGCAAAATTCGGCACCATATCGGCATGATTTTCCAGAACTATAACTTGATTAGTCCCCTCACGGCCCTAGAAAATGTGTTACATGGTCGTCTTGGCGCCAAATCAACCATGGCTGGCATGCTGGGATTATACAGCAACGCCGAAAAAGCCGAAGCGCTGGAACTTTTAGCTGAAGTTGGCCTGAAAGACTACGCGTATCAACGTTGTGACCAACTCAGTGGTGGTCAACAACAACGGGTCGGGATTGCGCGGGCGTTAATGCAACACCCGAAGATGATTTTATGTGATGAACCGATTGCGTCCTTAGATCCTAAATCAACGCGAACGGTCATGGACATTCTGCGTCGATTAGCTAAGGAAAAACAACTTATTATTTTGATCAACCTGCATCAAATCGACGTCGCCCGCGAATATGCTGACCACATTGTCGGCATTAACAGTGGCGCCATCGTCTTTGAAGGTCCTAGTCAATCAGTCGACGATACGGTGTTACAGAAAATCTATCGTCAAGCTGATTCAACAGCAACGGTGACGGCTAATGAAAACTAACTATCGCTCACCACAACAATTTTTCCGGCAACGCCAATTGCGACTCTGGGTCGTTTTAATCATCTTGATTGCGATCTACTGGCTTTCAATGGCCATCGTTAGTTTTCAAACGATTCCTTCAATCGTTAAGGTGCCGGCCGGCTTAGTTTGGCTGTTTAAAAACTTTGTACCGACGCAACGATCAATCTCATATTTAGGACCGATTCTTTATCAATTATGGCGAACCTTGCTAGTAGCAGTTTCTTCAACGATTTGTGCCAGCTTCTTCGGCTTAATCTTTGCGATTTTAGGTGCCAAGACCACGACACCGTCGCCAATATTACGCGTGGTGATTCGCTTTGGAGCTTCCTTATTGCGGAACATCCCGGTCGTGGCTTGGTCAATGATTTTACTCTTTTCTTTCAAGCAAAGTGACTTCACCGGTTTTCTCGCCTTGTTCTTTATGACTTTAGGCTATTTAACCCGGGCATTCACTGAAACCATTGAAGATTTAGATGGTGAAAAACTGCAAGCACTCCAAGCGGTTGGCGCCAACTACTTCCAATGTGTTTTCTGTGGGGTGCTACCAGAAGTCGCGAGCACTTTAACGAGTTGGGTCTTATATATGATTGAAAACAATTTACGTGATGCGACCTTAGTTGGTATTTTGACTGGGACCGGCGTTGGGTTCTTGTTCGATCACTATTTTAAGAGTTTCCGTTATGACGCGGCGGGCTTAATCGTATTATTGATTGCCATCTTAGTCATCTTACTAGAATTAAGCTCAACTCAGATTCGGAGGGCGATTGCATGATTGAAAACAGTTCAACAACGCCTAAAACGTTGCCACAACCTAATCCTAAGACGAAACGAATTTCAATGATGACGCGGCCACGCTTAATCTTACGAACGGTTTTAGGGGGCTTAACGCTCGTAACGCTCTATTCATTACTGACGTTAAACACCGCCAACTTAAAACTATCGGAAGCTTTTAAGAGTTTAGGGACCAATTTGCACTCAATGTTTTTACAACCGAGTGTTGGCCAAGATTCATGGAATCTATTATTAACCGCCTTAACGCGCAGTGTTTCATTAGCGATGCTGACTACTTTATTAGGTGCATTATTCGCCTTCTTCATTGCGGTCGGGGCGGCGCGCAACTTATCACCAACTTGGTTGGCAAATACGATTAAAGCCGTCATGGCGTTCATTCGTTCCATTCCAACCATTTTATGGGTCTTGATTTACTCCGTTACGATGGGCTTAGGGGCCAATGCTGCCGTGGTTGGGCTAACTTTCCACAGTATCGCCTACCTCGTCAAAGCCTATTCCGAAAGTATTGAAGAGACCTCTTCAGACACAATCGAAGCGCTTAAAGCGAGTGGCGTCGGTTTCTGGCCTATTGTTTTCCAAGCCATTTTACCTTCGATTATTCCGGCCTTGTTAAGTTGGACTTTCATTCGTTTTGAAATCAACTTTGCCAATGCGGTTGCCGTCGGGGCAGCAGCTGGGGCGGATGATATTGGCTACTACCTCTTCATGTCCGGAAGCTTCTACTCAAACTTCCATGAAGTCGGCCTAATTGTTTACTTGTTATTAGGTGTAGCGGTTATCTTGGAACTTGTTTCCATGCGCTTACGTGGCCATTATTTGCAGAAAAACTAAGCATTAACATGCAAAAGGAGTATTAAAATGACGATCAAAGCAGTAATTTTTGACTGGGCCGGTACTACGGTTGACTACGGTAGCCGCGCACCCATTGTCGCTTTTCAACAAGCCTTCGCTAACGTCGGCATTCGGATTTCCGAAGCCGAGATTCGGCAAGATATGGGCTTAGACAAATACACCCACATCCACAAAATCATCAGTTTGCCAGCCGTTCAAAACGACTGGCAAGCCCGGTTCCAAGTTTTACCAACCAATGATGATTGCGACCGGATTTTTCAAGATTTTAAAGCAATTTTGCTCGCTTCTCTCACCGACTTTGCCCAATTAAAGCCTGGGATGGATGCCGTCATTGCTTATTTAAACGAACACCACATCGCTTATGGCACCACGACTGGTTACGATGCCGAAATGTTAAGTATTATGTTACCGATTGCTGCTAACCAAGGTTACCGACCAACGGTTAACATCACTTCAGCACAAACTGGCGGCATTGGTCGCCCAGCCGCGGCGATGTTAGAACTGGCTTGTGATCAACTTGAAATTAATGATCCATCAACAGTCATTAAAATTGGCGATTCGGTCAATGACATTTTAGAAGGTCAAAATGCGGATGCCATTAGTATTGGAATTGTTGACGGTAGTAACTTGATGGGCTTGTCAGAAGCTGAATTTGACGCTTTAACCCCGGCTGAACAGGCGCATTTACGGGAACAAGTTACCGCTGAATATACTGCCGTTGGGGCTGATTACATTTTACAATCAATGACTGAGCTTCCCGCCTTGATTGAACAAATTAACCAACCCGTTTCTGACAATCAATAGTGACAAAGGAGTCCAACATGAAACAACCTTATTTGTTATTGACCCCCGGGCCACTAAGTACCACGCCTTCGGTCAAAGATGCCATGCAAATCGATTACTGTACTTGGGATAGTGATTATCGAACCGTTACGGAAACGATTCGCGAACAAATCTTGGCACTCGCTAACGCGAACCCCGCGACTTACACGACCGTTTTATTACAAGGTAGTGGTAGTTACGGCGTTGAAGCCACCATTGGTACGGCAATTCCGCGCGACGGCGCAACGTTACTGATTGCCATTAACGGGGCTTACGGCCAACGAATTAGTGAAATTGCGGAATACTATCGCATTCCCCACGTGGACATCGTCTTCAATGAAGATGAAGCGGTCGCACCCGCACGGATTTCCGAAGCGTTAGCGACGCATCCGGAAATCACCCACTTTGCCATGATTCACAGTGAAACGACAACCGGTATCTTGAATCCGATTGAAGCGATTGTTCCGATGCTAAAAGAACGCGGCATTATTACCATTATTGATGCCATGTCGAGTTTAGGTGGTGTCCCACTTGATATGGATACGTTAGCTTGCGACTACTTAGTTAGCAGCGCCAACAAATGTGTGCAAGGGGTCCCCGGCTTTGCTTTTATTATCGCTAAGCAAGCCGTGTTAGTGGAAACCGCCGACAACGCCCGATCACTATGCTTAGACTTGTACGCGCAGTGGCAAGCGATGACCAAGCAACCTGGTAAGTGGCGCTTTACGTCACCAACCCATGTGGTCCATGCCTTTGCACAAGCCTTAATTGAACTGACCGCTGAAGGTGGCGTAACGCCACGCTATCAACGCTACCATGCTAATCAAATCTTACTTAGTGATGGCATGCAGGCACTCGGATTTGACTTGGTAATTGATCCGGCTGATCAAGGCCCCATCATTACATCATTCAAATACCCTTCACAACACTTTGACTTCGATGATTTCTATCAATTCATTAAGGAACGCGGCTTCGTAATTTACCCTGGTAAAGTTTCAGCGATTCCAAGTTTCCGAATTGGGACGATTGGCGATGTCGATACCGCTGATATTAAACGCCTACTCGCGATTATCGGTGACTATCAACAACTCAATCGTTAAATAACCCCCTATTTCAGTAAGACGCGCCATTCACGACATCACCGTGAATGGCGCGTCTTTTTGTCATGTCAGTCTAATGTAAAGCCAATTCACTTACTAAACCAATCAACGTTAATCCCCACTATCTGTTGATACCGCAACTAGTTAGCCAACTCGACCATTTCCAATAAATTTACACAAGCTATACAGATATTTTACTTACGACGACATTGCCATTTACAATCCGCTGATATGCTACGTATGTATCAAAATATTAACGGAGGTAATAACGATTATGGGGAAACTTAATAAGTCACTCGTTGGCGTCGCTGCCATCGGAGTACTAGGAATCGGCTTAGCCGGTTGTAGCAGCAGTAGTAACAGTAGTGTCGGTAGTACTAGCAGTAAAAAAACGATTACGGTTGTCTTCTATCCGAATGAATCGGCCAAAAGTTTTGCTGGTTCACGGACTGCATTGAAAAAAGCGATTGAAAAGGTCACGGGGAAAACCGTCAATTTGCAAACAACGACCGACTACAATGTCGCCATTCAAGCGATTGCCTCTGGCAAGGCCCAACTAGCCTATATGGGCGCTAACGGGTACATTCAGGCCAATCACATTAGTAAGAACGTCAAACCATTTGCGACCCTCTCTGACCCGCAAGGCCAACTGAAAGATGCCACTTACAACTCCTACTTGATGGTCCAAAAGAAAAATGCCGCTAAATATGAAAATGACGGCCATTACAGTATTAAAAATATTAAAGGCCAACGGATTTCGTACGTTTCCAACAGTTCCACATCAGGTTACTTAGTGCCGTTAGCCGAAATCACTCGTGAATTCAAAGTCAAAAATGACGATGAACTTACACAAAACGGGCAATTCTTCAGCAAAGTCCTCTACGGCGGTTCGCATCAAGGTTCGGCCGTGAACTTACTCAAAGGTGACGTCGATGTGGCAGCCTTTGACGATGTCGACCTCACGCCGTATCTACAAGTGACGAGTGGTTCCTGGTCCAAGATTGGCTCAACCTTTACTGTTAAGAACAACGCGGCCGCGCCCTTCACGAGTTTGAAAGGTGAACAAGTGGTCGATATTGCCAAGATGGCTGTTCAACAAGGCCCGTGGGTCTATAACTCAAAGACTTTGAGTGCCAGTGACGAAAAGAAGATTGCCACCGAATTCACCTCACAATCATTTGCGAATAACAGCGATATCTTCTCGGCACCGAAAGCCAAAGTGGCCAAGCTATTCCAGAAAGCTTCTGACAAAACGAAGTTGGTTAAAGTCACTGATGCTTGGTACAAACCGACTCACAAGCTCGTTGGTTATTAGCAAGAAAGGAGACGCCTATGCTCAAAGTAACTGGACTAGATAAAACTTACGGTCATCACAAACATTCACTCAAAGATGTTAATTTCACGGCGCAACCTGGCGAGGTCACCGCAATTATCGGACCATCTGGCGCCGGGAAAACTACCATCTTACGGAGTGTCAATCAACTGATTCGTGACGATGGGGGCCAAATTTTACTAGATGACGTCGACATTCGCCAAGCTAATAAAAAACAGTTGCGCCAAATTCGCCATCATATTGGGATGATCTTTCAAAACTACAACTTAATTAGTCCGCTCACCGCGATTGAAAATGTTTTGCACGGCCGCTTGGGAGCCAAATCAACGTTGGCTGGAATGTTGGGGCTATATAGTACGGATGAAAAAAGTGAAGCCCTCACGCTACTCCAAGAAGTGGGCCTGCAAGATTATGCCTACCAACGTTGCGACCAGCTCAGTGGTGGTCAGCAACAACGCGTCGGAATTGCCCGCGCACTGATGCAACATCCCAAAATGATTTTATGCGACGAACCAATTGCCTCCCTCGACCCGAAATCCACTCGCATCGTAATGGACATCTTACGCCGGCTCGCTAAAGAAAAACAACTGATTATTTTAATCAACCTGCATCAAATCGATGTCGCCCGGGAATACGCCGACCACATCGTTGGCATTAACAGTGGCGCCATCGTCTTTGAAGGACCCAATCAAGATATTGATGCCGCCACGCTCCAAAACATTTATCGGCAGCCAGAAACGGCGGTGACAGATAATGCCAACTAAACCTCAAACACCACAACAGTTCTTTTTCAAACGACGACGGCGACTAACGCTAGTCTTAATTATTTTACTGGCGATTTATTGGCTATCCATGGCGTTCGTCAATTTTCAAACTTGGACGTCGCTCATTCAAGTGCCAGCCGGTTTGATTTGGTTATTCAAAAATTTCATTCCGACTAGTCAGTCAATCTCGTATTTAGGACCAATTTTATTTCAATTGTGGCGCACTTTGCTCGTCGCGATTTCGTCGACGATTTGTGCCAGCTTATTCGGGCTGCTCTTTGCGATTTTAGGTGCGAAGCCCACCGCCCCCGCACCGATTTTTCGCGTCATCGTCCGGTTGGGCGCTTCATTAATGCGCAATATTCCCATCGTGGCGTGGTCGATGATTCTCTTATTTTCATTTAAACAAAGTGATTTTGGTAGATTGTAAAATTAATCCGAACGCTGTTCGGACAAAAAAGATCAGCTTC
>NZ_AYGX02000076.1 GCF_000498955.2 Lactiplantibacillus fabifermentans DSM 21115 | reverse complement strand
AGGAAGCTGATCTTTTTTGTCCGAACAGCGTTCGGATTAATTTTACAATCTACCGTAAGTATTATACTTACTAAAGTTAATCTGAAATTTGCCAATTTTAACTGGCATTTGAGCCGTAACTAGTTATAACAACCCTTTAACTGATAATTGTTCTTTATAGTCGTCGGCAACGCTTTTCATCTTTGCGTTCTGTAACTATTGGCGCGGCGGAACCGTCATAATCTGGCGTTATAGTTTAAGGGGGTCAACTTTATTGCCACTGATTTCAGTCTAAACACCGTGAATTCCCGGTGTCATCACTTTTGTTTAACTTTTAGCCCCAAATTTCATTTATCAAACGATAATACAACACCACCTCAACTGATAATTGATTGTTATACAAAATTCTAGCAATCTGAATTCAAAACGCTTATGATGAGTGAACGGCTCAAAATCGTATAATCATTATTTATCTATTTAGGCCGTTAACTTTAATCACAATAGTCATTCAATATTCATATTTACTTAACGGTTAGCTGATATTTACTTGTTATCCTAAAAGTATCTTAAGCATGCGCTAGCAACGCCGGAACGGTCTAACACCCCTTTAACTGATAAACGAGGGTGATACTAGCTAACATGGGATACTGATAAGACCAGCCTTTCGGAGCTGCTCATTAATTTAATCATTAATATTGATTATGAATTCAGGGGGGTCAACTATTATAAAGTGACGGTTTGACCTGTTACTGGTTCCCACGTAACGTGCTGCTGGTTAAATCATTTATGACAACCCCTTAACCGATAACTGAGCGTGATACGGTTAGTCATGCCGAGCGCGTCAGCTCGCGCTTAATACCGGTTGTTAATATTCAACCATTAATATTGTTTATAAATTCAAGTGGTTAACTATCGTCCTTAGCCTGGCTAATCAACTGCCACAGCTACCTACCCACTTGATGACTCGGCACCGATTGCAGGGGCAATTTGTGACAGCCCCTTAACCGATAAATAACCGTGATAGCCAACCTAACCCTAGGCTTGCAGTAATAACGTTTGACTCGTTTTTTAACATTTAGCCATTAATATCGATTATAATTTCAGGTGGTTAACTATTTAACTGGCCGTCACCGGCCAGCCAGCCGGTGACCCCAACACCGCGCAACGTTACTAAATCATAACAACCCCTTAACTGATAAACGAGCGTGATACCGTCATTTGACGAACCGTGATTAAATCAAGCTTGACGCTGTTTTTTAATATTTAATCATTAATATTGATTATAAATTCAAGTGGTTAACTATTAGGATAGCCCTAGCCAAGCTCCGTTTTCGTGATCTGGCACCTAAACCACCTAGTCCCAATTAGCCGCTTGAACGGGGATAAACTGCAACAACCCCTCAACCGATAAGTGTGCGTGATACTTCAATTTTGACTAAGCCGATGAAATCAGCGTTTATAGTATTTTTAAATATTTACCCATTAATATTGATTATAAATTCAAGTGGTTAACTATCATTTATCAGCGTGAGACCAATCGGCGCTCTGGCCAGCCAAACAGCCGCTTCCCGATTACGGGCATCGCGATCTATAACAACCCCTTAACCGATAAGTGTGCGTGATACTCGATGCCACGACAAGCTGATAACGACAGGGTTTCGCTAATTAAGGCCCTGGCAATCATTAATAATCGTTATAAATTCAGGGCATCAACTATTGGCTGATTGCTAATATGAGCATATTTATGTTCTGACAACCCCTTAACTGATAAGATAATCGGATAGTTTGCTTAGCATAACCTGATTAAATCAATGTTTATCGTCACTTTAAGTATTCAGCTATTAATAATCGTTATAAGGTAGATTGCAAATTTAATCCGAATTTTTGGACAAATTGTTCAGCATAAC
>NZ_AYGX02000075.1 GCF_000498955.2 Lactiplantibacillus fabifermentans DSM 21115 | reverse complement strand
CAGGTTATGCTGAACAATTTGTCCAAAAATTCGGATTAAATTTGCAATCTACCAATCAACTAAAAGGAGTTTGATTACTATGAAAAAATTATTTACGAAATTAACAATTACTTTAATGGCTGCCGGGACTTTATACGCCACGAGCGCGACCGCTTCCGCCGATACCACCGCGGCCACTCCCGAACCTACCTCAACCGCTTTAGTCAACCGGGTTAACCGGGAAACCAACTTGGCGACCAAAGTCAGCCACCCAAGCGCTAAGGATGATTTGACCCCGCACGCTACTAAGACGGCCTTAAAGACGATGCAAACGGAAGTCTTAAACACAGTCGACACGAGTTCACAAAGTCTCGACAAGATGAAATACCAACCAACCGCTAAATAAGCTGATTAACTAAATTACTAAAGGAGGCCTACCAAATGTCTGACTTAACTGATCAAGTCACGGTGCAACTACGTAAAAACTACACCCAACCCCTAATGAAAAACAACGCCCAAGGCATTTGGTATACGGGCGCTGACCTGCTCGAAGACCTTGCCCTTTGCCGGACGAGTTTACAACAACAAACTGTCGGCACTGGGCAAAATATCCTCATTAGTTTAAATAATGCAACCGCGATTCCCGTTTTGTTATTAGCAAGCTGGCAATTAGGCCTAACGGTAACCTTATTGCCGCCCACTAGTGACTTACCAACTTTGGCCCCCCAAGCGTACGCTGCGATGGTCTACCCCCCCAATCAAACGCAGCGACTCGCGCCAAACGTTGACCCCCAACAGATTAGTCTGTTGACGCTACTACTGAACACTGCGCCGGATTTCGCCTACTTCGTGCATGACCGGGCCCCGCAACCCGCCACCATGCCACCAGCCGACTTGTTATTGCCCGCCAGTAATTTAGCAACCTCCCAAGCTGAATTACTCGCCGCCATTCAAGACCCGACGCACGCCACTACCGTCACCGATATCTATGACCTGGATACTGGTATCGTCCCGCTGCTCGCTAACTTAATTACCCCAACCCCTTTTTCCTTAGCGTCCGCCGGATAACAAAACCGCACTCATCTCCCTCGGTGAGTGCGGTTTTTGCTGTTTGGATATTTATAGTAGTTGGTTATTGCCGCAGTTGGCCGACCGTAATTCCATCGTCTTGGGACCGGTCCAAGCCTGAGAAGCGGTCTTGGACCTCGCTTTTGAGCCTGAAACCCAAGTCTCAAAAGACGTCCGTGGTGTAAACGGCCAAAAAACGCCCGTTAACGCCACTTTCAGGACGATTCCATTACGGTCGGCCAACTGCTAATCCTAGCTCTATTTCAAAATAACGTTAAGTGTATGAGATTGTAATTGAATATTTTCAATGGTGGTTGTCCTAATCAAAAATTAGCCGTTCATACCCAACTTGAAGAAAGAACCTTCAAAGCTGTCGGTGGCGTTAACTGGCTTAACAATGAAATCAAACTGCTGAAAGGATACGCCGTAGTCAATTCATTAGTAGTGTCATGCTATCCAATTAAATTTCACTTTACAACAGTCACAAAAGACGCCCAGCCACAATTTTTTGTTGACTGAGCGCCTTTTAATTAAAACAAGTTTAGCAATTGAATGATCATCATAGCAGCCGTAATACCAGGTAGCGTGCTACTTTCTCAATGTCGGTTAGTGCCACAATGAAACACCTAGCGGAAACAATGACAACGCGCGACCAACATTTAATGATGCAATTCCAAAATTGCTGTCGCACCATTTCAAATAGCAAACAAATATAGTTGGGCGTCAGCGATAATGGAAGCCGCCGTGAAAGTGCCGTTAGTTCGGCATGCTTTTGGCCGAGCTTACGGCACCGACATCTTTGGAGATTGGCGGGTTAGGCCGAGCTCCAAAGTGAGGTTCGAGACCGCTCTTTGGCTCGAACCGGTCGCCACGATGGCTGGAATTATCGCTGACGCCCAACGGCAAATATCAATGTTACCGCACCGAGATTAGCCCAGCGGTGTCACCGTTAATTCATCTTGTAAGGCGTTGGTGGCGGCGATGCGGCCGAAGGTGAAGATATCAGCTAATGAGTTACCGCCTAAGCGATTACCGGCATGAATCCCACCGGCAACTTCGCCAGCCGCGTAGAGCCCATCAATCACTTGGCCGTCCGCATTCAAAACGTGCGCGCCCGTATCGATTTTTAACCCGCCCATCGTGTGATGGGTCGCTGGTTTCCGCGGTGTTGCATAGAATGGGGCCACTTGGACCTTTAAATCGAACGCATTCTTATGGAATTCAGGGTCTTCACCGGCATCGACATATGAGTTGTAGTTTTCAATCGTCTTGGTCAACACGGCCGGGTCCATCTGTAACTGTTTAGCCAAGTCGCTTAACGTATCTGCACGATATAACGTGCCGGCTGCAACTTGGGCATCGAGTTTTGCTTGGGTGGTGTTGTAAGCCGTCTTTTTGATTTCATCGTCGGCAATCAAGTAGAACAAGCTACCGTTATCAATCGCAGCTTGCGTCAATTCATCGCGACTGCCATATTCATTAACGAAACGCTTACCAGCTTGGTTAACCATCACAAAGTTCTGCGGTGGGACTTGCAAGCCACTAAACAGTTCCCCAGTATCCGGGTCAGACACCGGCATCATTTGTGAAAAGCCCATCCCCACTAAGTCGGCGCCGACACTCGTCCCGAGGCGAATCCCGTCACCGGTCATCGCTGGTGAGTTGGTCGTCTTAATATCATCGTCAATCGCGGTCCAATACGTATTGTATTGTTGCAACATCTTGGTGTTAGCCGCAAAGCCACCGGAAGCTAAGATGACCGCCTTGGCATGAACAATCACCTTAGTATGGTCGGGACCTTGAGCGATTAACCCATCGACCTTGCCAGCCGTAGTCGTTAACGACTGGACGGGTGTTTCCGTCAAAATCCGGCCGCCTTGGTCAGTAACGAATTTTTGTAACGCCTTGATGAAGGCAAAGCCTTGGTCGCCCATTGGTTTGTGACCCCGCCGCCAAATTGCGCCGACTGGCATCGTGACTTGGCTTTTATCGAAGTCCACACCAATATTTTCGAGCCACTTCACGGATTCTAAGGCATGGTCAGTCAATACTTTGACCAAATCATACTGTCCGTATATCTGGTGACCTTGCAAGTCGGTTCGCTTGCCACCGAGATACGTTTGAATCCGGTGCAATAAGGTCGAATCGAATAAGTAGCCGCGTTGGTCCTTATTTTCTTTAAGATAGGCGTTGATTTGCGTCTTTAAAACCCGAAAATCAGCTAAATATTCCGGCGCAATCGTGGCTTCATCAATTTGCGTAATTTCCGTTAACGTGTGCTTTTCACCCGGGATGGCCTCGAATTGATGTTGCCACTCTGGATCCGCCGCATTCATAGGACCACCCGCGCGGACCGTATTCCCACCAACTGCGGGGAACTTTTCAACGACTAAGACGTTGCGACCTTGTTGTAAGACTTTCGCGGCGGCCGTTAAACCAGCCCCACCGGCCCCGACGACAACGACATCGGTGGTGATGTCCGTAATATTTTGCACGGCTTTAGTCATCTGTGCTTGGCGTTTCTTCAAGTCATCTGGATTAGCGCCAGCCGCTTTGACCGCTTCAGCGACCCCATCAATGACCCCATGACTCGTCATCGACGCCCCGGAAACGGCATCGACGGCCAATGTTTGACCATCAATAATCGCCTTTGGAATCCGTTTGAACGCGACTTCCGCAATGCCTTTAGTTTCGGTGGACGTATCAATTTGAATATCTTCAATCCGGTCTTTGGATAACGTGACCGACATTGGCAACTTACCGTTGTGTCCCACGGCCGTCACAGCGTAGGTGCCGGGTTGGTAGCTAACGGCATCGGGCACGTTCATCGCATTAACTAAATCGGTGAATTTCATAAATTTGGCAAAACAACTCTCTAAAAAGGCGACGGTACCACTCTCTTTTAAGTTACCTTGGTCATCAAAGGCGGTTTGTGCCCGCCCTAATAGGAATTCCGAACCAGGCATGACGCTGGCATTAACGCCGGGGGCATCCAAGATTTGCCGCAAATGTAATTGCGCCCGTGATGAGCCTTGCACACTATACGAAGCGCCGACAATCATGACCGGCTTGCCATCAAGCGGATGTAATTTGAATGATAACCATTCAATAATGCTCTTTAACGCGGATGGGACCGAATGATTATGTTCCGGGGTCGCAATGATGACCCCATCGGCCGCCGTGATTTTTTCATTAAAGGCTTGAATAACCGGACTTTGTGACTGGTCATCGTTTTCATTAAATAACGGTACATCCGTTAATTCTAAAATTTCTAACTCGGCCTGGTCACTAAAATGGCGTTGGATAAATTCCAATAGTTCGCGATTATAAGACTTTTTAGCATTCGTGCCGACAATTCCAACTAATTTCATATTAGTCTCTCCCATCCGCAATTTGACTCCACGAAAATTGTTGATTCTTTTCCATGAACTTATTTTCCGGGGTAATTTTTTCAGTTAACGTGACAAACGCTAAGAACGCCGTCACATCATCGGCTAATTCCGCCACTTTGTCATGATCCGTTAAATTACCTTGGTCGTCAAAGGCTTGTAAAGAGTGTCCCAACAAATATTCTACGTTGGGCATAACTAACGCCTTTAACTCTGGTGCTTCTAAGATTTGCCGCAAATGCGCTTGAGCCCGCGAAGTTCCTAAGGCCCCGTTGGAGGCGCCAACAATCATGACCGGCTTATTGATGAGCGGCCGCGTCGTATATGACAACCATTCGATGGCACTCTTCAAAGCGGCCGGAATCGAGTGGTCATATTCGGGCGTGGCGAAAATCACGCCATCGGCCGCTTTAATTTGGTCCGATAAGGCTTGGACCGCCGCGGGGGCCACCCGGTCTTCCGGTTCATTAAACGCCGGCAAATCGGTAATCTCTGCAATTTCAATCGTGACTTGATCGGCAAAATGCTGTTGCATATATTGTAATAACTGGCGGTTCGTCGACATCTTGGCGTTCGTCCCGACAATTCCAACTAATTTCATCGTTCAACGTCCTTTCTTGGGTACAGCGTTTATAATTAAATTGTTATTAGATAACTATTTCATGGCATAATAAAGGTAATACCATGACTTAACCTCAGTGTATTGTAAGCGCCGTCATTTGTGAAATATTTATTTAACTATGGCGTCATAGCTAATTCGTTATGACCGATTGGAGGACCCCATGCCTAAAACGGACTCAACTAATATGTTGCGCTTTCTCGATGTCTTATTAAAACACGGCAACTTCACGCGCGCCGCCAAAGACTTATATATCTCGCAACCTTATTTAACGCAAACCATTAAAAATGCTGAAAAAGAACTCGGCGTGCCCATCATCAATCGCGACACGACCCCACTGGCCTTAACTCCTGCGGGCCGCGTTTATTATCAATACTTAACGTCATTGGAAAATCAAAAAGACCAGTTTCATAAACAAATCCGGCAATACGTCGCCCCCGACCACCAAATCATTCGGATTGGTGTTTTATCGAGTTTGGGCTACTACTTATTACCATTAGTCTTACCCGACTTTTTACAAGTCCATCCGGAAATCAAAGTCGAGCTGACCGAAGACATTTTGGCGCGCAATGAACAACGCCTGCTGCATGGCGAAATCGACTTTTTACTGGGGCAAAATCCCGAAACGGTGGCCCCTGGTTTAACGATTCATGACCGGGGCCGCGATGGCTATTACGCGATTATTCCGCGAACGTCGCCACTGTATCAGCCCGACCAAGCTTTCATCAACCCCGGTAGTATCGATATCCAAGCGCTCCTGCACGCGCCATTGATCTTATCGCCCCGCGGTTCCTCGATTCGCCGCCAAGTCGATTACTTACTCCAAAAATATAACGTCGACCCACAGATTGTCGTTGAAAGTACGAATACATTCACGATTGCCAAACTCGCCGAAAAGGGCCTCGGGGTGACCTTTTTACCCGACAGTATTGCCGTCAAGCCCGCCGGCGACCAATATAATCTTTACCCGTTACCGGCCAGTCTCTTGTCACTCAACTACTTCATTGCCGTCCGTGACAATCGTATTCTGAGTGCTAGCGAACATGATTTAATCACCATCTTTTTAACGAACCTCGAAGCCAGTCTGGCCGAGATTGCGTCGCTGTCACCAAATTAGTGGGGCGCAGTTCGGTAACCAACAACACAAAAAGACTGCCTAGTGAATTTTCTTCATCAGGCAGTTTTTCTAAACAATATTTTAATCACATTTACATCGCCGGTATTAACACAAATACCAGTAATACCAGTAAAACCAAACACCCTAATACCCCAACGCCAGCGAGTGCCAACATAATTTTATTATGGCGTTGCCAGCCAATCACCCCGACTAAAATCAGCGCCAGCATGAACATTACTAATAGATTTGTCAAAACAATCCCCCCATTATCTCGTGATAACAGCTTAACATAGCCCCACTAAAAAAGGTCCACCAACATTAATTGGTGAACCTTTTTTACTAACCCCGTAACTACTCACTAATGACCTAAGCTAGGTGCAGTGTGTTAAGAATCAAGTAAATATTCAAAATAATTAAGACAACTGTGACGATCCAAGCGGTCCATTTGACCCAAGTACGACTCGTGAAGTTCCCCATCAAGCCTTTATCACTTGTGAACTTAACGAGTGGAATCATCGCGAATGGTAACGCGATACTCAAGAAGACTTGCGACATCGTCAGGAGATTTTCAATCTTGGCTTCATTACCATGGTAGTAAATCGCGAAAGCTAACACTGGCGTAACGGAGATTAACCGCGTCAATAACCGTTGAGCCCAGAGTGGCATCTTTAAGCGAATGAACCCTTCCATGATGATCTGCCCAGATAACGTCCCAGTAATCGTCGAACTTTGCCCGGATGACAATAAGGCCACCGCGAACAACATACTTAAGATTGGACTGGCAATCGAACCGACAATTTTACTATCCCCTAAGGCATTGTATAAGTCGACGAACCGACCTAAATCACCTTTAGTACCGAAGAACAAGGCGGCCCCTAAGATTAAGAGCAAACTGTTAACGACGAACGCTACCGTCAATTGAATGTTAGAATCAATCGTCGTAAACTTGATGGCTTTCGCCACTTCTTTTTCGTCGTTGCGGTCAACTTGTCTTGTTTGTGAAATTGACGAACCAAGATACAAGTTATGTGGCATCACCGTCGCCCCAACAATCCCTAAGGATAAGTAAAGCATGGATTTGTTGCTAACAATTTGGCTCGTTGGCACATAGCCTTTTAACATTTCAGGGACATTTGGTTGTGAGATGATGACTTCGTATAAGAAGACGAATAAAATTACCGCAACCAAGGTCGCTACAATGGCTTCAATTTTTCTAAAGCCTAATTTCATTAATAATAACAATATCAAGACGTCGGCGGTCGTAATCAAAATCCCGACAATCAGTGGAAACCCGAATAGCAATTTCAACGCAATCCCAGAACCAATGATTTCGGCCACGTCGGTCGCCATAATCGCTAGTTCCGTGACAATCCATAAGAAAATTCCCATTCCTTTGGACGTGCGTTCTCGCGTCAGTTGTGCTAAATCTTTTCCGGTAACAATCCCTAACCGCGCCGCCATGGCTTGTAGTAACATCGCAATCAAACTTGACAGTAAGATTACGGATAACAAGGCGTATTTATATTGCGAGCCACCGGCAATTGACGTAATCCAATTACCAGGATCCATATACCCCACGGCCACAAGGGCGCCCGGTCCCGTATAGGCAATCAAGGTGCGCCAGAAATTGGCGTCCTTGGGTACCCGGACACTCCCATTAACTTCGTCCAAGCTCTTACTATCGGCCCCAGTCGAATGAATGCCACTGTCGTGTTCTTTAGTGGTCTTCGTCGCTGAGCGATCCTTCGTTTTTGCTAGTTTCATTATGAAACCCTCTCTTCTATTGGTTTAGAATTCAGGTTGTGGACTACTGTGTGATCCTCAACAGCGGGCGGTTCGGATTGAGCGCTCGCTTTAATTCCACTAGGTAGTATATCATCATTAATTAATTAGTCAAATTATATTATTTATTCTTTTGGCGTTCCTAAAACTGAACAAATCCCATGCTAATCAACGTGTAAGGGCATCCGCCGCGGACTCAAACCGTTAACTAAGAAATCGCTGAGATGGTTAATCGTTTGCTGAGTATCCCGATTCGTCAATTGTGGATATAAGACGGCTTCCACCATATAACCGCCGAGTGTCGAGAACAGTAATTGTAAAATCGTCCGGTTCGGCCAGTCGACCAATTCCCCCGCCGCTTTCAAGCGGTCCATCACCTCGTTAGCCTGCTTTAAGACTTCCGGTGACACCATTTGCAGCACCGCTTGGCGGTCTTTAGCATTGTTGAAAAACTGCGATAAAATGACCGCTAGCGATGCTTGATTGCGTTCCACAAACGCCACGCGGTCAGTCACTAACGCCACAATAAACGCCGTCAAGGTTTGGTCCGCTTGGTCGAGCACGGCTTGGTCGAGGGTATTCAACATCGCCGGTAAAATATTTTGCACGATGGGTTGCATGATAGCATCCAAAATCCCATTTTTATTAACAAAATTATGAAAGAGGGTCCCTTCCGCCACCCCGGCACAATCCGCAATCTCACGGGTCCCCACATTTTCATACCCTTTTTCCGAAAATAGCGCTAAGGCTGCCGCTAAAATCTTCCGCTGGGTCTTCGTAATCCGCCCATCTTTCCCCAAAGAAGCCGCATAATACGCTTGGATGGTTTCAATCTCGCTCATTGTCCTAACTCCTTTTTTGCAGTGACTGCTCAATTTGTCATCACTATGATAACTGATTTGTTCGTGAGAAGCGACCTTTAAATGCAAAAGTTACATGAAAGGCCCAGTTATTCTTAATGATTGTGTTTATCATCAGCATCGTTTATAATCACAGTAATTAATATAGTTACAGGAGGCGTTTCAGATGCGCGTTTCAACTCGATTCAGTGATTCGATTCACTTATTAGCTTTTATTGAAATATATGCCGATGCTAAGTTGACGAGTGACTTAATCGCCAGCAGCATCGAGACGAGTCCGGTCGTCGTGCGCCGCTTAATGGGCAAATTACGGCAAGCGGGGCTCATCGCCACGACCCCCGGGACGGCCCAACCAACCTTAGCAAAGCCGCTGTCACAAATCTCATTACTCGCTGTTTTTTATGCCGTCGAAGGTGACAAACCGTTGTTCGCCGTCGACCCCAAGACCAACCCCGATTGCATCGTCGGTGGCAATATTCAAAATGTCCTTGGTCAATATTACCAAGATGCCCAAACGGCGGCGGAAGCACGGTTAGCGAAGACTAGCATGCAAGATATCGTCGACAATATTTTGGTCGAACAGGCGAAAAAAGATGCGGGCCAACATGCCTAAGGTTGCCCACTATCTCAGTTCCAGCTTGCGACTAAAAAACGTCACCCAACTCAATCTGCCAGGTGACGTTTTTCATTCAAAATAGTTTTAATCAATAATATAGCTATCAATAATCTTGTTCTGGATCATCCAACCAGGCTTTCAATTTAACTGGGTCAGTTAAATCTTCAATCGGTAGCTGCGCGGTGGCTAATTATAGTGCTAGTCTAGCCTGTTCCGTATCCGTTAGCTGCGTTGGATAAGGGACTTGCTGCTCTAAGACACTATGGGCCATTAGTCCTGTCACGGCTGCGTTCATCGATAGTTGCTGTTGCGCAAAAATGCTAGTCGCTGCCGCTAGCAATTGTCTATCCACAGTGATGGTCACTTCGATTTCATCGCTATCCATTTTTCCTCCTATTACATTGCGAGCGTTTCACATTACCCACATTTTAAGCCAAAAGTTCGCGATACCAATCACACTAACACTTATCATTTTCGATTTGAACTAGTAATGCCACTCAATCCGTTATTTAGATTGAGTGGCATTTTCATTTAGTCCTATTTGGGAGCTTCATCGTTCCCATAATATTCTGGCTGGTCGGCTTGAATCGGATGGGCATTCAGCCAAGCAATAATTTGTTGACTCAAGTCCGTCGTCATTGGTGCGGCGGCTGCAATTTGGGCCTTGGTGATTTGATTGACGTGAATTCCGGCGGTAATCGTGCAACTCCCAGTTAGATGTGGTTGGAGTAGCTTCGCCATGCGGTCGGAAATAAAGTTATCTTTGTGGAACCGGCCGTCATGGCTAGGATATTTCACGGTCTGGGGGTCAGTATTGGCCGTAACCATCGTGACATCACCGATATGGGGATTGGAGCCACCCGTCACGACGATTAATAAGTCAAAACCAATCACCGTTAACGCCGCCGTCATCGTATACCCGGCTTGGGTTGTCTTAAAAGTTGGCATGCTTAATCCCCTTCCCAACGTCGATCCGTTTCATTTTGAATTTGGAAGGCGTCTAAAATCTTCATCGTTTGATGGTTCACTAAATCTTGAATCGTTTTGGGATGATTATAAAAGGCCGGGATTGGCGGAATAATCTGCGCGCCTATCTGGGCGAGCTTCGTCAGATTTTCTAAGTGAATCACACTGAGCGGTGTTTCACGTGGAACAATCACGAGTTTGCGTTGTTCTTTAATCGTGACGTCAGCCGCACGTGAAATCAAATTATCGCCGAAGCCGGTGGCAATCCCAGCGACCGTCTTCATGCTAGCAGGAACGATGACCATCCCATCATTTAGGAATGAACCACTCGCAATCGTGGCCCCTTGGTCATTAATGTTATACGTGTAGTCCGCCAAGTCGTTCAACTGACTTAAAGAATAGTCCGTTTCGAGTTCTAAGTTCTTCTTAGCCCACGTACTCATCACCAAATGAACTTCCACGTCCGCGATTTGATGAAGTTTTTCCAAGAGATCCACTGCATAGACGGTGCCAGAAGCACCCGTAATACCGACAATAATTCGTTTCATGTTGTTACCCCGCTATTTCAAATATTTTTCCCAATCATCAACTTTCATAAATTGGGCTCGTTCAAATTGATCTTTCATATCATATGGGACGGTACCATCAATGACTAACTTCGATGACATCCCCCGCGTCCGAATCGACTTCGGGTCGTACCCGGGCCGTTCTGATGGGTCGAGGGGATGGTTGCGCATCCCAGGCAAGACCATCAAATCTTGGTCCGCTTGAAAACGCGTATTCATCGTCCAAATGACGTCATTCATATCAAATATATCGACATCTTCATCAACTAGGATGACGGTTTTAAGTTCTTTAAAAGCCGAAAACGCCAATAAGGCCGCTTGCCGCTGAATACCTTCATCCGCTTCATTATCTTTATGAATCTGCATAATGGTCATTAATTTACCTCCACCAGCAGGCGGATTGTAAACATTCTTCACTTTGCCCGGAATGGCGCGGTTTACTAATGACAAAATGCTAGCTTCAGTGGGAATTCCAGCCATGCTGACATGTTCTTCAGATGGTCCAATCACACTTTGCATGATTGGGTCTTGGCGATGAGTGACGGCTGTGACCTTAATGACTTGTACCGCGGGATTAGCATCCCCGTCATAGCCAGGAAATTCAGGCATGGCTTTACCGGTATTCGTATTAATATCTTCTTGCATCCGTTCGTTAGGCATAATATAGCCTTCCAACGTAAATTCTGAACGGGCAATCGCTTTTTCATCGACGGTCACGCCATCGACTAATTCAACTGGCGCTTGGCGAATCGCGCCCGCCACGCCGAGTTCGTTATAACCGAGCGGTGTGGTCGGTGGTTCAAAGGTGGCGCCAATCGTGATGGCGGGGTCTAGCCCGATATTGATCGTCACGGGCATTGGTTTGTTAGCCGCTTCATATTCGGCAGCAAACGCGCCAATATGCCGACCCCCGGGCATAATATAAATCCCTAAAGTATCTTTATCTTCTAAGACCATCCGATGAATCGTCACATCGCTCTTCGACTTATCCATACTAGAACCGTAGACGACCCCGACCGTAATATACGGGCCGGCATCGTATTCGGTATTCGTTGGTGCCGCGACTAACTTACGGATATCGAAATCGGCGTCCGTCGCCCGATGAATCACTTCATGCGCTGGGGCGTGGTCTTCGCTAACGGTGACTGGGTCAACCGGACTTGCCACCGCATCGTTAAGGAATTGACCTAACGTATGATATTCATGATGAAACATTAATCCGACCCGTTTTCGGCTCGCCATCAGACCCGTTAAAACGCGAGTACCCGGAAAACCTTTGACGTTATTAAACATCATTGCTGGGCCTTCTTGTGTGGGCCGTTCGACGGTCCCGCCGGCGCCAATGTAACGGTAAACGCCTGATAGTTCGGCGTTGGGATCAACCGGCACATCGGTCGCGTGATACTGCCCCGGGTGCTGTTGTAACTCATCTAAAACTTTGCGTAAATCGTAAGGTGCTTTCGCCATAATTTCAACCTCCTCATTTAGTTTGGCTTACGATTATTATATTAGACCCATCCGTAATTGCGAACAAATCCACTTTTGACTGATTATTATTCCAAAACAGAATATTAACTTTAACGTACTAAAAAAGCCGCCCCAGTAACTCCCAGGACGCCCTTAAAATTCACTATTATGGTTGTAAATCTTCGGCTCGTTTTGACCATAAATCAAGCTCGCTCGCGACAGTTTCAACGCTGCCTTGGTCACTAGCACCCAGCACTTGGGCCCAGAGCCGACTCATCAAGTCGTTGATGGTCTGACAAGCTTGTAAGCCCAGCGGTGTAATGCGGACCCACGTTGTCCGATGATCCGCCGCGTCAGTTTGACGTTCAATATACCCGGCCGCTTCCAGCCGCGTCAATTCGCGACTGACCAAGCCTTTGTTGATGGCCAATTCCGTCGCAATTTGTTTGGCAGTGACTTGGTCATGTTCACTAATAAATAATAAAAAGTTCGCGTTGGTTGCATTTAATTCGGGCAACGTTAACTCCCGACTAATCGCAATTTGAAACAGGCGATGTAACACCCCGATATACTTACCTAATTCATTGGTTCGCACCGTTGACACCTTCTCACCCAGAATGCCTTTATTGTAGCATAGTTTGCTAAATAGTTGACAATTAAACTAAATGGCCTATAATTTATAGTTGACTCATCAACTAATAGGAGATTTAATTTTATGCCATTAAAACAACGTTTAACTTTTACTTTAATTATGTGTATCGGGATGGGCAGCATCATGAGCTTGTTAGGCATGGTTACGAGTAGCGGCTGGTCTAACGCTCTCGTTCATCAATTTGCAGCGAGCGTCGTGCCCACGATTGTCTTTGCCTTCATCTTTAACTTATTAATCGCATCCAACATTGCTGCCGCGTTAATCAAATTCGGGACGCGCAACCTAACCGATAATCAAGCCATTATTCACCGGGCCAGTACGATTCGCGGTTGGGCCATGATTTTAGTCATGTGCTTTACGATGAGCACGCGGGCATTAGTAATGAACGGCGTCCTTTTCAAAATGACCCCGGTGCAATTCGGACTAGAATTCCTTGAATCACTCATTATGGCCTTAATCGTCCGCGACTTTTTCGTCAAACCAATTGCGCGCAAAATTACCGCACCTTTGGCCGTTGCTCGCAACTAAGCAAGTGCATAACGTAAACCAGCCAACCGTCACTAATTTTTTGTGGCGGTTGGCTGGTTTTTATTATTCAAAACTTTTTTAGTTATTTGGTAGATTGCAAATTTAATCCGAATTTTTGGACAAATTGTTCAGCAT
>NZ_AYGX02000074.1 GCF_000498955.2 Lactiplantibacillus fabifermentans DSM 21115 | reverse complement strand
TATGCTGAACAATTTGTCCAAAAATTCGGATTAAATTTGCAATCTACCATAAATATATTTATAGTAAAAGAATTATGTTATTTATTTTGGAGGAGCAACATGCAACGAATTCAGCAATTAGAACTGATGGGGGTAATCAGTCTAATCGGATGGGGTAGCAGTGCAGTTATTGCGCATGCCAGTACGCCCGCGTATCAGCGCTCATTACCCGTGCAAGTGACGCATCATGATTACGCCACGAATAGTCGTACGGGCGTTGTTTATCAGCTGAAAAAGCGGACTATTAATTTGCAACCGAAGTATCAATTGGCCCATTTTCAAAAGACCACGTGGACTTGGACGCAACAAATGGATTTGACGATCAATGGCAAGCCGTACCGGTATTACTACGTTCGTGATAAAAAAGGCCATGCCGGCTGGGTTTGGCGCCGTTACTTGACGCCCACCACCCATAAGTTAGTGGTCCCGTTGATTGGACAACCGCCGCAACTGCCAACTGGCTGTGAAATTACTGCCACGACGATGATGCTGCAGTACGCGGGGGCGCGCATGAATAAGGTTACCTTGGCCAAAGAAATGCCGCGGAGTAACGACCCAAATAAGGGGTTTGTCGGTAATCCATTTCATGCGTACGGTCACGGACTGTATGTGTATCCAAAAGGGTTGCTGGGGGTCGTCCGCAAACATGTCGGGACGGCTAAAAATATGACGGGCAATTCATTGAAACAGTTGAAGTTAAAAGTGGCGGCAAATCATCCGGTGGTCGCATGGGTCAAAGGTGTCGACGGCTTTAAAACGCATAGTTTGACCGTCACCGGTTATACGCCCAAACATATCTTTTATAACGATCCGTGGACTAAAAAACGGGTTAGTATGAAAAATGCCACTTTTGAAAAGCATTGGCGGCAAAATGGCCGGCGAGCGCTGAGTTACTAAAAGTTTTACGCAAGTCGCTCTAGTTTTACGTACTTATTAAGTAGTGTGACATATTTGATAGGTAGGGGGGGGGAACTAGAGTGAATGTAAAGTCAGTAACGATGAGCGACAAATATTGCAACGATGAATTGGAAGTATATCTAAATAAATTAATATTGAAAATAAATGATGGCGATAATAACGCTCTTCGCGAGTTAAGACTGATTTATGCAAGCATTCTTGCCATAGAATCGGTGAAAATGAATGATTTTAATAAACTGAAGTCAGGTCTTAGGACAGCATTATGGATTGATATTAGCTTTACCGAGCCGACAACTGGGCAAAAAATCGAACAGAAGTTACAGTTAGTTAAGAAAATTCAACGTTATCCGCACGACCCGATTTATGAATTACGATTAAATTTTAAATCTCACGCATTTCGAGCTATCTTTTTTTGGGTAATTACTTCATTCATGCGTTTTAATGTATATGTAAGTTGTTTTACCAAAACCAGACATGTTGACACGACCGATTATTATGCTGATATTTGTTACGCTAGCTATTGCAAGTTTAAACAGAATCCGACCGATTATTTAGCGAAGTTTATGTTTGGAGGAATTACGAATGGATTTACATGATGAAATTATTAATAGCCCATACATGCAGCCAATTATTGCCGGCCCTAATTATCAGCGTAGTCGGGAGCTAGCAATTGCGCTGATGGAAGTCGATATGAGCCCAGAACAATTCGTGACGGCCACTGACTGGTCCAAGGAGATGGTCACGGATGCGCTAGCTGGTCAGCCCAAAGTTGAAGTGGCCGTCTATGCTGCCTTAATGCAGACGATTGCTGACCAAAAATGGGCACCCCAACGGGACTGAATGATTAACACGATAACACAAAACCCCCGGAAAAATTCCGAGGGTTTTATTTTTAAGATTCATCCGCGTTGGATTCAGGATCATCGCCATCAGTCGCTTGATCAGCTTCGGGACGGACGATTTCAATGGGTGTTGCGGGGTCGTGGGCGGTTAACGGTTGATTGTGGTCAACCGTGACCGCGATGCGGAGCCGCATTTTATTTTGAAAGGTAATTTTCGCTTCACTCACACAGCCAGTGCGGGCGGCCGCTTGTTCCGCTAAAAAGCCGGTTTCGAGCATAAAATCCGGTTTTTTGATGGCAAAACTGCGTCGAGCAATTGGTTCACCGGTGAGTTCGTAAGTAATTAAATTATCACTTTCTTTGTCGATAATGAGATGGCCCCAACCAGCTTGGTCAAAAAAGGTGACTAGGTCATCATTGCCGGCAACTGGAAATTGGCGCGCCAAATCTTTACCAGCCCAGTAAAGAATCCCACTGCTATCGTCTCCCAGCAAGTTTGGTAACAAGGCATCGCGTAAAATCTCCACACTTAAAACCGAAGACTTAACGGCGTTACCCGCAAATTGAGAATAAAAGGCGTTCGTCATGATAATTCCTTTCCATACAAAATCGCGACATAATTGTCACTTCATAATAGATATTATACCTTGTTTCTTCGAAGATGCAGAACTTTTTCAACTTCTGTACCGAAACTTTACTAAATTGTGAGAACTTGCCATCCTTGAAATCCGTTTCAAAAAAAGCGATAATTAAGTTTCAGAATTAGGTGAACGGAGATTTTGAATATGTCAAATGAACATGCAATCGGATTTATGGATTCGGGAGTCGGCGGTTTAACGGTGGTTAAGCAAGCCCTCAAGCAATTGCCACGCGAAACGGTGTATTTTATTGGCGACCAAGCGCGGTTGCCATATGGCCCGCGGCCGAGTGCGCAAGTCCGCGAATTTAGCTGGCAAATGGCGTCTTTTTTATTGAAGAAAGATATCAAAATGTTGGTCATCGCTTGCAACACCGCGACGGCCGCCGCCTTGCCTGACTTGCGCGCCAAGTTGGATATTCCAGTGATTGGGGTCATTTCACCGGGGTCGCGGGCGGCGTTAAAGGCTTCCCCTAGCAAACGGATTGGGGTCATTGCAACGGAAGGGACCATCAAGAGCAACGCCTATCGCGATGCGATTATGACCAAAGACCCAGATGCGACCGTCTTTTCAGAGGCGTGTCCGAAGTTTGTGCCGTTGGTGGAATCGAATGAATATCGGTCAACCGTGGCGAAGCGGGTCGTCGCCGAGTCATTAAAACCCTTTAAAACCAAAAACATTGATACGCTAGTCTTAGGTTGCACGCATTATCCGTTGTTGCGGCCTTTGATTCAAAACGTCATCGGAGAAGAGGTCACGTTGATTGATTCTGGCGCGGAAACGGTAAATGGTGTTTCGTTTATGCTGGATTATTTAGATATTGCCAACACGAGTGCTACCAAGAAGTATCCTGACGAATATTATACGACCGGGTCGGCGGACCAATTTGCGACGATTGCCAAAGATTGGCTCGACTTACCGGACTTTACAGCAACGCACATTGACTTAGGCGGTGAATAAAATGACAAAAAGTTTAATTATTGCAACGAATAATCCTGGGAAAGCCCGGGAGTTTGGCGAGATGTTCCAAGATTATGACATCGAAATCAAGACCTTAGCGGATTTTCCAGAAATTCCAGAAATCAAAGAAAATGGCATTACTTTTGAAGAAAATGCCACGAAAAAAGTGACGACGGTCGTTGAAGCAACTGGTTTACCCGCCATTGCGGACGATTCGGGTTTGATGGTCGATGCTTTACATGGCGATCCCGGTGTCTTTTCAGCGCGCTATGCGGGCGACCACAACGATGCTGCTAATAACGCCAAGTTACTTGCTAATCTGGGTGGGGTGCCGGAAGAAAAGCGGACGGCAACGTTCCATACGACATTAGTGGCCCTAAAACCGAATGGTCAAAAGTTAGTCGTTAACGGTGAATTGAATGGCCGTATCTTGATTGCGCCCCGCGGGGACAACGGTTTTGGTTATGACCCGTTATTTTGGTCGGACAAGTATCAAAAGTCACTCGCGCAACTGAGTGACGCCGAAAAGAATTCAATTAGTCATCGGGGCGCCGCGTTACGCAACTTGATGCCAAAATTTGATGAATGGTGGGGTGCTTAACATGAAATGTTTAGTTGTCAGTGATAGTCACGGTGACCGTGATATTTTAGTGCAGTTGTTAGAAAGCTACGACGGGCAAGTCGATGCCTTTTTCCACTGTGGTGATTCGGAATTAGCACATGACGATGCCGTATTTGATGACATGTACGTGGTCCAAGGCAACATGGATTATGATCGGGATTTGCCCGAGAGTGTCAGTGTGAAAGTTCAAGATACACCCGTTTACATGACACACGGGCATTTAGTTGGCGTGAATTTTGGCTTAGAACACCTCGTTGCTGCCGGCGAACAACACCATGCCCAATGTGTGTTCTTTGGACATACGCATCAATTAGGCGTGGAACGCCACGCTGGGATGCTCGTTTTAAATCCGGGGAGTATTAGTCAGCCCCGCGGTGAATTCATGCGCTTAGGCGGCACCTACGCCATCGTGGAGACGAGTGCCAATGGGATTGACGTGCAGTACTATAACTGTGAACAACAGCCAGTCCCTGAATTGAAATTTCACTTTGCAAACTAAAAGATTTTAAAATGCAAGCAAATGCCCTTAACTTATGCGCCAATTCAGGTAAAATAGAACTATGACTTGGGGTTAAGGGAGGTTCAGCAATGTTTATCAAACCAGTCGAAGACATGTTAATGCGCAATGCCGATCATTATTTGATTCCGGCCGACATCGTTGCTAATGTCCAAACTGATAATAATTTGTACCACGCCTTTTTAGTGTTAACCAAAGTAAAGTATTCGAAGATACCGGTTTTAGATAACGACGGTCACTTTGAAGGTTTAGTTTCGTTACCGTTAATTACCGAACAAATGTTGAGTGATGACCAACTCAACGTCGACATCTTGATGCAAAAACGTGTCTGTGACGTGATGGAACATGATGTCCGGACCGTTGAACAAGTGAGCGACATCGAAGCCACCTTGCACTTGATGATCGACAATCCGTTTGTCCCAGTGGTCGACCACGAGGGCTATTTCAAGGGCATCGTGACGCGGCGGGAATTTATGAAGAGTTTTAACTTCCTAACGCATGAAATTGGCAAACAATATGATATGATTGAAAAGGATTTTTCCAATAGCGAAAAAGCTAAATAAAAACACATGGAGGGTCTCCGATGGCAAAATTAGATGCACAATCAATTATTAACTACATTGGGAATGCTAAGAAAAAGACACCAGTTAAGGTTTACGTGAAAGGTCAACTCGACCAAATCACCGCACCTGACACAATCAAAACGTTCTTCAGCGGCAACGCTGGGGTGCTATTCGGTGACTGGGCCGACGTAGAACCTTTCTTGAAGGAAAACGCCGCCAAGATTGAAGATTATGAATTAGAAAATGATGCTCGCAATTCAGCCGTACCAATGGCTGATTTGAAGCAATATAACGCGCGGATTGAACCGGGCGCAATTATTCGTGACCAAGTTTTAATCGGCGACAACGCCGTCATCATGATGGGGGCCGTTATTAATATCGGGGCTGAAATTGGTGAAGGTTCCATGATTGATATGGGCGCCATCTTAGGCGGTCGGGCCATTGTTGGTAAAAACTGTCACATTGGTGCCGGCACCGTGTTAGCTGGCGTGGTTGAACCACCTTCGGCCCAACCAGTGCAAATCGACGATGACGTTTTAATCGGTGCGAACGCGGCCGTCTTAGAAGGCGTGCACGTTGGTAAAGGGGCCGTCGTGGCGGCCGGTGCCATCGTTATTTCTGACGTGGAACCGAACACCGTTGTCGGTGGGGTTCCTGCCCGGAAATTAAAAGACATTGATGACAAAACTAAGAGCAAAACTGAATTAATGAGTGAATTACGGAATCTTTAATTTTGGAGGGATAAAAGATGGCATTACGGGAAACCGACTTAATTCCAATTTATCAACATCTCCATCAAATTCCGGAACTCGGTCTTGAAGAACATGAAACGCAAGCGTATTTGTTGTCATTAATCGCTAAGATGCCGCAAGACTTATTAACGATAAAAAAAGTGCCAGCGGTCGATACGGCGATTTTAGTCAAAGTTAGTGGTCGTAAACACGACTATCGCATTGGCTATCGGACCGATATCGATGGCTTACCGGTCACGGAAGCGACGGGCTTACCATTCGCCTCGACGCATCCCGGTAAGATGCACGCTTGTGGTCATGATATTCACATGTCAGTGGCCTTGGGGATTTTGAGCTACTTTGCTGAAAATCAACCGGCCACGGATATGATCTTTATTTTCCAACCCGCCGAAGAAAATGCTTCGGGTGGGATGCGCCTTTATCAAAGTGGCGCGTTAAGTGGCGATTGGTTACCCGATGAAATTTTTGCCTTTCACGATAATCCAGATTTGCCAGCGGGCGCGATTGGTTGCCGAATGGGCACGTTATTTGCCGGCACTTGTGAAATCCATGCGCATTTGACAGGGAAGAGTGGCCACGCCGCGTTCCCACATAACGCCAATGACATGGTCGTCGCCGGGTCCGCCTTAGTCCAACAATTACAAACCATTGTGTCCCGGAACGTCGACCCGATTCAAAGTGGGGTCGTCACCTTAGGACATTTCACGGCCGGCACTATTGGCAACGTGATTGCGGGCGAAGCGCAAATCGATGGGACGATTCGGGCATTAACACAAGACATGAATGAACACATTCAACGGCGCGTGCGCACAATCGTTGAAGGGATTGCCTTAGCTTATGATTGCAACATCGACTTAGACTTGCATCAAGGTGGGTATTACCCGGTTGAAAATAACGATCAGATTACCGCTGATTTTATCGATTACATGCAAACCGATGATGACGTTAACTTTATCGAAACACGGCCAGCAATGACTGGGGAAGATTTTGGTTACTTGATTCATCAAATCCCGGGCACAATGTTCTGGCTCGGGGTCGACAGTCCTTATTCGTTACACTCCGAACACATGGTGCCGCATACCAGTGCCATCATGGCCGGGGTCGATGCGATGACGGGCTACTTGACGCATCGTAACGCCTTAGTTAAATAGCTTTTCAGAAAACACTGCCATTCGGTGGTGTTTTTTTGTTGTGGTGATTGATTGCCGCCGTGGGGTAGACCTGGGGCCAAAGGGCGGTCCCCAGGGCGCTTTTAAGCCTAGCCATAACCCGTTGCTAGGCTTAAAAGGCGAACCCGATGAATTGCCGGTAACCCACCGGCAACTCATCACGACATGGCGGCCAACTTCCGCGCGCCCGGCTCGACATACAAAGTATTTTAGTTGTGCTTCAATTTAATAGTGATAATCCGTGGTAGGAAGCAGTCTGGGACAGACAGTCTTCGAACGTTTACTTCCAGCAAGTTAACCTGTTTCCGGGATGTCTTGGCTTAATGACATATATTATTTTTTGAACAGTACGAATCAGGGAGTCACCACTATGCTTGTTAGTGGTGGCTCCCTGATTGTGTCTTAATGATAGTCGTAATTTAACTGGCTATTTACGTGTTAGATTTAATGATGGGGACGGTAACGTGATGCCGGCTTCGCGGGCGGCCGCTAAGTAAGCCGCGAGAAAATCACGTTGAATGGCGAACTGCATCCCGTTTTTTACGTAGAATTGGACGCGGAATACTAAGGTACCGTCAGTTTGGGTCGTCACGCCCTGGATATCCGGTTCACCAATAATGTCAGGATATTGCGGCATCAACGTCTTGTTCGTGGCGATAACGGCCTGTTCTAAGTCGTGGACCGGGGTACTGGTGGCGATGTGTAAGTCGATTAAGACCCGCATGTCATTTCGGGATTGATTACTAATAATCAAAATTTTTCGGTTGGGCACGAAATTTAAGGTCCCGTCAGCACTGGTGATTTGGGTGGTCCGCAACCCCATCGCGGAGACGGTCCCTTCAATCGTTTCAATCTTAACGTAGTCGCCAACGTCAAATTGGTCTTCCAGTAAGATGAAGAAGCCGGTGACAATATCGCTGACGAACCCTTGAGCACCTAGTCCTAAAGCTACTGAGAAAATCCCGGCACTGGCAATTAAGGTGCCCACAGGAACCCCTAAGACGGACAGGACGGCGTAAATACCGAAAAACATAATAATATAGTGGTAAATATTAAGTAGTAAGGTAAAAATCGTCGAGATGCGGTTTGACGCGGTATCACTCGTATTTGCATTCGTGATAAAGATATGATGAATTAAGTGTTTGCCCAGGCGGTCGATAATCCAGAATAAAAGAATAAATAAAATGATTTCAATAATTTTACCGCCGATATTAATAATCATTTGTTGCCAATCAATTTTGGCCGCTAGCTTCATCCACACTGAAACTTGGTTAGTCGTCTTGTCGACTGCTAGCGCACTAGTAAAGCCCATGTTTTCACCCTCGTTATAAATTGTCTACGATTAAGTTTAGCAGATATTCGCGGTGCAACCAAGCTGCTTTCGTCGTGGTGGGATTGCAAGATGGTAAAATAAATTAGACCGCGCTATGAATTAACCACGCTGTAAAATGTTGGTGGGCGGTTGGGGAAAAGCCTGTTATAACGAGTTTTATTTATTATCTTAATTTCATTTATACTTAAGTAACCACATCGAAGACTAATCTTATCAGTATGTAAGCACTTTTTTAATTGCAGTATTTTTGTGACAATGCTATGCTAGTTCTAATGTTAGAGGCCGTTGAAGGAGGAAATTTTTAAGATGATTACACACATTGCGGGGATTATTGCCGCCATTGCATTCTTGTTATTAGTTTGCTTTATTGGGATTTTCTTAATCCGAATCACGAAGACAATGGGGGAAGTCAACCGCAGCTTGAGTACGATTACGGAAGACGTTGATGCCTTATCTCATCAAACTGAAAAAATCATGGCAAATGCCAATGACTTATTAAAAGATGTTAATGGAAAAGTTGCCACGATTGATCCCGCCTTTCAAGCGATGGGCGATTTAGGTCAAAGTGTTTCCGATTTAAATGCGGCAACTCGTGAATTGACGGAAAAAGTTGGCAAGTCCAACGAAAAACGCAGTAAGTTTGCGAGTGCCTCAAAGGTTGGGAAAGCTGCCTTTGATGTTTACCGTAACCGGCGGACAAAAAATAATAGCGAGGAGTCTTAAAATATGTCAAAAAAAGGATTCTTATTTGGTTTAGCATTAGGTGGCGCCGCGATTGCAACGGTTGCTATGAAAATGGATGAAGACAAGAAGGCAGAATTAAAGGCGCGCGCTCAACAAGGCATTGCGGACTTTAAAGACCGGGCAATCGACTATGCTTTTTACGCAAACGATTATGCCGAAGATTTCAAAGAAGAAGCCGGTAAACAATTCGAAGATGCCAAGAGTAAAGTTGCGGACTTCGCTGATCAATATCAAGCAGCTAAAGAAGCCGGTGGCGAAAGCTTCGGTTCGAGCTTAGACCAAGCAACTGATAGCTTACGTTCAGAATTAGCTCGCGTTGAAGCTGACGAAGACGTTGACAATGTTAATGACGATATCGTGATTGACAGTGCGGCGGCCTTTGGCACTGACGATGCGGCTAAAGACGACGCTGGTGACCCAGCTGAAACGGCGGCGCCTGAAGAAGCTGAAAGTGAAGATACGCCTGACGTGGACCAAGTCAAAGACGAAAAACCAGTTGACGACTCAGCCACTGATAAATAAATCAATTACGATTGACGGTTCAACCGTTATGAGGAGTCATGTGGAATTGCCCATGGCTCTTTTTATATGAATTAAAGGAGTTGAAGATAATGTTGTATTCGATTGGGACCGTGGCCAAAAAGACTGGTCTGACGAGCTATACGTTACGTTATTATGAAAAAGAAGGCTTAACGCCATTTGTGAAACGCGATGAACAGGGCCGCCGGGTTTTTGATGATGATGATTTGGATTCATTAGCGTTGATTCGCTGTTTGAAACAAACCGGGATGCCACTGGAAGAAATTCGCCAATTTGTTACTTGGTGTGATGAAGGGGATGGCACCTTGGCCGACCGCTTGGCCTTGTTTCAACAACAACGAGTCGTGGTTGAAGCTCAGATTCACGACTTATTGAAGAACTTGCAAAAGGTCAATCATAAAATTGATATTTACTCGCAAGCGTGTGTCAGTGGTCATGAAGCGGATGTCGACTGCGATTTGATTCCCAAGCGATCGGCGGCGGAATTGTTGGCGCAAGTTGAACAATATGAAGCGGAGCACGAGTTATAAACAAATTCGGATTAATGCTTGACTTAGAGTTACCTCTAAGTTTTATTCTGTTAATTGTTGAATGATACGAAGCAATTAAAGGAGTGTTAATCCATGAAGAATATCAAATTAGGTGGGACGGCTAATCAAGTGTCGTCAGTCGCCTTGGGCATTATGCGGATGGTTCGCCTGAATAGCGATGCAGCGGCCAATATCTTGGCCAACGTGCACGATCAAGGCGTGAACTTTATTGATTCAGCTGACATCTATGGTAATGGGCAATCCGAAACGGTTTTTGGCGAAGCGTTCAAAAAGTCCGGCCTCAAACGGGATGACTTTTGGATTCAATCGAAAGGCGGCATTGTCTTGGACCCGGAGAAGAGTAGTGGCGAATTGGTTTTTGGCCAACGTTATGACTTTTCCAAGCAGCATCTAATTGATGCCGTTGATGGCATTTTGCAACGCATGCAAATCGACTATTTAGATTCCTTTTTGCTCCATCGGCCAGATGCGCTGATGGAAC
This sequence comes from Lactiplantibacillus fabifermentans DSM 21115, assembly GCF_000498955.2. Lineage (GTDB taxonomy): Bacteria > Bacillota > Bacilli > Lactobacillales > Lactobacillaceae > Lactiplantibacillus > Lactiplantibacillus fabifermentans. Next base: position 7,558 of record NZ_AYGX02000074.1, on the reverse strand, counting down.
CGGCGGAAATTGCCGATGCGTTTGATACCTTGCAAGCGGCCGGTAAAGTGCGGTACTTCGGGGTTTCTAACTTTAACCCGATGCAAACGGCCATGTTACAAGCAGAATTGAATCAAAAGTTACTCATTAATCAATTACAATTTGGGGTCATGCATAATGGTCCAATTCAATTCGGGTTCCATACCAATATGCAAGATAATGCCAGTTTAGATCATGATGGCCAGATTATTGAATATTCGCGGCTACACCACATGACGATTCAAGCTTGGTCGCCATATCAGTATGGCATGTTTGCTGGGACTTTTGTTGATAATCCTAAGTTTCCGGAATTGAATGCCAAGTTACAGACTTTAGCCGATAAGTATCAGGTTACGAAAAACGCGATTGCGACGGCTTGGATTTTACGCCATCCAGCCCAGATGCAAGTAATCTTAGGGTCAATGAACCCGCAACATTTGCAAGAGAGCATTGCCGGGACGGATGTCACGTTGACCAAACAAGAATGGTATGATGTCTACTTTGCAGCCGGTAATGATTTACCATAACACAAAAAAAGCGTCGACGAATTTTGACATTCGCCGGCGCTTTCGTTTGGTTTTACAAGTCTAAAATCTTTAAGTCCTTTGAGGTGTGGGTGAATGGCTTGAAGCCGTCCTTAGTCACGACCCCACAGTCTTCAATCCGAACACCGGCAACGCCTGGAATGTAAATCCCAGGTTCGATGGAGAAGCACATGCCTTCAACTAACGGCATGTGGTTGCCAGCCATGATTGAAGGGAATTCATGGTCAGTTTGACCTAAGCCGTGGCCTAAACGGTGAATGAAGTATTCGCCATAGCCGGCTTTTTCGATGACGTCACGCGCTAACTTGTCGACGTCTTCAGCGGCCATCCCGGGTTTAACCGCGGCCTGGGCCGTCAATTGGGCTTCCAAACAAACATCGTAGATTTCTTTTTGTTTGTCGGTTGGTGTCCCGTAGGCAATCGTCCGCGACGCATCGGACGCGTAACCGTCGTACATGACCCCTAAGTCAAACAAGACTAATTCGTTGGGTTTGATTTGGGTATCATTGGTGGCGCCATGGGGTTCGGCCGCATGCTTACCAGCTTGAACCAACGTGCCGAAGCTCATTTCCATAATGCCTTTTTGCATTAAGGCGTATTGGAGTTCCGCCGCGATTTGTTGTTCAGTTCGGCCTTCTTTAACGGCGGCAAAGCCTTTTTCGAAGGCGAAATCAGCCCATTTACCCGCAATGTCTAATTTTTCCAATTCATCGGGCGTCTTAACGAGCCGCAATTGTTGGATAAATGGGGATAAGTTCTTGTCATAGTGGGCAGCTGGGAATTGTTTTTGGATGGCTTGGAAACGATCTAACGTCAAGTTGCCTTCTTCTAACGCCCAAACCTTAGGATCAGTTAATTGGTCATGAATATGGTTGGCAATTAAGGCATATGGGTCTTCATGGTCTAAATAGCCATAAACGGGGTAAGGCCAACCGGTCCCTTTGATAGCTTCAACTTCAAGGGCAGGAGCGAACAAGAACGGTTCTGCGTCCGCAAAGACGAAGAGCGCCAAGGTCCGTTCGATCGGGTCACTCAAAAATCCGGTTAAATATGAAATCGTGTGAAAATCACTTACATAAGTCACGTCAACGTGGTTATCAACGGTCCATTGACGCACTTGTTGCAGTTTGGTGTAATCTGCCACTTCAATCACTCCTTGAAATTTAGTTATTTATTAATATATATAACAGTATAGCGCTGTTGGCGCAGAAAAGCTGTTAATAATGTGTTGAAACCGGTTAATTTCCGTTGTAAAAATCTTGATTTATGAAAGCAAGTACGTTATTATTTTCATGAAAGCGATTTCAACCCCTGTTTTCGGTTGCAACCCGACCTCGTTTTTGCTATATTGGTTGATGTTGCATGAAAACGAATGAAAACATATGATACCAAGTAAGAAAGGGCTATTTTATATGGAAAAACAAACAGTAACGATTTATGACGTGGCACGCGAAGCGGCGGTTTCAATGGCTACGGTTTCACGGGTCGTCAATGGGAATCCCAACGTTAAGCCAGCCACCCGGAAAAAGGTTTTGGCAGTTATCGAACGCTTAGACTACCGACCAAACGCGGTTGCACGAGGCTTAGCTTCCAAGCGGTCTACAACGGTTGGGGTCATCATCCCCGATGTCACGAATATCTACTTCGCGTCATTAGCACGTGGGATTGATGATATTGCGATGATGTACAAATACAACATCATTTTGACTAACTCCGATGATGCCGGCGAACAAGAAGTCAACGTGTTAAACACCTTAATGGCCAAACAAGTTGATGGGGTCATTTTCATGGGGAACCATATTGATGACAAGTTGCGCGCCGAATTCAAACGCGCCAAGGCACCCGTTGTTTTAGCTGGGACAGTCGATCCAGAAGGCGATACGCCAAGTGTCAACATTGATTATGCGGCCGCTGTTGAAGAAGCAGTCACCAACTTAATCAAGCGCGGTCACGAAAAGATTGCGTTAGCCCTCGGACCGTTGTCACAGTCAATCAACGCTGAATACCGGTTAACGGGTTACAAGCGGGCTTTAAGCAAAGCTAAGATTGCTTATGATGACAAGTTAGTTTATGAAGCCGGCTACTCATACGATGCTGGGACTAAGTTACAACCCGTAATCGCAGATAGTGGTGCGACCGCAGTCTTCGTTGGCGACGACGAAATGGCAGCTGGGATTATCAACGCCAGCATGGAATCCGGCATTGATGTGCCAAATGATTTGGAAGTTATTACAAGTAATGACACCATCGTTACCCAAATCACCCGTCCAGCCATCACTTCGATCACGCAGCCGTTATATGATATCGGTGCCGTTGCGATGCGTATGTTAACTAAGTTAATGAATGATAAAGAATTAGATGAAAAGACCGTCACATTACCATATGGGATTGTCCGTCGCGCATCAACGAAAGACGCTGACTAGTTTCAGCGGTTGACCGTTGATTTGCGGTATACTGGGTTTGGAACTTCGGTTCTGAGCCCTTTTTTTAGAGCGTAAATCGGGGCGGGTTGCGGGTGAGCATTGCCTAGCTAAGGGGCGAATGCGGTTTTTGCATTAGGCCCTTAGTGTAGCAAGCGGAAGCCGCAGCCCCGATTTACGCGTTTCGGCAATCGAGATAGGGAGCGCGTAGCAAGCGCAGGCCGCTGCCGGCTAAAACGCGTTTCGGTAATAAAGGTAGGGAGCAAGCAACGAGTTCAAATAAGCAAAGCACCAAACGCACCTGACATATCTAATTACGCAAACGCCTCTAAGATTTCACGCCACAACTAAAAAAAGTTTCAGAACCACAGAAAGGAAGGATTGCATGCCAAAATTAACATTGCCAGCGCGTCCCGGCAAAGTCCAATTAGGGTTGAAAGCCTCCGATGACCCTGCCCAATTAATGAATCGGTTGCAGTATCGGCCCACGACCTTTGAATTCTTCACGAGTGCGGCGGACTTTGAAACGGATGCGTTTGAAAAATTAAAAACGACGGTCGAATTTGTGCAAAAAAATGTCACGGAAGATGTGGTGTTACATCATCCGATGAGCTATCAAGGTCAGCATTTGGACCAATTACTAGACCCGAAACGCGAATCGACGGCCTATGACTTTTTACAATCGTCGACTAACCAACTGTTGGAGCTCGCGACGGCACTAGATGTACGGGTGTTAGTTCACGGCGGTTACGGTGGGGATGAAAGTAGTCAGTTGATTGCCGAATATCCATCACTCGCGGCCGCCCGCTCAGCAGTCTTTGCGCGGCTAGATGATTTGGTACGACAAGGCCGCGACCATATTATGATTGAAAATGGGATTACGCCAAGCTTTATGTTTGGTGATCCCCAATTAGACGAAATGATTATTCAACATCATTTGCCATTAGTTTGCGACTTGAGTCACGTCTTTATTGGCTTACAAGGTGATATGGAATTAACGCGCTTATCATTAAAACGACTCGCCCCATTGATTAAGCACTATCATTTGGTCGATTCATTAGGTGCTCGTCACGATAGCTTGCCATTGGGTGAGGGCTTGATTGATTGGCAACAAGTGCTACCACTGTTGAATCCGCAAGCTAGCATGATTTATGAGGTACCGGACGAAACTGATGCCACTTGCGCTAATATGTTAAGTAGTTATCATTATTTACGCGGCCTCGAGACGAAGTTGTTGGAAAGCCGGGGTGCCATCCATGGCTAAAGTCGTCGTCCATGTTGATGAAGCGGCCAAAGTGGCGATGGCGCAAGGCAATGTACAAAACTTACTAGCGGCGTTACCGACCAGTGAAGTTATTATCGTGGTGAACGGTCCAGCAATTACGACGTTAACGACTAGCGACTGGTCGGCGTTTATGAGCGCTAACCCGCAAGTCGAAGTTGACGCATGTCGTAATGCCATGAATAGCCATCAGTTAGTCCCAGCAGATTTAGTGACTGGCGTCCAAGTGGTGCCAGCCGGAGTAGTTCGGATAGTTGAACTTCAAGCTTTGGGATTTGCCTACTTAAAACCGTAATTATTAGACTGAATCGAAATTAGATTCAGTCTTTTTTGCACGTTTTTTATATAATTATGTTAATATTGATTTTTGGAATAAATATTATGATATTATAACGGTATTATCAGGGCTAAACGCTGGTCCTGCACATGGATTGAATCGAGGAGGAACACACATGAAATTGGGGAAGCAAGTATTAAAAGTCGCCGCTTTAAGCTTGATGGGTCTTGGATTAGTCGGCGGTGCCGCAATGACGGCCCAAGCTAGCACGACGTATCATCGGACCGCGACCGTTAAGACGGCCAACACTGCTTATTACTCAACGAGTCAAACTGGGAAAACGTATAAGTTTGTCGGTTCGACGAAGAAGTTTACCTTTAAAGCGAACCATGCTTTGAAGAACTACACGTCAACTACTTGGCATTCAACGAAGAAAACCACGGTCACTAAAGCCGGTAAAAAGTATACTTACTATTATGTGACTAACACGAAGAACAAGGCGCAAGGCTGGGTTTGGAGTGGCTTTGTCAAGAAGGGGACGAACCCCACGACCAATGTGAAGACAGCTTATAGTGCGGCTAAGACCAAGCATAACTTGTCAACGATCATTGATTCGGCACGGGCGTTGAACAGCACGGCAACGTTAAAGACTAACAGCAAGTTACAAACGATTGCCAATACACGGGCCAAGCAATTAACCACTAAATTTAGCACGAACTATGCGGGTAAAGCGGCCGCTAAGACGTTGGCTAGCCAAGTTAAAGTTAGTCTGGCTAAAGAAGTGTACTTAAAAGTTGCCGTTCGCGACAACAATGCGCAAAATGCCGTCGCTATTTTTAACGAAATGAGCACCTCACAACGTCAGGCTGTATTAGCTGGCAGTAAAAAGCAAGCTGGGATGGGCCTGGTTAAAAAGGGCAACCAAATTTATGTAGCCATTGAATTAGCTAAGTAATTGAAGGTATTTGAAAGGCGACTGACTGGATGAAAATCTGGTTGGTCGTTTTTTTGCGCAAAAAAACACCCGCAAATAGGTGGTTGCAGGCGTTAGTCGGCACATTATTTAGTCATTCTGCGGAAACTATTCATGGCAGTGTAGTAAGTGACAGTGATATTTTTATATGAGTTCATACCTTTGAGCGATTGTTTAGTAACTGCTGAGCCAAAGTATTTCTTGGCATTACCGTTAAATTTACGGTAGAAGTTACGGTTGGCAATGGCCGTTTTACGATTGTAGAAAGAACCGGCATTGTCACCCCAATATGATTTGGTAAATTTGGCATTCTTAGTTTTACTCAAAATCATAAAATTACTAGAATGTTCTTGTTCACAATAGACGATCAAAGCACTCTTTTTGTTAATCGTGGTTCGACGAACAGTTTGAATATTCCATGAGTTTAAAATGTACATTGTATTGGCGTGTGTTCCTTTACCAGTAACTTTGTATGGTTGGAACGTATTGGCACTGGTTGCTGTCGAAGCGTTTTTGTCACGCGTCTTACGATATTTTGAAATGCCGAATTTTTTTGCTGAAACTTTAAATGGCGTTTTACTACCTTTAACGTACCAGTTTCCCCGATAAGTCTTCGGAATGGAAGTCATCCGATGCGTTTTAACGGCTGCTTGGACGGATTGACTTGGTAACAAAGCCATCCCGCCGATAGTGCCAAAACCCATTAAACTAACGACAACTGCTTGTGTCGGGTGCTTTTTGTTCATGATGTGTATCCCCCTAGATTTCGTCATCGAGCGAAGATGACTGTTGCGAATATAATTAACATTCATTTTTTATACTACCATAAATTATGACGATAAAATCAAAAATGTACTCTAAAATCCTCTTTTTGTCCTGAAAATAATCGCAATTCAAAACGAACGCTGTTATTAGTAACTGCTAATCAATTGTGATAACCACATATAATTTAGTGGGCACCGACGTACTTACTGTAAAATAGCACTTGTTTTTCTACAAAAATAAAACAAGTTTATAGTATGTGGATTAGTCATAATCCATGATATAATCAACGTGAATTGATCACTATAATGAAAACTAGTGGATATTAGAAAATCTGCAAAAGAGCACCATTACTGATAATATGTTGGAATTATTGAACTTAGAAGATATGGACCTGGCACTAGGTATTCTCAAGAGGATGTCTGGTCGAAAAACTATTTGAAAATATTTGCTCTAGGGGTGCTAATTATGTTAAAAAATCAGCGAATTAAAATTATTCACCGTAAAAAAGTATTGGCGGGGAAATTCAGGAGTGAAAATTCAAATGCTAAGTCACATCACGATGAAGTAGTACAAAAATTTAAGCGGTCAACCTATCTATCAGAACAAAATAAGCAAGACCTGTTAGATGAATTGCGAAATACGAACATCAGGGTTCCAAAATAGCACTTCATCATTATAAGGTAAGCGCCTAATGATGAAGTGGTGCAGGTTTAAAATGGTTCGTTAGTGACAAAATATAAATGAAAATAGATATGTTAAAAAGGCTACTGTGACGAAATAATGGACAGGGTATCCAGCAACAGGTAATTCAGGCGGACCTAGATTCTCGACCGTTCATTGATATGATTCAGGCAGGCACGTTATAGCATGCATCGCATGGCATCAATATTTATCCGCAATCTTAGAAGATGATATATGTATATTTTATAATATCGATTTGGCAAGAAGATAAGAGCTGTTCATAGACGTATTTGTTAGCGTAATCCGTTGAACTTCATTCAAAAATAAAATAAGTTTATAGTATGTGGATTAGTCGAAATCCATGATATAATCACCATGAATCAATCACAGTAATGGAGGGTAGCGTATGAGCAATCTTAGAACCACGGAAATCATTATGAGTGCCGCGGATTACGATGCAATATCTAATCCCAAAAATCCGAAAAATAAGGCAGCCATGGTCAGAGCACAAAAAAACTTTTCAAAGCTCTCAAAAACTAGCAATATGGTAGATTGCAAATTTAATCCGAATTTTTGGACAAATTGTTCAGCATAACC
>NZ_AYGX02000073.1 GCF_000498955.2 Lactiplantibacillus fabifermentans DSM 21115 | reverse complement strand
AGGTTATGCTGAACAATTTGTCCAAAAATTCGGATTAAATTTGCAATCTACCATTACTTGTTTTCCAAAGCTGCTAAACCGTCGTTTAAGACCTTCTTCAAGGTTGCGGCGGAGTCTTGCATCTTCTTCATTTCATCGTCTGATAATGGTGATTCGATGATTTGTTTCAAACCAGTCCCACCAATAATGGCTGGGGTACCGATGTAAATATCATTCAAACCATATTGGCCGTCCATGTAGGCGCCAACTGGTAAGACTGCATTTTCATCACGTAAGATGGCCTTGGAGATGCGCATTAAAGCGGTCCCGATACCATAGAAAGTGGCACCCTTTAAGTTGATGATGTCGTAAGCTTTGTTACGAACGCCATCTTCAAGTTTAGCTAAGTCTTCGTCAGAAACGCCTTGTTCCTTAGCGATATCCTTAACTGGACGGGTTCCGATAGTCGCCGTTGAGTAAGCAGCAAATTCTGAATCCCCATGTTCGCCCATGATGTAAGCATCAACGGAACGAGGGTCAACGTTAAATTGCTTGCCCAATGCAACGCGTAAACGTGAAGAATCCAAAGAAGTCCCGGAACCGATAACGCGATCCTTTGGGAAACCGGAGAATTTCCAAGTGGCGTAAGTCAAGATGTCAACTGGGTTAGCGGCAACTAAGAAGATACCGTTGAAGCCGGAGTCAACAACTGGCTTAACAATTGAAGATAAAATGTTTAAGTTCTTATTAACTAAGTCTAAACGTGATTCGCCGGGCTTTTGTGGGGCACCAGCAGTAATCACAACTAAATCTGCGTCTTTACAGTCGGAGTATTCCCCTGAGTAAATCTTTTTGGGAGCGGTGAAAGCTTGGGCGTCTTCAAGATCAAGGGCGTCACCCTTAGTACGATCTTTAACGACATCGACAATTACAAATTCTTCAGCAATTCCTTGTTGTGCCATGGCAAAGGCGTAGCTAGAACCAACGGCCCCGTCACCGACTAATACAACTTTTTGATGATTTGGCATGCTTGACAAAATAAGTCATCCTCTCATAACGTAAATTTTATTTTTAACGGTTAGAGTATACCATGTTTTTCACGGTTAAGTCGCTAATTTAACTGTGCTTTTAATAGAATTGCAATTTAGTTATGGATATGATTGTTGTTATAACTACCATCTGCTAGAAATTATTACTGGTGGTCAGGATAATTAACCAACAATGGGCAGAAAGCTGAACCAAATCATGGCAAGCCAAGCGAAGAATATTTTGAAACTGACGTCAACTAAGGTATGCAGCTTCAACCAAAAATAAGTAACCTGAAAAGGCTGGACGACTTGCAACTGCGCGGTGACTAACGCGTGTTGGGTCGCTTGCCAGTGTTGCAACGTTGCCAGCTTAGTTGCAACATCACAAATAATGACGCCAAACATAATGAACTGTAAGAGCTGGGGGCCAAAGTTAACCCGGGTGCTGAAAACTAATCCGGCGGTAATGACTAACATTGCCAGTAAGCCATAGCTCGTTTTTTGAAGATATTGACTGAACGGACTCGGTGTATCTAAAAGTTGTAGTTGCGGAATCGTCGTACAAGTGGCGCGATGCTGATTATAAATCGTCATCGTCACACTCGTGAGTAGTAAGTAACTAACAATCGCGAAATAGATGGTCGGTGTTAGTTGTAAACTGTGCAGACCGGTCAAATTGAGTAGCCATTGGTTAGGATTAAAAGACATCATAAAATTCAACTCCTTACGATATGATGAGTAAGGCCTATCTTAATAGCTGTTTGCAGTTTGAACTAGCATGTTTGTGTAAATAATTTGTTTAAATTGTAAAGGTCGGTTTTTATTGAGAATAATCTTTAGATGGCAGTTCTTAGGAATAAAACTTAATAGGGTATTCCATGTCTAACGTAAACAAAGTTTTGTGGGGGGAGTGGTGAGCTGATCAAAATGAGCGGGCTTCATGAATTGAATGATACCAAATTGGATTGAAGTTAACTGAGAATAAACGCTATTGAAATATATATGGTACATAGGTGAACGTGTCCATAGTTAACAATATTATCGGGATTTGAAGGATACTATCCGTCAGTTGGAAAATTTTGAGCCAAAAATAGGCTGATGTGACGAAGGGGGAGGAACTTGTTGTGATGATACTTCGCCATCTATGCAGGATGATGATTTTTATGGTAATGCTGCAAGCTACAAGTGCAAGCATTAGTGCTTGCAATAGGATGATGCCGGATTCTAATTGGGTTAAGGCGACTATAGAGAGTAGTAACAATAAGAAAGTAAGAATTATTAGCCCTACTTTTTGAATGCGAATAATGGCTTTTAGTTTACCGATATGCTGGATTCGGGGTTCGCCAATTACGGCGTGCTTCGCTTTTCTGAATTTCCAGCCCAATAAACAATCTACGATGATGTAAATAGTAATCATTAAAACTAAAGTGTGTAGAACATTCAGTAATTCAGTTTCCGAAGAATTAATCATCAACATTTTTGGAAAGAAATGATTCATAAAAGCCCCCTCACATACATATCTTAGTAATTTTTAGTAGGTCCATTGTAGCGTGCCAAGTTCACGATCACTAGCACGTTTATGTAAAGATAAACGTCTAAAATTTTTCGCCATAATAAGTTGGCATACTGAGTACTAAGCGATTAAAATGTAATGCTAGATATTGCACAAGTATTATGTCGAAAAAATTTTTAGGGAAACAAATGGTGCGTAGTTGATGAGGTCTATGGATAATAATATTAATGGAATTTGAAAGATACTATTGGTAAGATGACAAATTTTTAGCCAAAGATAGGCTGATTTGACTAATGATGATGAACTTGTTGTCACGATACGTCGCCATTTATACCAGATGGTAAATCTTGCATAGATGTCACAGCCAACTCGCGCAAACAATAGCGCTTGTAACAGGATGCTCCCATTTTTGAATTTGGTTAAAAATACACCCAAAGTTAGTAGCGTTAAAACAATAGAAATTATTATTTCTGTCTTTAGTATCTGTGGTAGCGGCGGTGCCTTTCTTATAAGAAAGATACGTGGTTCTTCGATCGCCGCGTGTTTCTTCTTTTGAAATTTCCAACCAAGTAAACAACTGACGATAAGGCTGATACCAAGCATCAAATATAGATTGTCTAGAATGTTTAGTGGTTCATTTTCCGAAAAATTAACCATCAACATTTTTGGGTAGAAATAATTCATAAAATCCTCCTCACATACATATCTCAGCAATATTTAGTAGGTCCATTGTGGCACCCCCAGCTAGCCATTAACGATAGAACAACTGTGCAGTTAGTACTGATTGTTAGACTCCGCTTGCAGTTAAAAGATGATCATAAAAGCATGTCTGGCAAATAATTAAAAAAATCCAAACATAACAACGTTATCGGAATTTTTAATATATCACCCGTAAAATAATATGTTCTTAGCCAAAAGTGTGCGGATTGGATGGTTGTTGAATTTAGAGTTACTTGTTTGCTCCAAATACTCAAAACAATGTATTGTTTGTAGAGTCCACAAATAATGATGGTGAAAAGTAGTGCTTGTAGTAAGATACTACCGTTTTCAAAACCAGTTAAAGTAACGAAGAGTATTAAAAATATAAGTGAAATTGCCATAATTGGTTCGCTCTTTTTTAGGTAAGCAATTGCGCCAATCTTGTTCGTGGAAAATACTTTTTGCTCTGCAAGCACCTTTTTCATACTATTTTGAAATTTCCAATTTAAATAACAACTAACTATAAGATTGATACCAATTAGCAAATATAGGTTATTTCGAAAGTTAATGTATTCGTCAGCTGAAAAATCAATCATGAATATTTGTGGATAGAAGTAATGCATTGAAGCCTCCTTGAGTATGAATATGCGCTATACAACGTGTTATCCATTGTATAGCGCATGCAGTAGTACGAATAGCACGTTTATGTAAAGATAGGACAAACATTTGTAAAGTGAACGGTCCAAAATTTATTGCCATAATAAGTTAGCATACTAAGTACTAAGCGATTAATAGGGATTGTGTTATACTAATTGCACGTAAATTGCATTCAGAAGTTGATTCGTCGCGAGTTGCGGCGGAGGTAAATTAAAATTAATGATAAAAATTATCGCCAACATGTGGACATGAATTGGTCGCCGAATCAGGGGTTACGCTGATTCGGCCTGTTTGGTATGCGTTGGCGAATTATAGGAGTGCAGCACTTAAAATGAAAATGATTGTTGGTTTAGGAAACATTGGTCCGAAATACGCCCAAACACGGCACAACGTGGGCTTTATGATTGTTGATGAAATTGCGGCTAAGGCGCACGCGGATTTTCAAACGAGTAAGTTTGAAGCCCAAGTGGCGACCTTTTTTAATGAAGGTGAAAAGGTGTTGTTAGTGAAGCCCTCGACTTATATGAATGATTCTGGGCGGGCAGTTGGTCCGTTGATGGATTATTTTAATATCGAACCAACGGACTTATTAGTCGTCCATGATGACTTAGATTTACCGTTGGGCAAAGTTCGGCTCAAACAAAAAGGGTCAGCGGGTGGTCACAACGGCATTAAGAGCATCATTGCCCATGTCGGTGACCAAAAGTTCAAACGCGTTAAAGTCGGCATTGACCACCCCAACAAGATGAGTGTGGTGGATTATGTGCTCGGTAAGTTTACGCCGCAACAACAACCACTATTTAACGATGCTAAAATTACCGCCGTTGCGGCGATTGAAGCGTGGTTAGCGAATGATGATTTTGCGGCCGTCATGAATCAATACAACTAATTAGGAGGGCTGATCGCGATGGATATTGAAGCGATTGTTGAACAAACCCCCGATTTTCAAACGATTTTAGCTGGGATTAGTCCCGCCAGTCGGCAATTGATTACGGGGCTCAACGGGTCAGCGCGCACCGTTTATTTAAGCGCGCTTTTTCATCAACTAACGCATTCGGTATTGATTGTGGCGGACAATGGCTTCCATGCCAGCCAGATGGTTGATGATTTAACGAGTTTGTTAGCGGAAGACCAAGTATTCTTGTTTCCCGCTGAAGAAATGGTGGCCGCCGAAGTTGCGACGAGTTCGCCAGAATATCGCGCGCAACGGGTCCAAGCGTTAAACGCCTTATTGAGTGACGAACCGGCGATTGTGGTGACCTCGATTGCGGGCGCCCGGCGCTTCTTACCACCGGTCCAACAATTTCAAACGGCCACGTTAAAACTCGTGGCCGGCACCGATATCGACTTGGAACAAGTCCAAGTGCAATTGCACGACATGGGCTACGTCAAAGAAAAACTCGTGGCCCGGCCCGGGGACTTTGCGGTGCGCGGGTCGATTATTGATATTTACCCGTTAGACGCGGACTACCCAATCCGGGTGGACTTATTTGATACCGAAATTGATACCTTAAAGTACTTTGATCCGGAAACGCAACGGTCCGTTGATAACTTAGCGGACTACACGGTGTTACCCGCGACTGATTTTATCTTAACCGCTGATATGATGACTGCCGGGGCCCAACAGCTACAAAATGCGATGGCCACGGAAATGAAGAAGTTGAAACCAGCCGACAAACAAACGTTAGCGGACAACTTGGCACAACCATTAGCTGATATGCAAAAAGGCATTATTGGCAACGACCTACTATTATATGGTGAATATTTATACGGTAGTAAAACGAGTATCTTTGATTACGTCGCTAAGGATGGCGTGGTAGTTTTTGATGAATATTCACGTATCTTGGATAGCGAACAACAACTCGTCCAACAAGAAGCCGACTGGATTACGGACCAATTAGCGCATCACAAAGTTTTATCGACGGCTAGTTATGGGAACGATATCCGTGACTTGTTGAAGAGTGACGACCACGCGCAAGTGCTAGTGTCCTTATTCCAAAAAGGTATTGGTAACGTGAAGTTATCGCAAATTACGAATGTACGGACGCGGCCGATGCAAGAATTCTTCGGGCAATTGCCAGCTTTGAAAACGGAATTAGACCGCTGGCACAAAATGAAGCAAACCGTGGTCTTGATGGTATCAGAAGCGGAACGGTTGACTAAAGTTAGCAGTACGCTAGATGATTTTGAGATTGATGCGGTGATGACGAAAGCGGAGAACTTACAACCTGGTGTGGTTCAGATTGTCCAAGGCACGCTGCAAAATGGGTTTGAGTTTCCCGATGGCCATCTAATCGTCGTCACGGAACAAGAAATGTTTAAAAAGGTCGCTAAAAAGCGGCCCCGGCGGCAAACGTTGGCTAACGCGGAACGCTTGAAAAGTTATACCGATTTAAAACCCGGCGATTTTGTCGTGCACGTCAATCACGGGATTGGGAAATACGTGGGCATGGAGACGCTCGAAGTGGATGGCGTCCATCAAGACTACATCACGATTGCGTATCAAAACAACGCCAAGATTTTTATTCCGGTCACACAGCTAAACTTAGTCCAAAAATACGTGTCGTCCGAATCCAAGACACCCCACATTAACAAACTTGGTGGGACTGAATGGACTAAGGCCAAGCGCAAGGTTGCGGCTAAGATTGAAGACATCGCCGATGAGTTGGTTGATTTATATGCCAAACGGGAAGCGGAAGTGGGTTATGCCTTTCCGAAGGATGATAGCTACCAAGACGACTTTGATAATGAGTTTCCATATCCGGAAACGCCAGACCAATTACGCAGTATTGCTGAAATCAAGCATGATATGGAACGACCCAAACCAATGGATCGCCTGTTAGTCGGTGACGTCGGTTATGGGAAGACGGAAGTGGCCTTACGGGCAGCCTTTAAAGCCATTGAAGCCGGTAAGCAAGTGGCCTTTTTAGTCCCAACAACCATTTTGGCGCAACAACATTATGAAACGATGTTGAATCGGTTTGAAGGTTATCCGGTCAACGTGGGCATGTTATCCCGATTCCGGACGAACAAAGAAATGAAGACTACTGTTGAACAACTGAAGAGTGGGGAACTGGACATTGTCGTTGGGACCCACCGGCTGTTATCTAAAGATGTCAGTTTTGCCGACCTCGGCTTGCTCATTATTGATGAAGAGCAACGATTCGGGGTCAAGCATAAGGAACGGCTCAAAGCCTTGAAGTCGAGTGTGGACGTCTTAACTTTGACAGCGACACCGATTCCCCGGACGTTACACATGTCGATGCTCGGGGTGCGGGACTTGTCGGTCATTGAAACGCCGCCGACCAACCGCTATCCAATTCAGACGTACGTCATGGAACAAAACTTCGGCGTCATCAAAGACGGTATTGAACGGGAAATGCAACGTAACGGGCAAGTCTTTTATTTGCATAATCGTGTTAATGACATTGAAAAAGTGGTCGCGCAAATTAAGGACTTGGTCCCCGATGCGGCGGTTGCCCATATTGATGGTCAGATGCCGGAATCGCAACTGGAAGGCATTTTATATGACTTCATTCGCGGTGAATATGACGTTTTAGTCACGACCACGATTATTGAAACGGGGGTCGATATCCCGAACGTCAATACGCTGTTTGTTGAAAATGCTGACCACATGGGCTTGTCGCAGTTGTATCAATTGCGGGGCCGGATTGGTCGGAGTAGCCGGGTCGCGTATGCGTACTTCACGTATCAACAAAACAAAGTGTTGACCGAAGTCGGTGAAAAGCGGCTCCAAGCCATCAAAGATTTCACTGAATTAGGTTCAGGCTTCAAGATTGCGATGCGCGACTTGTCGATTCGCGGGGCCGGGAACTTACTCGGTAAGCAACAACATGGCTTTATTGATTCAGTCGGGTATGACTTATACACGCAAATGTTGTCAGAAGCCGTGGCGAAGAAACGCGGGCAACAAGCCAAGGTCAAGACGGATGCCGTCATTGAACTGGGGATTGAAGCCTACTTGCCAACGACTTATATTGAAGACGAACGGCAAAAAATTGAAATTTATAAGCGGATTCGCCAGTTAGAAAATGACGACCAATATTTGGAAGTCGAAGGCGATTTAATCGACCGCTTTGGTGATTATCCCGTCGAAGTGGCCGGCTTGTTAGCGGTTGGTAAGTTAAAGATGTTGGCTGATGACGCTTTGATTGAAAAGATCCGACGTAGTGATGATGAGTTGAACTTGACGCTTTCGAAGCAAGGGACGGCCAAACTAGATACTAAAGATATCTTTAAGGCCTTAGCAAAAACGAAATTACGAGCGACAGTCGGGATTGATGATGATAAAATGAAGGTTAAATTAGTTATTCAACCGCAAATGTCACAGACAGCCTGGCTCGAACAGTTGACCTTGTTTGTCGAACAATTAGGGGTGATTTTGACCCCGGACGATGCGGCCGTGACACCGAGTAAGTAATCGGTAGAAGGGGTTTGTCATGTCAAAAAATCACCAGGACGTCATGTTTCGTGGGGCGTTAATTCTGTCGATTTCATCATTGATTGCCAAGATTTTGAGTGCCGTTTATCGGATTCCATTTCAAAATATGGTCGGCAATACGGGCTTTTATGTCTATCAACAAATTTATCCCATTTATGGGATTGGGATGACCTTTGCGTTAAACGGGTTTCCCACGTTTATTTCCAAATTAGTCGCTGAACAGCCCGATGAAACGAGTAAGTCGTTAATTACTCGGCAAGCATTTCATATTTTAAGTGGGCTATCGTTAATTATCTTTTTGTGCTTACAAGTTGGTGCTAGTTGGATTGCCGTGCATATGGGCGATGCAAACTTGGCGCCGATTATTAGTGCGGTGGCCTGGATGTTTGTGTTCATGCCCTGGTTAGCGACGGGGCGCGGGTATTATCAAGGCCGCTTCTTAATGGGCCCGACCGCGTCATCGCAATTGATTGAACAAACGGTGCGGGTCGGAGTCATTTTATTGGCCGCCTACTTCAGTATTCATCGTGGCTGGGACGACTATCACATGGGAACTTGGGCGATGAGCTCCGCGGCGATTGCGGCGGTATGTTCGTCACTGGTCTTTGTGAACTTCGGCTTAAAACAGTTGTTGGCCCCCGCGCCAGCACCGACGCACCCGTTACCGAGTTATCGCAAGCTCACCAAACGCTTTATCATTGAAGGTGGGACGCTTTGTTTAGTGGCCGCCGTCGTGATTTTGTTACAATTAATTGATTCGTTTTCTGTGATGCGCGGGTTAGTTCGGCAAGGAATGCCGGTGGAAGTCGCCAAGTCGATCAAAGGGGTCTACGACCGGGGGCAAACGCTGGTCCAATTGGGACTCGTTATAGCCACATCGTTTTCCGCAACCTTGTTACCGGCCCTAACGAACGCGTTGGCCCATCGCCAATTGATTGAGTTCAAACGCCATACCCGGGCGATGGTCCACATTAGTTTGGCGTTGTCGATGGCGGCAACGGTCGGCTTAGTGGCCTTAATGCCGCAAGTTAACCGGTTATTGTACGGTTCGATGGAAGGAACTGGCGCTTTGCGGATTTACGTCTTCAGTATTTTAGTGGCGGCGCTGATTACCACTTATACAAGTGTGCTGCAAAGTTTGGACCAATATACGGCGATGATTATTGGGATTATTGCGGGGCTGGCCACCAAAATCTTGATTAATTATGTCATGGTCGTCCATTACGGGATTAATGGGGCCAGCTTCGCCACGGTCGTTAGTTTAGCCGTGATGTTTGCGGTCATGTGGATTGGGTCCCCGGAAGATTTACAACAAATATTATTAGAGAGTGGTTATTTAATTAAATTGCTAGCAGTCAGTGGTGCGATGGGCTTAATCGTGTTATTAACGAGTCATGAAATTCAAGCGCTCGTGGGGCCGACGATGGCCAATGACCGCGGCATGGCCGGAATCATTACGCTAGTCGGCGTCGTGATTGGCGTCGCGGTCTTCGTCGCCGGCGCAGTCGCCGCACGACTCTTTACGATTCGCGAATGGCTCGTCTTACCATATGGCAAGCGCCTCATCAAATTGGTGGCGCAAAGAAAGGAACGACATCCATGAGTATGCGTTTAGATAAATTTTTGAAAGTTTCTCGAATCATCAAGCGGCGTTCCGTCGCTAAAGAAATCGCCGACAAAGGGCGGATTCAAATCAACGGTAAAGTGGCCAAGTCCTCAACCAACGTGAGCGTTGGTGACGAGTTGATTATTGGTTTTGGGAACAAGACATTGACAGTCAAAGTGACCCAACTGCTTGAAACCACCAAGAAAAACGACGCTGAATTGATGTACGACATCATCAGCGAAGACTACAAAACCGATTACCGTCAACCATTTAGCGACTAGAGTTTGGTCGGGTGGTTGCCGCTTCCGGCCAGTTACAACGCCGCGGTGGGGCAACCCTAGCGAGCCAAAAAGCGGTCTCGCTAGGCGGTTGCAAGCCTAGCAAAAATCGCTAGTCTCGCAACACGCCCCATGTTCTAAGCGGCCTGAGAAACACCCGCTAAGAACATTTTCACCGCGTCATTGTAACTCGCCTCCAGCTCGAATCGTGATTGTTGGAATTGATATCGATTGCGTTCAGTTGGGGGATAGTAATGTTGCGGTGTGTATCTAACTAATTATGTTATCCAGGCGATTTTACAGTTGTAATTTGATTATAGAAACAAAACGACGCATTCAAGTAATTAAGTAACTTGCTTGAATGCGTAATTGTTATCAGCGATTGAATTTTATTGACAGGAACGTTATATCTTCGTTACGAAAACTTGTAAACAGTTGAAAACATGCCACTTATTACGCTATATTGGGGAGGACTGATTACAGTTATTCGACTAGTAAGCTGAATGATAGTCGGTAGTGATTGGATGCGCCGCTGTGTCGATTTTCTTAGGTGGCGGGGTTGGCCGCCTTAGAAAATGGGCCGTCTTGTAAGACTGGTGGGCTTTGCTAGGCTTACAAGCGCCCTGGGAGACCGCTTTTTGGCTCCCAGGGTTTGCCCCACCGCGGCCATCCAATCACTACCGACGGCAAGTAACCGATGTAAATTCAATGAAAAAATATGATTAACAAGCAGTTAAACCCGTTGATTAGGTTTAATGAAATGGTCCCAAGTGTTGATGTAACCGCAATGATGTCGTTTACATGCACGCGGGAAGTTGTTATAATTTAGGCAACCCAATTTGAAAGGACTGGCACAGCATGACGAATGGTTCACGCAATAACGTCAAACATTTAAATAATGACTACACCCGTCAAGTGGCGACTGATCAACATAGTCAACACCAACGGGTCAGCCAAGTGCGACGGCGGCGGTTTATTGTGATTGTAGCGTTTTTTGGCGCATTGCTATTATTTTTCGGTTACCAATTGATTAACACGCGCGCAAGTTTGCACCAAGTGAATCAGCAAGTTGCGACCAGCCAAGTTAAATTGAAAAAAGCACAACAAAAAAAGTCGCAGCTCAATACGCAAATCAAACAACTCAATAACACGGATTATTTACAAAAGTTATTGCGGTCAAAATATGATTATACGAAGAGCGGCGAAACGGTTTATAGCTTACCAAATGATAGTGCGTCGGACGTAACCGCCAACTAAACGGCACTTTCGTCGAATTTTTCAGGTAGACCACTTTTGAGGGGCTCCCGGAAAATTTAACTCAACATTTCACAAAGTATGCTATACTAAAACCATTATTTCATAGGAGGAACAACTTTTTTTATGGCAATTGAAGTAGGTACGAAAGTCACTGGTAAGGTATCTGGGATCACTAATTTTGGCGCATTCGTGAACTTAGGTAACAATCAAACGGGGCTGGTGCATATCAGTGAAGTTTCAGATGGATTCGTTAAAGACATCCATGATGTTTTGAGTGTTGGTGATGAAGTGACGGTTAAAGTATTGACGGTCGGTAATGACGGTAAGATCGGCTTATCGATTCGTAAAGCAGTTGACCATCCTCAAGGCGAACATGATAACCATCAAGGTGGCAACCACCAAAGTAATAATCATGGCCGTCCAAGCCATAATGAGCACCAAAGTAGCAATGGTAATCATCATGAACGGTCGAATAATTTCCATAGTCGCGGTGGTAATGGCGGGGGCCGTTACCAATCACGGCAACATGAAAGTAAGAAACAAGACTTTGATTCATTAATGTCTGGCTTCTTGAAGGAAAGCGAAGATCGCTTGACGACTTTGAAGCGCAATACTGAAGGTAAGCGTGGCGGTCGTGGCGGTCGTCGTAGCTAAGTTCGATTGCTCACTGAAAAGTGCCATTCGCCATTAATTTAGTTAAAATCAAGATACGGTGCGACCTCATCAGTCAGCACCGTATTTTTTTATTTTCTTAAGTTAAGGCATCCGACTAGTTGTCAACGAGCGTTTGGCTTATGATATTGAACTAGTGACGCTGTAAAATGCTTAGTTCGGATGGAATTGCCGCAGTTGGCTGACCGTAATTCCAGCGTCCTGGGACCTCGTTTTTGAGCCCAAAAAGCAAGTCTCAAAAGACGTCCGTGGGGTAAACGGGCCAAAAACGTCCGTTAATGCCACTTTCAGGACGATTTCATTACGGTCAGCCAACTACTAATCTCAGCGCGGATTCAGAATTATGTTAAGTATATGAAATTGTGATTGAACATTTTCGATGGTGCTTGGTCTAAGCATAAAAAAGCCGTTAATAACCTGCTTTAAGCAAGCATCTTCTAAGATGTCGATGGTTTAAGTCCGACGATTTCCATTGCTAGTGACTTACAACCGAATTAATCTTTTAATGAGCCAACATGGTACCATTTTGATGTATTCGTAAAAATAGTGATTAATCGTGAAAAATTCAGTTAACGTAGATTCATCGATATTTGGAAAGACGCAATGCGGGATAGGAGTACGCCATGACGCTAAAACAACAATTTAATCGACAACTCGCGCGCCAACACTTATTGACGCCACAGGTGACATTAATTGTCGCGGTTTCAACTGGTGTGGATTCGATGGTGTTGCTCGACTTGTTGCAACAAATTCCCGTCGAACAGCGCCCACGATTAGTCGTTGCCCATGTCAATCATCATTTGCGGGTGCAAAGTGCCCAAGAAGTGGCCTTTTTAACGCAATATTGTGCCCAGCATCAACTGACACTGGAACGTGCCGATTGGTTGGCGGCGGATCATCCAGCCACGGGTGTCGAGGCAGCGGGGCGCGCGTTTCGCTATGATTTTTTTGCTAAGTTAATGGCGAAGTACCAAGCGGCAGCTGTCTTGACGGCTCATCATGCCAATGATCAGACCGAAACTTACTTGATGAAGTTAGCCCGGGGTGGGGACTTAGCCCAATTGACGGGGATTCAACCACAACGCCAGTTTGCAACGGGATTGCTAGTGCGGCCGTTATTGCCGTGGCCCAAAGCGACCTTACGCGCCTATGCCCGGCAGCAACAGTTGACCTGGTTTGAAGACGTCACGAATCAAGATGTACAGTTAACGCGCAACCGCGTTCGTCATCAAGTTGTGCCAGCCCTTACGAAAGTCAATCCGGCGTTATTGGAACACGTTGCGAGTTATGAGCAACAATTAGCCGATTTATTAACAGCGCAAGCGGAAATGGTCGCGACGTTGTTACCGACTGTGGTGGATGAAAGCGACGCGTTAGTTATTGATAAATTGCAACAATTACCGCCACATTGGCGGCTAGCGACCTTGCAAGCGTGGCTCGAGCAGCGAACCGGCGAGCAATTTAGTACGGTAAAATTACAACCCACTTATCGTTGGTTAAGTAACCGCCAACAACTGCAAGGAACGTTACGATTAAATGCGCGGGTTGAAATCGTGAAAGTTACTAGTATCATTGACATTATTCCCACTAAAAAAAGGGTTAAAAAGTTAATGCCCCCTGAAAAAATTATGGTAGACTTAAACCAATGGCAGAAAATTACTGCGACCCAAGTTGCGGGCGTGTTTACTGACCCGATAACAACTGACAGCCAACCATTTCGCTTAATGGCAAATGATGGGCCGTTAGCGTTTCGACCTTGGCGGGCGGATGATTGTGTTACTTTAAAAGGTGGCGGTCATCAGCGGGTGCGGCGCATTTTGATTGATCAAAAAGTGCCCCCGCAAAGTCGCGACCAAGTCATGGTGTTAGTGAATACGCACGGAACGGTGTTGTGGTTAGTTGGTTATAAATTTAGTTATCGTGATCAACATGTCGGGAGTCAAACAGTATTTTTAGCCTTAAAACATACGGAGTTGAAAGGAGTACATCTGAAACGATGAACAACGACATTGAACGAGTACTTTATAGTCGCGAGGAAATTCACCAAGTTGCGCAGAAATTGGGTCAAGAATTAACGACCGAATACGCCGGTAAGAACCCATTAATTATTTGTGTACTCAAGGGTGCCGTCTTATTTACCACTGATATTATTCGCGAAATGGATATTTACGCGGATCTTGATTTCATTAACTTATCTAGTTATGGGAATGAAACCATTTCAAGTGGTGAAGTCCAATTGACGAAAGACTTAGATGATGACGTGGCTGGCCGCGACGTCTTAGTCATTGAAGACATCATTGATACGGGTCGGACTTTGAAGTTCCTAGTGGACTTATTAAAACGCCGCGACGTTAATTCAGTTAAGGTCTGCACGTTACTGGACAAGCCCGCTGGTCGCTTAGTGGATATTAAAGCCGACTATATTGGTTTTGAAGTGCCAAACGAATTCGTAGTTGGTTATGGTTTGGATTATGCCGAACGTTACCGGAACCTCCCATACGTCGGAATTTTAAAACCAGCAATTTACGAGCATTAATGATTGGTCAATGATAGTCAAATGTGCTATTATTTAGACTATCGAAGGATAGTACCGTGCTTTAAAAACAGTATATAAAAGTTCGATGAAGGAGGCACATATGAACAATCGACGCAATGGACTCTTTCGTAATAGCTTATTTTATATTTTGATCTTTTTAAGCTTGATGGGGATTATTTACTTCTTCTTTGGTAGTAATTCCAGCACGCAAACTCAAAATATTCGCTATAGCGAATTTGTCAAACAATTAGACAAGAATAACGTCAAGAACGTTAGCATCCAGCCTAGTGGTGGCGTCTACAAGGTTACTGGTACCTACCGGAAAGCCCAAAAGGTTTCTTCATCTAATGCGTTAGGAATTAAGAGTGCGTCTACTAAGACCACTTCATTCTCAACCACGATGTTAGAAAACAACTCGACGGTTAACCAAGTATCCAAGTTGGCGACGAAACACAACGTTAAATTAACCGCAAAAGCGGAAGAATCTAGCGGGATTTGGGTCACGTTGTTGATGTATATCGCGCCATTGATCCTGTTTGTATTCCTATTCTATATGATGATGGGACAAGCTGGACAAGGCGGCGGGAACAACCGGGTGATGAACTTTGGCAAGACGAAGGCTAAACCAGCCGATAGTAAGCAAAACAAAGTTCGTTTCTCTGATGTTGCCGGTGAAGAAGAAGAAAAACAAGAATTGGTCGAAGTTGTCGAATTCTTGAAAGATCCGCGCAAGTTTGTATCCTTAGGCGCTCGGATCCCATCGGGGGTATTGCTCGAGGGGCCTCCGGGTACTGGTAAAACGTTGCTTGCTAAAGCGGTCGCTGGTGAAGCCGGCGTGCCATTCTTCTCGATCTCTGGTTCAGACTTCGTCGAAATGTTTGTCGGGGTTGGGGCTAGCCGGGTCCGGGACTTGTTCGATCAAGCCAAGAAGAATGCGCCATCAATCATCTTTATTGATGAAATTGATGCCGTTGGGCGGCAACGTGGTAACGGCATGGGCGGTGGCCATGATGAACGTGAACAAACATTGAACCAATTGTTGGTTGAAATGGATGGGTTCACGGGTAACGAAGGTGTTATCGTCATGGCTGCGACTAACCGTTCCGATGTTTTGGACCCTGCTTTGCTTCGTCCAGGTCGTTTTGACCGGAAGATCTTAGTAGGTCGTCCAGACGTCAAGGGTCGTGAAGCTATCTTGAAAGTTCACGCCAAGAACAAGCCGTTAGCATCCGATGTTGACTTAAAAGAAATTGCCAAGCAAACACCTGGGTTTGTCGGGGCTGATTTGGAAAACTTATTGAACGAAGCTGCGTTATTAGCCGCTCGTCGTAATAAGAAACAAGTCGATGCGTCAGACTTAGATGAAGCGGAAGACCGGGTTATCGCCGGGCCAGCCAAACACGATCGCGTTGTCAGCAAGCATGAACGGGAAACTGTGGCTTACCATGAAGCTGGGCATACGATTGTCGGGTTAGTCTTAAACGATGCACGAGTCGTTCATAAAGTCACGATTGTGCCACGGGGCCGTGCGGGCGGATATGCCATCATGTTGCCACGTGAAGATCAAATGTTGATGTCTAAGCGTGATGCCAAAGAACAAATGGCTGGTTTAATGGGTGGCCGGGCCGCCGAAGAAATTATCTTCGATGCCCAATCATCCGGTGCTTCTAATGACTTCGAACAGGCAACGCAAATTGCCCGGGCGATGGTTACGCAATATGGGATGAGTGAAAAACTTGGTCCAGTTGAATTAGAAAACGCCAACCAACAAGCGGCTTACCAACAAGGGATGGGCGCTAGTGCGTTCTCACAACATACTGCTCAATTGATTGATGATGAAGTTCGTCGTTTAGCTGAGGAAGCTCACCAAACGGCCACGGATATTATTCAGTCCCATCGTGAACAACATAAGGTTATCGCGGAAGCCTTGCTTAAGTACGAAACCTTGGACGAAAAGCAAATTCTCAGTTTGTTCAAGACTGGGGAAATGCCAGCTAAGGATAGTGCTAGCGAATTTCCAAGTGAAAAAGCAGCTACTTTTGAAGAATCAAAACGTGAATTGGAACGCCGTGAAGCTGAAAAGCAAGCCGCTAACCAATCTGACGATGATGATGACGCGACGAGTGCTGCGACGAGCGAAAGTACGCCAACGTCAGCTGAAAGTACCGCCACGAGTGATAGTAGTTTCCAACCAATTTTCCCAAGCGAAAATGGTGACGACGATACCACGAGTGCTGCCTCTTCAGCAACTAGTGACGCTACTTCTGCCACGAGCACGGCCGAAAGTGCGGCTTCATCTGCGGATGATGACGACAACAGCCAAGCTTAAGTTAAAAAGTCATTCACTAAAGAGCCGAGACTTTGTCTCGGCTCTTTTTATGCGGTATGATTAATCGGAATATCAAATACGAGATAGGAGTTACAACGAATGTCAGATTATTTAGTTAAAAGTGTGGCCGGCAATGAAATGTTTCGGGCCTACGCGGTCAATGCGACCGATATCGTGGCGGAAGCCCAACGGCGCCATGATACTTGGAGCGCGGCATCCGCAGCATTAGGTCGGAGCTTAGTTGGGACGTTGTTATTAGCATCGTCAGTCCTCAAAGGTGACGAACAGATGACCGTTAAAATCAACGGGAATGGCCCGGTCGGTGGAATCGTCGTTGATGGCAATGCACATGGGACGGTCAAAGGTTATTTGCAACATCCCCACGTCCATTTACCATTGAACGACAAGCATAAGATTGACGTCAAAGCCGCTGTTGGTAATGAAGGGTTCTTAGCCGTCACTAAAGACCAAGGTCTCGGGCAACCCTTTACTGGGCAAGTGCCATTAGTTTCGGGCGAGTTAGGCGAAGACTTCACCTATTACTTGGCCCAATCTGAACAAATCCCGTCAGCGGTCGGCTTATCCGTCTTTGTCAATGATGATAATACGATTGGCGTGGCTGGGGGCTTCTTAGTCCAAGTGTTGCCAGGTGCGACTGATGAAGCTATCAGTTCTTTAGAAGGCAAGTTAAAAGAAATGCCCCTCGTATCACAATTATTGCGGGATGGTAAAACGCCTGAAGATATTTTAGATATGCTATTTGATGGTGACGTTAAAGTTTTAGATAAAATGCCCGTCAAATTTGAATGTGACTGCTCTAAAGAACGCTTTGGCGAATCTTTAATGGCCTTACCAAAGCATGAAGTTCAAGCAATGATTGATGAAGATCAAGGCGCCGATGCCGTTTGCCATTTTTGTGGCAATCAATATCACTTCACTGTGCCGGAACTAGAAGCCGTTTTAGCACGGTCGACCCGTAAGGACTAGCCATGGTAGCGGCAAGTGAATTAGCCTCACCGTGGCAAATTGGTGATATCACGATTCCGAATCGCGTCGTCGTGGCACCAATGGCCGGGGTAACCAATGCTGCCTTTCGCGTCATTTGTAAAGACTTCGGCGCGGGCTTAGTCGTCTGTGAGATGATTTCTGACCGGGGCATCATGTACCATAATCAGAAAACGTTGAATATGATGTTCGTCGACCCTAAGGAACACCCGATGAGTATTCAAATCTTTGGTGGCTCTAAAGAAACCTTAGTGCAAGCGGCCCAGTTTGTTGATCAGCAGACTCATGCAGATATTATTGATATCAATATGGGGTGTCCGGTCAATAAAGTTGTTAAAACGGACGCGGGTGCGAAGTGGTTATTAGACCCCGATAAAGTTTACGAGATGGTGGCCGCCGTTACTGCAGCGGTCCACAAGCCAGTGACCGTCAAGATGCGCACCGGTTGGGATGACCAGCACATTTATGCGGCGGACAACGCCTTAGCGGCTGAAAAAGCCGGGGCGGCCGCCATTGCCATGCACGGTCGCACCCGTAAGCAGATGTATCAAGGTCACGCCGATTGGGATATTTTAGCCCAAGTGGCGGCCGCGTTGACGATTCCGTTTATGGGCAATGGGGATGTGCAAACACCCCAAGACGCTAAACGGATGTTGACGGAAGTCGGGGCCGATGCGGTGATGATTGGGCGCGCCGTTGAGGGTAATCCGTGGATGCTGCAACAGACCACCCATTATTTGGCGACCGGAGAGCTATTAGTGGCGCCTAGTCCTGTCGACCGGATGGCAACGGCTACCGAACACTTACAACGGTTAGTGGCCTTAAAAGGTGAACGGGGTGGTTGTCACGAATTTCGTGAACAGGCGCCTTACTATCTAAAAGGCATTCCTCGCTCGGCACGGACCAAAGTTGCTTTAATGGAAGCGGAGTCTGAGGATGAGATGTTACAGATTTTAACGGATTTTACGGCGCAATTGCGTCAATATTTAGCAACCCACGCGTGAAAGTGAATAATTAACTTGCATTTTTGCGGTGTGATTGTCAGAATTAACATGTAGTGAATGTTTAGGTACAATAGAGAACTGTACATGAACAGGAAATGGAGGAACACTTAGTGGCACGACAAGAACAAACGATGAACGACCAACTTAAGGTTCGTCGTGAAAAGATGGATGAATTGCGTGAAGAAGGTATCGATCCATTCGGTCACCGCTTCGAACGCACCGATTTAGCGGAAGATTTACATGCAAAGTACGGTGATATCGATAAAGACGATTTAGCTGAACAAAAGCATACGGCCACGATTGCCGGGCGGATGTTAGCCAAACGTGGTAAAGGTAAGGTTGGGTTTGCTGACCTTTGGGACCGTTCTGGCAAGATGCAATTATACGTTCGTAAAGACGTGTTAGGTGAAGACACTTATCATATCTTCAAGCGTTCCGACATTGGTGACTTCTTGGGGATTACTGGGGAAGTCTTCAAGACTGATTCGGGCGAATTAAGCTTGAAGGTGACTGATTTAACCTTCTTATCAAAAGCGTTACGGCCATTGCCTGATAAGTTCCATGGCTTACAAAATGTGGAACAAATCTACCGTCAACGTTACTTGGACTTAATTTCTAATCGTGAAAGCTTTGACCGTTTCTTGAAGCGGACGAAGATTATTTCAGCGGTTCGTCGTCATTTAGATGATAACGGCTTTATTGAAGTTGAAACGCCAATGTTGCATAACCAGGCTGGTGGCGCGTCTGCCCGTCCATTCGTAACGCATCACAATGCGTTGAATATTGATTTATATTTGCGGATTGCGTTGGAACTTCACTTGAAGCGTTTGATCGTCGGCGGCATGGAAAAGGTCTATGAAATCGGTCGGGTCTTCCGTAACGAAGGGATGGACCGTGAACATAACCCTGAATTTACCATGCTTGAAAGCTATGTCGCTTACTTCGACTTCCATGATGTCATGGATGAAACTGAAGGTATCTTCAAGGCAGCTGCTAATGCGGTTTCTGAAGACGGCGTTGTGACTTACCATGGTCAAACCGTTGACTTGAACCAACCATTCAAGCGAGTACACATGGTCGATGCCATTAAGGCTCAAACTGGGATTGATTTCTGGCAACCAATGTCAATCGAAGACGCCCAAAAATTAGCGGATGAACACCACGTTAAGTATGAATCATACTGGAAAGTTGGTCATATCATTAATGCCTTCTTCGAAGAATTCGTCGAAGACACATTGAACGAACCTACTTTCATCTATGGTCATCCAGTAGAAATTTCACCTTTAGCTAAGAAGAATGAAAAGGACCCTCGTTTTACCGACCGGTTTGAATTGTTCATCTTAGGTAATGAATATGCGAATGCCTTTAGTGAATTGAATGACCCTATCGACCAACGGGAACGTTTCGAAGCGCAAGCCGCGGAACGGACAGCTGGTAACGATGAAGCTCAACCAATTGATGAAGACTTCGTGGAAGCTTTGGAATACGGGATGCCACCAACTGGCGGTCTCGGTATCGGGATCGACCGGTTAGTCATGTTAATGACGGATGCCGATTCCATTCGTGACGTTTTATTGTTCCCAACGATGCGTCCGGAAGAAGATAAGTAATAACTTTGTAAACAGCTTTGAAATTATTTCGACTAATTTCAAAGCTGTTTTTGTGTCTAATTAAGGATTGTTTCGGGGTGTTGACGTTAAAAAGTGAGGTGACAATCGTAAAAAGTTAGTAAATTCAAAAAAAGTTGGATTTATTTTTTCCGAACGTTAATTGTTGATAATTGTTAAAACGTTAAATATTGAGACTGGAATTTGACTGATTCCCGAATGATTAGGTGGTATAGAAAAGTAATTATTAGTGATAACCGTACATTCGGAATCAGTCGTTAAAAACATGGTAATAATGACTGGTTATTTTTGCGATTTGGGGCTTGCAATTGGTCGGGATAATTGGTAAATTAGTATACGTTGTTGAGGCGCACAAAGCGGTTAGCCGCTTGCTTCCAACGAAAAAAAATTTTAAAAAGTTGTTGACAAGATGTTGATTACTTGATAAGATGATTAAGTTGCGTTGAGGAAATCAACGAAACGAATTAGACCTTTGAAAACTGAACAAAGTTTCGACGAATCAAATGTGTAGGGT
>NZ_AYGX02000072.1 GCF_000498955.2 Lactiplantibacillus fabifermentans DSM 21115 | reverse complement strand
AGGTTATGCTGAACAATTTGTCCAAAAATTCGGATTAAATTTGCAATCTACCACTAAGACAAAAGTCTTCGAACGTTGACGGCCAGCCGGCTTCCGTGATATTTTTACGAAATTGCACTGCTCGTCTAAAGCACAACAAGTCCCGGTCACAAATGATGGCCGGGACTTGTTGTGCTTTAGAATTGAAATCATTCAGTTTAGCTGGAGGTCAGCAGTAATGGAAGTGGCCGTGAAAGTGGTGTAAATGCCGATAGTTTTCTCAGACCCTTTACAAAATTTTAGCGAATCACAATCACATTACAAGGGGCCTGATCAACCACATAACTCGTGGTAGAGCCAACCGCCACGCGATGCGGTGAGTCTTTACCGGTAGCACCCAGGACGATTAGGTCAATTTCAGGATGCTGACTGGCATAATCAATAATCGTGCGCTTCGGATCGCCATACGCGACTTCGGTTTGCAGCGCCGGTACCGTCGTCGTTTCGACGAAGGTGCGCCGGTCCCGCATTGCCGCTGCCGCGTGGGTCGCTTCGGCGTCGAGTAGTTCGGTCAAGAGTGGGTCCATGGCGGGCGTGTGATAGGCCCGGTCATCGACGACGTAGAGAATCGTTAACTTAGCTTGGTGGCGCGCGGCGATGTTGACCGCCTCGTTGAAGGCCACTTCGGCCGGTTCGGAATTATCAACGGGAATTAAAACGTGCTGGTAGTTACTTGGCATCATCGTCACCTCCGTTTATTTCCTCTAATCATACCGGAATTGCCAACGTTTGCGAAGTGATATGCATTTTTTAGGTAGTTTCGGTAGGCAACCAACTAGAGATAGCGTATATTTAGAACAGAGTTTGGCGAATGAGGGGATGAACGAGATCAAAAAAATCGCAAATGGTTTATTAAAATGGGAAGCGGGCATGCAACGGTTAGCGTATTGGCGCGCCTTGCGAGAAACATTGACGTTATTATTCCCATTTGTGTTAATTGGCGCTTATATTAATATTTTCAATCAAGCAATTTTTCAAAAAAATGGTTTCATTAATCATATTTATTATGTTAGTCACTGGTTACCAGGTTTCAAACAACTGGCCACTTACACGAGTATGCTCAGCATTAGTATCAACGGCGTCGTGGCGGTGGTCGCCGCTTTTGCTGCCGCTAACTTTGTCGTGCGGACCAAACACCGCGACAACTTATTAGCTGGTTTAACGGCGGCCTTGAGTTTTGTCATGTTGAACTTCAATTACAGCGCGTTATCGCAACAAGCGCAAGGGGATAGCTCGGAATTTTTAGTGGGCAATTTAGGCTCCCAAGGAATTTTCTTGGCGTTATTAGTGGGCCTGTTAACTGGCTTTATTTTTAGCAAGTTAGCGTTCAAACCGCATGACCATCAGTTGATTGAAACACGCGACCACTTATTACAACGCGCCAAACATAACTGGTTGCCGATTGTGGTGAGTTTATTACTGTTTAGTCTGATTGGCTACGGTATCAGCTATGTCAGCAAGGAAGGCTTGAATGGTTTGTTTTATGCGGTCTTCCAATTGCCATTTGTCAGTTCTAGTACCGGCTTATTAGCGATTTTAGGGACGACGTTATTGAGCAACTTCTTCTGGGTCGTCGGTATTATTGGACCGATTAGTTTTACGAGTAGCAGTGCCGTCACCACGGTGCAAAATTTGGAATACGCCTTGCAACATGGTTCGGCTTGGGGCGCGCCCAATCCAATCACCTTACACACGTTGTTTGATAGTTACGGCAATATGGGGGGCACCGGGATGACGCTTGCCTTGGTCATTGCAGTCTTGTGGCGGTCACGTAATCGTGATTATCGCGCCGTCGTCAAAGGCAGCTGGGTGCCGAGTTTATTTAATTTTAACCAGCCATTATTGGTCGGTTTACCCATCATGTTCAGTCCGTTACTTATTATTCCATTTCTCGTGACACCCATGGTCAGCATGTTGATGGCGTGGGTTGCGATTAAGCTGCAGTGGATGCCGGCGGTCGTTTATCCGATTACCCGGACCACCCCCGGCGTCTTGATGGGCTGGTTGGGTACCGGTGGCGATTGGCGGGCACTGCTCGTCAGTGTGATTAATTTGGCGGTCGCCGTCGCAATTTATTTACCGTTTATTTTATTAGATAATCGGCAAGTGACAGGGGGTGCGCCAGATGCTAAAGCGTAATTGGTGGCGCTGGTTAATTGGTTTGTTCGTCGTCATTGGGATTTGTTGGCCAGCTTATAATTGGTCACGCGCTAATATCACGACGTTAAAAACGGCGGGACGGACCCGGATGGCGCCAATTATCATGATTCCCGGGTCAAGCGCGACGCAAAATCGCTTTGACAGTTTGATTACCGAGCTTGGTAAAGAAACGCCGGCAAAGCACAGTGTCTTAAAACTAACTGTGCAGACGAATGGGAGTATTAAATATAGCGGTACGATTAATCGTAATGATAATCAACCATTTATTGTAATTGGTTTTGCTGATAATAAGGATGGGAAAGCTAATATTGATAAGCAAGCGAAATGGTTGAATGTCGCGTTTAAATCGTTAGTCAAAACGTATAAGTTCAATCATTTTCAAGCGTTAGGTCATTCGAACGGCGGACTCATTTGGACACTGTTTTTGGAGCGTTACTTAAAAGAAACGCCGAAAGTTCGGGTCGAACGTTTCATGTCGATTGCGTCGCCGTATAATATGGAATCAACTAGTACGACGGCTAAAACGAGCATGTTCAAAGAACTCTATGAATATCGAACTGGTTTACCGGAGTCCTTAACGGTTTATTCCATCGCTGGGACGGAAAATTATACGAGTGATGGCACGGTGCCTTATAACAGTGTCAATTATGGTAAGTATATTTTCCAAGATCAGGTCAAACATTTTACGGAAATCACGGTAACGGGGGCCAATACTGCCCATTCCGATTTACCGCAAAACAAGCAAATTGTTGCGTTGATTCGGCAATACTTGATGGCTGAAAACGTGCCAAATAGTATTCGGAAACAAAATCAACAGCAATTACGGCGTTAAGCCATATTAAGGTTTTTTCTTGAAGCTGGCAGCTAAATTGTTTTTCGATATTAATGGTGCCAATTTAATTCGTTTTGGTGGTCGTGCCCATTTGTGGTAGATATTTTTTATTTATTATTGTGAAATACGGTTAACTCGCGATAATAATAACCAAGTCTGAGAAAGAAGCCATATTAAAAAGGAGTCGCAGCTGCGGCTCCTTTTGCATTACCGTCGATGACGGTTGGTATTATGATGGGCTTTTTTAGCATGGTGACTCGTGCGTTTCTTAGCGTTGAATCGGAAGAATCGGCTGGTGCCGTGGGTCCGGACGCGCATCGCCTGCGCTGTTAAATCCGGGGTCGCTAACAAACTACCACTGAGTGTAACCGCTAATGCCAGTAGTACTAATCGATGCTTCTTCAAAATAGTAGCCCCCTTGAATCATCTCTATTAGTTTAAGAGTATTTTGCGGAATCGTCAAATCTTTCCCAAAACAAGACCTTTACACAACATTAACGTGAGGTTAACAAATTATTCATTAAATCTAGCGGAATATGATTGTATTTTAGCCTTTTTTCCGATAAGGTGAAGATATTAACTAAAAGGGAGTATTGCTTAATGAATATTGAAATTTTAAACTCAGCAATCCAAGATTTACATTTCCAAATCATTTACGATCGTGACGAATCAAAAGACGAACCTGGCACGGGCCAATTCAGCTATACGGCGGCTAATCCCGATGTTAAAAAGACATTTGGTGACGATGTTGTCCAAGCACAATTAGACGTTACATACAAAGAAGACATGTACGATTTATCGGCGACCGTTTTTGCCATCGTCCGTTTAAGCGGCGAAATGGTGGGGATTATCGAACGTCAATCTGACAATAAAGCGATTGAAGACGACGAACAAGATATGTTAAACAACTTGAACGGTGCCATCATCCCAGCCTTGTCAGCGAAAGTGCGGGCTTACGCGGCCTTATTCTCAACGGAAGCTAGCAACTTTGCCATCATGCCTGCGGACTTTGACGACAGTCAAGCTAACGAACCAGAAGCTTAAGTTAAAACCATTAACGGCGTTCAAAGATGAGCGTCGTTTTTTTGTCACATAAAAATCATTTATTTATAAAAATATTAATAAATGGATTGTGTAAGCGTTAACAAACGGGTATAATATGAATTGTCCAGAGCAGACCTAATCAACGTGGTTAGGTAACGAAGTTCAAAAGGAGACAGTTGATCGTAGTTCTCATCATTCGGTTTGTCCGTTGATAGCCTTAGTTGTCAAAGATGGGGGTGGTAGTTTATCACATTAATCTGCCAACACACATACTTTTTCACCGCATTTGCGCACATAGTCCTGAAAACTAAGATGGCGATCAATTACCATTGGCACTGAGCTTGATGTCAAAACATCGGTGTTCAGTGTTTTTTTTACACGACAAATTTTATGACTGATTTAAGTTAAGCATGCAATGAATCGCCCGACAATAATAAAATCCCCTCATCACACCAGTCTCGGGTGATGAGGGGATTTTTTTTATCATTTGATTTTGGTTAAACTGAGCGCCTAATTCAAATTGATGGTAGCATCGAAAGTCTTGAAGGCGTTATCGTCTTCATAATCATCAGTATCATAATCGGCATCCCATTTTAAACGGACACTGGTAATGTTTTTGACGCTGGATAATTTTGGCAAAATAAAGTATAAATCACCATTAGAATCGGTACCGCTATTTAATTCGCCGTCAAAATCGTCACTATCGCTGTCAGCTTCGACTTGTTGGCCATCATTAGTACTGAGTTTGGCTTGGGTCGGGTAGGCAGAAATATCGCGGCCAGCATGAATGCTCATATGCACCTTGATGATGCCGTGAAATTCTTGTTTATCACTACCACTACCGTTAGTGTAAGTGCCGTCCGTTTTGTATACCGTCACTCGGTTGATTTTGAACGTTGAATTAGCCCAGCTACTGTCAGTGAATGCCGTGGTGTAAGATTGTTGGTCAGCAATATCAATATCATCATCGCCAATCGTAATCTTATCAGTATCATCACTTGAACTTGATTCGGAATCCGCAGTTTCGCTGTCCGTATCACTCGCATCATCATCACTATTAGTCGTATTGGTGCTAGTCGTTGTTGTCGCATAATCCGCAAAGGTGGTGATATAAGCGGTGGTGTTAATCATTATCGCACACAAAACCGTCCCGACTACTAGAATTGCCCAAGTCCACCATTTTTTAGTCCATGGTTTGGCTTGCTTAGGGGCCCGGTCAAAGCGTGCGCCAGCTTCATTTGAACGTTGGCATAAGAAGACAATGATTAGGATTGGACCGACAATCGGAATAAGTGATAGCCATAAAAAGTGGGCCGAGCGGTTAGAATCGTGAAGTCGCCGCGCGCTTGCGGTAAATTGCATGACTGAGGTCCAAGCTAACAGTGCCGAATAGATGAGCACTAGTACGGCTTGGAACGCATTAATATGAAACGGTTGTAGTAGTAAGGCCGGCGAACTATAAGCTTTAAGACCCAGAATCAGATTTAAAGCGATCGTAATCAATACTAAGTCTAAGTATAACCACCAGTATTGTGGGCGTGAAATACGTTGTGACCAAGTAAAGGTTTGTTGTGCGCCCAGCTTGAGCGCCGTCCACATATTGACGGATTCTGGCTGCTCAGGCCCACGATTAGGTTCTGGGGTGCTGGGGGTTGTTTGGTTGGTTGCAGTCACTTTTTCCTGGGTTGTACCACAAAAAGGACAAAAGGTCGCGTCGGCGGGAATTTCCTTCCCACAGTTGATACAAAATCTGGTTGCTGACATGGGTTCCTCCAAAGAATGCTTATATTAGGTGAAACATAATATATAAGTAGAATTTTAAATATGTAACCGAATGATTTTTTTACGGCCAAAAACAATCATAGCATAATGAATTATAATTATTAACAAAAAAATCACATTATCTTCATATTTTCATTATTCAAGCCAGCGCTGATACAATTTCAGCGGTCGAAACCCGTTCCAATCAAATTAGACCACTATGATAAATTTGTTGGCCCGGTAATTAATTTATATGACAAAATAACTGTCAATCTATGTGTGAAAGCGTATACTTGACCGTGAAAGGAGTGGAGCGCTATGTTTAAACCAAT
This sequence comes from Lactiplantibacillus fabifermentans DSM 21115, assembly GCF_000498955.2. Taxonomy (GTDB): domain Bacteria; phylum Bacillota; class Bacilli; order Lactobacillales; family Lactobacillaceae; genus Lactiplantibacillus; species Lactiplantibacillus fabifermentans. Next base: position 32,526 of record NZ_AYGX02000072.1, on the reverse strand, counting down.
GGCATCAATCTTCACGAACCATCAAATTGCCGGGCATTACCGCGCCATTGATCGCGCGCGTAAATGCATTGTCCCGTTCCATTTTGAGATTCAAGGTCAAGAGTATCCCAAACCAAAGCCTGAACGGAATTGGTTCCGCCGCTTGTCGGGGACGAGCAGTCAAAAGTACGCCATGGTCGAATTGACCCCCTTCAAGGTGATTTTATGGTCACCCGAACGGCGTAACTTAGGTGAAATGGCCATCGATGATGTGCAAAAGATTCAAATCGGCGCTATTCGGTGGCACGCCGGCGATGGTCTCGACCCAGGTCGGGCTTTCCGGGCCACGATTTTCGTGCTCACGGCTAAAGGTAATTATTATTTTGCTAATTCTGATATGGAAGTACTACCTGCAATTGTTAAGTTTGCCCACGAACACGACGTTCCCGTGGAAGACCCACTGCATTTAATTCCGTTACTCAAAGCTGGCTGGAAGGCCGCGGCGAAGACGTTACGGGATACGTATTCACAGATTAGTGCGCACACTGGATATCCCGATTCAAAAGTATAGAAATTATTATGATGACACTGTGTTAGTTTGGCACAGTGTTTTTTTATGGTGAGAAATAAACCACAAGTTTTACTTGTGGGGGTCAGGTGAGCGGATTATTTTGGTAAGTTGTTCAACGGCATTTTTAGCCTTGTTCAAACAACGTCAATCTATCTTAGTCCCAGGCCCTGTTGACCCGGTTAACGCAACAAATCAGGATATATAAAAGGACGCTACCGTTTTGGTGGCGTCCTTTTATATATCCTGATTTAAACTAAGCCTTGCGCCATCATGGCATCGGCAACTTTCGTAAAGCCGGCAATGTTGGCACCACTCAAGTAATCCCCACTGACACCATATTCGTTAGCCGCTTTCACCGAGTTGGCAAAGATATTTTGCATGATCGCTTTCAAACGGTTGTCAACTTCTTCAAACGTCCAGCTCAAGCGCATGCTATTTTGACTCATTTCTAAGGCCGAAACGGCAACACCACCCGCGTTAGCGGCTTTGGCTGGGCCGTATAAGACGCCGGCTTGTTGGTAAGCGGCGATGGCTTCGGGCGTACTTGGCATGTTGGCGCCTTCTGCGACGGCTTTGGCACCATTGGCAATGACCGTGGCGGCTTTAGCACCGTCAATTTCATTTTGGGTCGCACATGGGAGCGCAATGTCATAAGCTACTTGGGCGTCCCAAACGGAACCTTCATGGTAAGTCGCACTGGCAACACGGTCGGCGTAATCTTTAATGCGACCCCGTTCGACTTCTTTGATTTGTTTAACCACTTCAAAGTCCACGCCGTTTTCATCAATGACGTAACCATTCGAGTCGGAACAAGTAATCACTTTACCACCCAGTTCGGCAACTTTTTGAATGGCATAGATTGCAACATTGCCGGCACCGGAAACGGCCACGCGTTTGCCAGTGAAATCGGTCTGGTTCGCTTTTAACATCTCATCTGTGTAATAAGCTAGTCCAAAACCAGTTGCTTCGGTCCGGGCGAGGGAACCGCCGTAAGATAAGCCTTTCCCAGTCAAGACGCCGCGGTCCGCCCCGCGGAGACGTTTGTATTGGCCGTATAAGAAACCAATTTCGCGGCCACCAACGCCAATATCACCAGCTGGTACGTCGGTATCTAAGCCGATATATTTGCTGAGTTCGGTCATGAAGCTTTGGCAGAAGCGCATGATTTCGTTGTCGGATTTGCCTTTCGGGTCAAAATCCGAACCACCTTTACCGCCACCAATTGGTAAACCAGTCAGCGAGTTCTTAAAGATTTGTTCAAAACCTAAGAATTTAACGATACTCAAATTAACGGAAGGGTGGAGCCGTAAGCCACCTTTATAGGGGCCGATGGCAGAGTTGAATTGGACCCGGAACCCCCGGTTGACGCACATGTGACCGGCGTCATCTAACCATGGGACTCGGAATTGAATGACCCGTTCTGGTTCGGTCAAACGTTCCAAAATATTGGCTTCAATATATTCGGGATGCTTTTCAAAGACTGGCGTCATCGTTTGGAAGAAGTCATGGACGGCTTCTAGGAATTCGGCCTGGTTCGGATCACGGTGTTCAATGACCGCGTAAACACTTTGTAAATAATCGGTAGCTTTGCTCAATATGATCATCCTTCCATGGTGGTGTAATAATTAACTATGAAACTCATTTTACGGGTTTTGTTCGGTAATTGCACGAGTTAAATTAACTAAATTTTGACGACTTTTTAGTGATTTTGTTATATTTCGAAAATCATAATAGTTTTACGGAATGGTTAATTTTGGTTCGGCGGCCTTACATTAACTTGATTTTACGTGCAATTTTGCTGGCGACGACGTATTCTATTGGCAATAAAGATTCTTGGGGGGATCAGCCATGCAACAACGATGGGGAGTTTTATTGGCAGGTGGCATCTTGGTCGCACTTTTAGGGGGCGGCATGTGGTTTTGGCAGGCGCAGCAAGCACCCGCTACACCAGCAACTAGTGATGTGGCCACCTCAGCGAGCAGTCGTCGGGTGAGTTCCAGTCGGCCGAGTACTAAAAAAGTAGCTGCTAAAACGACGAATGGCAAGTTGACCAAAGCGCAAGCCATTAAACAAATCGATAATTTAATGGCCAGTCATCATATTATGGGAACGTTATTATTGACCAATAGTGGCCCCAGTGGTGTGGACATCCGGACGTACGGCTATGCTGATATGGCCAATCAAGTTCGGAACACTAAGACCGAAGCTTATCCGCTAGCTTCGCTGCAAAAAGCTGTAACGGGTGCGGTGATTCAAACGTTAATTAATGAAGGTAAGTTAACTATGACAACCCGGCTCAGCACTTATTTTCCGCAAGTCCGGTTTGCACAAGATATTACGATTCGACAGTTGTTAGACCACACATCGGGTATTCGGATGGCGGAACCATTACCTAAGACCATCTTGCCAACCGAAAGTGCGCAGATTAACTTTACGTTGCGCCATTTAGTGTCGACCGATAATCACGCTTATTCGTATTCAAACGCGAACTTTACGTTATTAGCGGGCGTTATTCGCAAAGTCACTGGTAAGTCATACATGACGGTGCTACGTAATACGATTATCAAACCACTGGGCTTAAAGCACACGTATGCTTATAACGACATTCCGGGCAATGTCGTTAATCCATTTTCATATTCACTGACTAACGGCATTTCAGAAGGGGCTATCATTTCTAAACCGCTCCAATCGAGTGAACTCGGTTGTGGAAGTTTATATATGAGCGTTGGCGATTACTACAAATTTATTAATAGTTTGGTAACCGGTAAGTTGCTCGGTGTGGCCGGGCGCAATGAATTGACGGCTAATTTTCAATCAATGTATTCGGCGGGTGTTTATTATCAAAGTGGTCACCATATGCGTATTGGGGGCAATGATAATGCCTTTCATACGTATTACATGGGGACTACCGATGGCCGGGTCGGGGTCGTCTTATTTGAGAATCAAGGGATGTTCAGTATCGATAATCAGGTCGGCTATGCCATCCAATCAATTTTGATGAAAACGGAGCCGTTTTAATGCGGTGGCGTTGGTGGCAAGCTTGGTTACTCGTTGGCAGTAGTGGGTGGTGGTTGTGGGCGGCAGTAACGCCAACGCGCGAAACATCCGCGTTACCGATGTATGTTGCGTTTAAATCGGCGACGGTGACCACCACTGCGTTGCCGGCGACCACGCCCCAGCGAGTAACCGTACGACCCGCGGCAGTCTATATCGGCACGCGGGCAGCCGTGGTTGACCGGCAACGCTATCAACATCGCTATGGGTGGGTGTCGGCGGCTGATTTTAAGTATCAGGCAGTCAGTGTTCCCACGATTACGGCTAAAAACTGGTTGCATGTCGATCATTTAGTCGCGACCCAGCATATCCAAGGTACTTTGCTAGTGGCGCAAGCTGGGCAGGCCACGCCCACGATTCGTAGTTATGGTTTAGCGGACCGCGCCACGCATACGCTGAATGGGGCGACGACGGTTTATCCGATTGCATCACTGCAAAAAGCGATGACCGGGGTCATGATTGGCCAACTCGTTGCAAGTGGCCAGTTGCAATTAGACCAGCCGATTGCGCAATTTTATCCGCATTTGAAAAATGCTCGCCATATCACGATTCAACAATTATTGAACCATACGTCGGGGCTCTATATGCCCGAAGTGGCGCCTAAAAAGCCACTCACTGAAGCGGCCGCCGTGCAGTGGGTGTTAGCGCATGTCACGGTCCAGTCCCAACATCAGTGGCGGTATTGTAGTGCCAACTATACGTTGCTAGCGGGAATCATCCGGCAAGTAACTGGTCAGTCGTATGCAGAAAACTTAACAACGCGCGTGCTCAAACCGGCGGGCATGACGACGACCAAAGCGTGGACCCAATTCCATAATTTACCTGTGGCGACGCCGTACTTTGCCACGAATCGGTTCTTTGTCCAAACGGCTCAAATCTCATTACCGCTATTATCTAGTGAGCTCGGGGCCGGCGACATTGGCACGACGGTCACGGATTACTATCGTTTTGTGACCGCGTTCAATGATGGCACCCTATTACCAATTGCCACGCGGAACTTATTGACGAGTACGCGGACCAATGACTATGCGGCCGGCCTGTATTATGGGCTCGATGGCAAGCAACATGCGACGGGTTACGATAATGACATCAGTAATTTTTATAGTCGCAGTGCGAATGGTCAAGTGACCGTGGTCTTTTTCATGAATCAGGCGAACCACTACCGCGCTAAAACAGTGGTGCAAAAAATTACCGAAATTTTAGCCAAAAATCAATAATTTAATTAAAGCGACCGACTGAGTGTGGATAGTTGGTCGCTTTAACGTTAAGATAAGAAGGAATCAATATTCCGTCCCGGACGGAAAATCTATGGGAATCGGAGTCAGCACATGACCAAGCCAATTAAAGTAATGACAATTTTTGGGACGCGTCCCGAAGCCATCAAAATGGCCCCCATTGTCTTACAATTACAACAACAATCAAAATTTACCCCGATTACGGTCGTTACGGCCCAACATCGTGAAATGTTAGATCAAGTCTTAGATATTTTTAAAATTACACCGGATTATGATTTAAACATCATGCGGCCAAACCAAACGTTAGCTGGCATTACGAGTCGCGTTTTGACGAAACTTGATGCCATTATGGATGAAGCCCAACCGGATATCGTTTTGGTGCATGGGGATACCACGACCACGTTTGCGGCGAGCGTGAGTGCCTTCTACCATCAAATCCCGGTCGGTCACGTGGAAGCGGGACTGCGGACTTGGAACAAATATTCACCATATCCAGAAGAAATGAATCGCCAGTTAACGGATGTGCTGGCCGATATGTACTTTGCGCCGACTGAATTGAGTCGCCAAAATTTACTGAAAGAAAATCACGCAGACGCTAATATCACCGTAACGGGGAATACCGCTATCGATGCGTTGAAGCAGACCGTCAATGCCGACTATCACCACGCGGCCTTAGATTTAGTGGCACCCGGCCATCGGATGATCTTGTTGACGATGCATCGGCGGGAAAACCAAGGGGCACCGATGCGGGTGGTCTTTGAAGCCATCAAACGCGTGGTCGCCAGTCATCCAGATGTCGAAGTCGTTTATCCGGTCCACTTGAGTCCCGCCGTTCAGACGGTCGCTAAAGAAATCTTAGGTGGCGTTGACCGGATTCACTTAATTGAGCCGCTCGATGTTGTTGATTTCCACAACATGTCGGCGCGCAGCTACTTTATCATGACCGATTCTGGTGGTGTGCAAGAAGAAGCCCCATCACTGAATAAGCCGGTCTTAGTGCTGCGTGATACGACGGAACGGCCTGAAGGGGTCACGGCTGGGACCTTGAAGCTGGTTGGGACTGATGGGGCTGCGGTTGAACAAGCGATGACCCAATTATTAGATGACCAGACGGAATATGATCAGATGGCGGCGGCTAAGAATCCTTATGGGGATGGGCATGCCGCGGAGTATATTTTGGCTGCGATTGCAGACCAAGTAAGAAGTTAATTTATTGTGTTTTGTAAAAATTGGCGTAGTATGGTTATTGACATAGTGATAATTATTTCATAACGCCTAAGTGAAATACAAAAAGCCCGTTCGCGACAAACTTTGCTGTCGGAACGGGCTTTTTGTATTATTTTTGTTCTTGAACAATGTATTGTGGCCGGTGTTTCGTTTCCAAGTATATTTTACCGATATAGTTGCCAATGATTCCTAGGCAGAATAGTTGAATGCCGCCAATAAACAGCATTAAGGTCACTAGTGAAGCCCAGCCACCGACACTATTACCAAATAATAATTTGCGTACAATGACAATGATAATACCGATTACAGAAAGAAAAGCAAATAGGCCACCGACAAAGGTAGCAATTTTTAATGGCACTTCTGAAAAATCGACGATTGCCTCAATTGAATAATTGAATAGTTGTAAGAATGACCAATGGGTTTCTCCAGCGGAACGCGGTTGGTTTTCAAATTTTAAGTAAGTCGTTCGAAAACCAACCCAGTTGAAGATTCCCTTTGAAAAACGGTTATATTCTGGTAATTCTAAAATGGCATCGACCATTTGTCGGGTCATCAAGCGATAGTCACGTGCATTTGGAATGATTTGTACCTTAGAAATTCGATTGATTAAGGCATAAAATGATCGGGAGAAGAATGACCGAATAGGTGGTTCACCAGCACGATCTTCCCGCATAGTTCCGACACAATCATAGTTGCCGGATTCAAGCGTGGTTAACATTTTGGGCAATAACTCTGGTGGATCTTGTAAATCAACATCCATTACCGCCACAAAATCCCCCGTGGCATGTTGCAAGCCAGCCGCTAAGCCGGCTTCTTTTCCAAAATTTCGTGAAAATGATAAATAATGCACGGTATCTGGGTGGGCAACATTTAACTTACGAAATTCATTGAGGGTACCATCGTTGGAACCGTCATTGACGAACAAATATTCATGGTGGACATCCGCAAATTCGGTTGGATGGTCTGCAAAGACTTTCTCAACCGTATTGAAGAAGATTTCGATTGTGGGTTCTTCGTTATAACAAGGCACAATCAAACTCATAGTTTTCATAGCTTCCTACTCCTAACTCCATTTATCATCTAATAGCTTACCACATTGGAATAAAGATGTTTCAACTTTCAATCCATTGTATAATTGTAAATACTAAGAAAAACATGGAGAATTTTTAATGAACTTCAAAACACGTTACCCCAAAATAACTAAATTAATCGAAATTATTTCTCGTCGCTATCGGCAAGCAAATGTGAGCAATAATGCCATTGTTCTGGCGTACTACTCTTTAATGTCGATTGCACCGATTATTTTGATAGTTGGGAACATCGTGGCGCGTTTTAATTTAAAAACGGGTCAAATTTTAGCGTATGCTAAAGAGTTCATTCCAAGCAATATTTATACGACCTTTAAACCGATTCTCGTATCTTTCTTGCAGAGCGGTGGGAGCGGGAGTTTGTCCATCGGGATTGTAGTTACGATTTGGTCAGCGTCACAAATTATTGCGGCGGTGCGCCGAAGTCTCAATGAAGCATACGGTGTTAAGAATGCACAGGGAGCCATTGTGACGCGATTGATGGCGTTTGTCCTAACGTTAGGCTTGCTGTTATTAATCGTTGGTTTGTCCGTATTCTTCACCTTGAGTCAAGTGATTATGGATGCTATTTTGAATATAACAAACACTTCTAAAGCATTTGTTCCAGTGTGGTGGAGCCGCTTGCTAGCAAATAAAAACTTGATTACTTTTGTCGGCATGTTTATTTTGGCGTTACTATTGTATTATTTTGTGCCGAATGCGCAAGTCAAGTTACGTTATGTTTGGATTGGCGCGATGACGACTACCGTTGGTTGGATTGTCATTTCTCAAGGGTTTCGAATTTATATCGAGTTGTTTGCGCGGCGCATCACATCTTATCAGACCATAGGTAGTTTGATTGTTTTGATGTTTTGGCTGAACTTTTCGGGAATCTTATTAATGTTCGGTGGTGTTGTGAATGCTACAGTTCAAGAATGGTTTGAACATGAAATTAGGCCGAAATCACCACGGGTTATGAAGCGTTTGCGGCGACGTTTTAGTAAAAAAAATAACTAATCTAGGCGTGTTGCTACTTACACGTCTTTTTTAGACCGTGTTTCAAAAATTTGTTCTATTATTCTTACCAATATGAAACAAGGTGGAAATTAGACAATTGTATTGAGAATTAGCGAAACACTGCAACTAAATATGTGTGAGGCTGGATAGCGTTAGCTTTGTTAGATAGTGCTTTACTTGAATAGCATTCCTGCATTTTAGATTATTAAAACCGGGAAAGCTATAATGATTGAATTTTTGTAAAATGCTTGGAACTCAATTTAAAACTGGCTATAATTGTTAATGTTTGTGCGAAATAATTAGTTGGTAATGGGGAAAAAGGGGGAGTTTCTGGAGTGAAATTTGAAAAGTTGCAGCGGATAAGCAATTATTTTGTGAATCTGTTTTTTTTGCCGTTGATTTTTATTAGTTTGTTAGGTGCACTGGGGCAAATAATTGGAAATTTTAACGGGATGCGTGTAAAGGTATATGCAGTTGTTGTAGCAATTATAGCGCTAACTTTTATGCTAGCCAGCAGTGCTCGTGGCAGAAAATGGGGCAATAAAATTATCGGAAAAGTTAAGCGACATATTCTTCGGCAACGTCGTGTCTATCTGGTCATATTAATTGTGCTGACGTTGCTATGGCAAATTTGGATGGTAATGATGTTGTCCGGAACGAGTGCTTGGGACCCCGTTAATATTACGAGAGGTGCAATGGGACATGCTGAACCGAAGTTATATTTCTCGTATAATTCAAATACATTACTATTAATGTATATTGAACGCTTAGTGTGGTTAATAATTGGCCAGCCTGGTTTTCAAACCTTGGTGTTGGTCCTAAACTTTGGCAATATTATTTTGATTGATTTGGCATTGGTATTAATGGTCAGCGTTACTCGTCGCTGGTTTAACCATCGTACGGTACCATTTTTAATCTTTTTTTGCTGGACATTATTTATGGTTACGCCGTGGGTAGCGCTAACATATACTGATGATTGGGCCTTCTTATTAGCAGCATGTAATCTTTGGCTGGTATCTGGATTAACTTATTATCAACGTACTTGGCAAAAGTATATTCTAGCTGGTGGTATCGGTATTAGCTTAATGTTTTCATACTTTATGAAACCACCATTGGTTATTTTTTATATTGCAGTTTTAATCGTTTTATTCTTCCAAAAAGGTTGCCAAAAATGGCACCGACCAACTTTTCAAGCTAGTTTGGCGGTAATAATTGGCTTATTATGTGCCACGGCTTTCTATGCTGGGATGCAAACGTATACGCATTATCAGCATGTCGTAACGGTCGATGCACGTCTGGCACATCCGGCAACGCATTTTATGGCAATGGGGATGACCGGTAATGGCGCTTATAACAATGCCGATGTTGAAATGGATCAGAGCATTAAATCACCGACGAAACGCCAGAAAGCTAACATGAATTTAATTAAACAGCGACTGCATGCATTTGGGCCCGTAAATTATTTGAAATTTTTAGTTCAAAAACAAGTGAATAATACGGCGGATGGGTCTTTTGGTTGGGGTGCCGATGGTATCTTTTTAATCGTTAATCATGTAACCAGTGCGCGATTAAAACATACCTTGCCGCGAGTATTGTTCACCGATGGCGGAGTAGTGCGACTAAATTCGTATGAATATAGATTCTATGCTCAATTGTTGTGGTCAATCGTCCTCTTGCTACTCTTATTAGCGGGAAGACAAGCCGGCTGGAAATCGCAGTTATTTAAGTATGGCATTGTCGGCGGAATGATGTTTCTGCTGTTGTTTGAAGGTGGCCGTAGCCGATATTTGATTCAATTTTTACCAATGTATTTTATCTTGGCGGCGGTTAGTGCTGAACGGGTTTGGCGTCAAGTTGAATCTTGGCAGAAAAATCATCGTCAATTGGAAGATGTCAAATAAAAAGTTCTCAATTTATTAATTATCCGTATTAAAGTGTAGACTTTTTGTGTATAATGGTGTTCGTGTGAAAAAAGCCCGGTTACTTTCTGAAAGTGAAAATAATTGGACCAATAACAAAATAAAACGGCGTCACGAGCGCCACAGGAGGAGAAACATTTTGATTCATCAGCTTCTGGCAGAGTTCATGGGAACCGCTTTGATGATTATTTTTGGTGTCGGTGTACATTGTAGTGAGGTTTTAAAGGGAACTAAGTATCGCGGTTCCGGCCATATTTTTGCGATTACGACTTGGGGGTTTGGGATTACCATTGCACTGTTCATTTTTGGTAATGTCTGCATTAATCCAGCGATGGTATTAGCTCAATGTTTATTGGGTAACATTGCTTGGTCGATGTTTATTCCTTATTCAGTTGCAGAAGTACTTGGTGGGGTCGTTGGTGCCGTGATCGTTTGGATCATGTATGCTGACCACTTTGCCGCTTCAGCTGATGAAATTTCTCCGATCACTATCCGGAACTTATTCTCAACAGCTCCTGCAGTTCGTAACTTGCCACGGAATTTCTTCGTTGAATTTTTTGATACATTCTTATTTATTTCTGGAATTTTAGCTATTTCTCAAGTGAAGACACCGGGTATCTTACCAATTGGCGTTGGATTATTAGTTTGGGCTATTGGGATGGGGCTTGGTGGTCCTACCGGTTTCGCGATGAACTTAGCTCGTGATATGGGACCACGGATTGCCCATGCCATCTTACCAATTAAGAACAAAGCTGATAGCGATTGGCAATACGGCATTATTGTTCCGGGGATTGCGCCATTCGTTGGGGCGGCCTGTGCAGCTTTATTCATGCACAGCTTCTTTGGAATTTCATAAATAATAAAAAGCAACCGAAGCGCTTAACGGTTGCTTTTTATTTTGTGTTAGAAATTAGTGTCATTGAATATGTCAACTAATTTGTTTGAAATCGTTGGGAATCCTTTTTTCTTAATGTTTTTTTGATATAATGGCATGATGACACTTTCATACTTGGAGGGAATTTAATTGAGTAAATACGATTATTTAGTGGTAGGTGCCGGTCTATTCGGGGCGGTTTTTGCGCATGAAGCGGCTTTACGTGGCAAGCACGTCAAAGTTATTGAAAAGCGTAGCCATGTTGCTGGTAACATTTACACTAAAGAAATTGATGGCATTCAAGTTCATCAATATGGGGCCCACATTTTCCACACCTCAGATAAGCAAATTTGGGATTATGTTAATCAATTTGCTGAATTCAACCGTTATACAAATAGTCCAGTGGCTAACTATAAAGGCCATATGTACAACTTGCCATTTAATATGAATACTTTTAGTGAGCTTTGGGGGGTGCGGACACCGGCTGAAGCTAAAGCTAAAATTCAAGCGCAAAAGGATGCTGCTAAGCTAGCTGGTGAACCTAAAAATCTTGAAGAACAAGCGATTTCATTAATTGGGACCGATATCTATGAAAAGTTAGTTAAAGGTTATACCGAAAAACAATGGGGCCAAAAAGCGACTGATTTACCGGCCTTTATTATTCGACGGTTACCAGTTCGTTACACTTTTGATAACAATTACTTTAATGATACTTATCAAGGGATTCCGATTGGTGGCTACACGCAAATCGTTGAAAAAATGTTAGACCATCCTGAAATTGATGTTGAAACTGGTGTTGATTTTTTTGCCGACAAAGATCAATACTTGCAAGATTATCCGAAGGTCATCTTTACCGGGATGATTGATCAATACTTTAATTACCAACTAGGTGAATTGGAATATCGGTCATTACGTTTTGAAAGTGAAGAGTTAGATATTGATAACTACCAAGGAAATGCGGTTATTAATTATACGGATGCCGAAACACCGTTTACCCGAATTATTGAGCATAAACATTTTGAATTCGGTAAAGGTGATAGCGATAAAACGGTGATTACGCGAGAATATCCAGCTGACTGGCATCGGGGTGACGAACCTTATTATCCGGTTAACAACAAAAAAAATAACGCCTTATACAAGCGTTATGCAACGTTGGCCAACCAAGAAAAGCAAGTTGTTTTTGGTGGCCGTTTAGGGCAATACCGGTATTATGACATGCATCAAGTGATTCATGCTGCCTTGGTATTAGTTAACCAAGAATTTATTTAAAAATGAAGTATTTACTTAAAAAGAAGTTCGTGACAATTACAAAAACGTTGTCGATAATCTTTACTAAGATATCTGATTGTTTCAGTAGTGAAATTCCGATGTATAAAATAATCATCTCAAGTACTAAAGTAGCGATTCGAGCTAAGTAAAAATATAAGAGTTCGTGAATGAAATTAGCAAGTGAGCGGAATTTTGAGCCGAACACCCAAGACTTATTGGTTAAAAAGGCGACTAAGACAGTGATGAACCACGCCATCACATTTGCAACTTGATAATTTATATTGAGATTATTTTTGAAAACATAAAATGAAACGATGTTTAGGATGGTGGTAACACCACCCCAAAACAAATATAAAATGACGGACTTATATTTAGTATAGAGCGTTTTTAAATTCATGACTTCATAGCTACTCCTTGATTGCAAGATGTTAATAAGTATAGCATGCAATCTATTTAATGATTAGTAATTTTTAGGGATGTATATTTTCAGTATGGAATGAGGATAGTAAGTAATGACTGTAGTTACGCGGGGAAAAAAAGTTCTCGATTATTTAATTAAATTTCGATATCTAATCGGGCTAGTTTTGTTTGTATTCATTATTTTAATGAATTGGAATGGCAGCTCAATTAGTCAGTGGGATTCACGAGTTTCTGATCGAACAAAAGGTGCGACATCAAGTATTGTCGTTGGACAAGCTAGGTCTGTGCGGACTGATGACTGGATGGTTCAAACGCCGTTTTATTTGGCACAAGCCAAGGATGGGTTAAAAGAGTTTAATAGCAAGCTCACACAAGATGGTCAAGACATGGTAATTTCTTATAATTCACCTGTAAAGAATTTGACAATTGTTGGCAAGCCATTTAACTGGGGATTCCTGTTCTTACCTAGTGATCGGGCACTATCGTGGTATTATGCGCTCAAAGTAGTCGGAATGTTCTTGTTGAGTTTTGAATTTATTATGATTCTGACGAAACGAAAAAGGTATTTGTCACTTTTGGGGGCTTTTTGGATTACATTGTCACCTGGGGTTCAATGGTGGTTTTTCCAACATTTAGGTGATTTGGTCTACTTTAGCTTAGCAATTTTAGTTTCAGTTTTCTATTTCTTTGCAAGTAAGAAGTCATGGGTACAGGTCTGTATGGCATTGCTATTTTCCTCTAGTGCTATTGGCTTCATATTAGTTTTGTACCCCGCTTTTCAAGTTATGTTTGCATATTTCATTTTGGCTGTTTTAGTTGGCTTTTTCTTCGAGTACCGGGGAGGAAAAGTCAGGCCAAGGCAAGTCATTATGGCCGTCATCGCGATGTTGTTTGTCGGTGTAGTAGTATTGACTTTCGTTCAGAATGCTATGCCACAAATCAAATTATTAATGAATACAGCATACCCAGGTAAGCGGATTAGTACTGGTGGGAGTGGCATGCCGTTTTCTCAAACGTTAGCAGCAATGTCGTATTATCTAACGAATTGGAAGCTTCCATATAATGATGTGACATTCTTAAATAATTGTGAAGTAAGCAGTTTCTTGAACTTTTTCCCAATCATATTGCTGGCCTCACCAAAGATTTTCCGCAAAATACGGCGAGAAAACGCCGTTGGTTTTTCGATGTTTGTGTACTGTATAGTGATGCTTTTGTGGTTATTTATTCCAGTACCAAAATGGCTTGCTAAGATAACTTTATTAAGTTACACCATTTTTACGCGTTCATTAGCAATATATTGTTTCGCAGGAATGATTTTAAGCATTTGGTTTATTGGGTATCTAATGGATCATAAAGAGGTTATAGATAAGAAATTTGCCGCATTTTTAGTTGCTGCGATTGCTGCACTCTATGCTTGGTCAATTGTTAATTCACCGATGGATAGTTATCTGACTCACTACGAGTTTTTATTTACGGTCTTGGCTTTCGCTGGTCTTGCCGCGTTGTTCCTATTCAAACATTACAAGACATTCATGGTTTTGATGTTTTGTTTGATTATTGGTGCGGGTGCCACAGTCAATCCAATAAATAAGGGTACTTCAGCTATTTATCAGAAAAAATTATCACAAAAAATCATGTCGATTAACAAGAAACATCCAAATGCGCGTTGGATTGGTGAAGGGGATTTGTATAACTTTTTACCAGCTCTGGGTGTTAACACTTTCAATGGCGTTGCGTTTGTGCCGATTATGAAGACTTGGCACAAATTAGATCCAAAGCACACCGACAATTTCACTTATAATCGATATGAACATATCCATACTGTTGTGGTGCCTGGAAAGAAAACTTCATTTGCAACTTTACAAGCTGATACAATTGTAGTAAATCTCTCAATTTATGATTTGCATAAGTTCAACATTAAATATATTACAGGTCCTGGGGCAATTGGTTCCTACCATACGCGCCACATGAAGTTGAAAAAGGTGTATGGTCAAGATTCAAATGGTAACTTTATTTTTGAAGTCATCTATCATTAAATTAAGGGATAAAGTTGAGGTGTGATTTTGAAGTTTTGGAAGAAAATAATGTGGCCAGTCAGCCTACTACTTATCTTTGGAGTTAGTTATTTATTGTTGAATCAATTCAACAAAGAAACGACTTATGTTATCCAGCAGGTTGATGAGAACGGAGCATTACTCAAACCCCAGACGTATCGATCTGGACACGTTTGGAGAAATGTTAATTATAAGACTAATATTTCTGGTTATCAGTTAACGAATACTAGCGAGAAATTGCCACAACGTTTTGGATTTACAAATGAAACGGTCAAGTTAACGTATCAAGTAAAAAATAAGCAACAAGCCAAGAATCAAGTGAAAAACGCAAAATATTTAGGAGCCGGTTATGCGATTTTGACTGCTAATACGGTGGATGGTTTTCAACAAGATGATCCTAATGGGCGAATTAATAATTTGCGGTTGGCGACCTCTAATGACGGCGTGAATTGGAAAATGGTTTCTGCCAACTATCCTGAAAATTATGTGCGAGATCCAACACCAATTCGCATCAAAAATAAATTGGTTGTGTTGTATACCGGGGGAATTCTGACCACAACCGATCTTAATAAATGGACAAACACCGCATATGATTTTGATAATAGTCGCTTAAAACTGCAGTATGTAGTGTCACCGGATATGTTCTATGACGCAAATGAAAGCTTAAATATTGTTTTCGCTGCAACGCCTCTAAATAAGACCAATAGCCATCTTTATGTAACTTCGTTTTCAAAGAAGCGGATAAATACTGGAAAACAAGTTCATAAAATTACTGGCCTCAAAATGGCGGCCTCTTTAAGTGATCCACATATTGAATATAATAATGGTAACTATTATTTATGGGCCTTAAATACCAAGAATCAACATTTAGAATATTATAAGTCAACGCAACCATATTCTGGTTACCGTAAGTTGAAGTCAGTCAATTCTCTGGCGGTTAATATGCTTGGACCAAGTGTTTTGAAAGTTAAAAATCAATATCGGTTGACTTTCAATATGTTGAACTCGGCTGAGGCGACTGTCAGTGTTCCATATACTATTAAGGTGAATAATCTTAATAAGATGAAAGTGACAGCTAAACACATGCAGGGGCTTGAGATTCCAACTCAGATTAATTCAATTGGTTATGAACCACAAAAATAGTAATTATTACTAGGGTTGTTACACAGCTAACAAATTTACGTTAGAAAAACTATGCTTGATTAGGCCATATTTGATGAGTTTAAGATTAGATAATATGGTTTTAGGTATCGTGTGGTTTTTGATGGAGGAAAAATGAAGGCGACAATATTTCAATATTTACAGTTGTTGAAAAAGCATTACTGGATATTGGCCGTATGCACGCTTCTGGGGTTTACGATTGGATTAGTACTTGCAAAAACCTTGCAACGTCCGACATATACCGCCTATTCGGCAATTTCAATGACGAACAAATATAAGCAAAAGTTGAGCAAAAGTGAACGGCGAGCAAAAGATGTAGAGGCCGTGAAAACTGAGGCAGTGGTAGTCAAGCAGCCAATGGTATTGCAAAATCTTTCGGCTGCGTTAAATGAAACTTATAATGTTGAATTAAGTGCTACATCATTACGGGATAATTTGCACATGACGCCCGCAAACAACGATCATGTAATAATTATTAATTATACGAGTACCAACCAAGCGTTGGCTCGCTCGGTAGCTGATGAATCAGCGTTGCTATCTGCAAGAAATTTAAAAATGATCTCTCCAGATTCAAGTGTCGACATTTTACCAGGTGATAATTTCCGATATGTCAATTTCAATCCTGGCTATACGGATGGAATCATTTTAGGGATTGCAATCGGATTCTTTATTGGGATGATCATCGTAATGAAAATGGATCTTTTGAAACGGGGGGACAAAGCTGATGACAAAGCATACGCAAAGTAGGTTTGCAAATATGCTAGCCGGCTTTAACCGCCGGGTGGATAAATTATCAGGAAGTCAGTTGTACTTGTGGGCTTTCGGTATTCTATACACTTATATGTTTATTATGACTTCTGTGGTTACTATCCCACATGGGGTTATTGTCAGTATTATTGTAAAAGTTTTGGCGTTAGGGCTCGTTGGTTTTAAATTGTTTTTCGTGGATAAGTTTTCACAGCGAGAAATTTTATTTATTGTTTTCTTCACGCTAGTATTGATACTGTCTTATTACTATTCTAGTAGTTCAGATATGTTAGTCGTTGCGGTGATGTGTCTTGGGGCTAAAAATGTTAATTTCCGAGATATTTGTCGGATTGCACTTTATATTGGGGCCGCACTGTTAGTAACGTTTTTGTTACTATCGCTCGTAAATGTCATCCCTAACTATGTTTATGGGGATCGTAACTCGTTTGGGATTTCATATACGACCGATTTTGCAGCCCATGTTTTCTATCTGGCATGTACTTATATCTATTTACGCTTTGATGTTCTCAAGTGGTGGGATTTTGCATTGGTTATTGTTTTAACAGCTTTTGTGCAATTCTTTACGCATACGGACGTCGATGTTATTTCGTTATTAATTTTGTTGTTTGTCATGGTAATTTATCGTTTCCGTGTAAGTTGGAGCAAGCATTTCAAACCAGTGCTGATTTTCTTACGAACTAGTTGGATCTGGTTGTTAATTTTCCCGGGAATCATCATTGGTCTTTCAATGAAGTATGATGCCAATAATGCCATCTTTACTAAAATTAATGATTTGATTTCTAACCGACTCTACTATGGAAGTTATGCGTTTACCAGTTATGGTGTACGCTTGTTTGGTCAACCAGTACTGGAAAGTGGTTGGGGTGGTGCCAATGGTTATGACACGTATCATAATGCTGCTAGCCAAGTGACGTATTTCTTTATTGATTCATCATATATCAATATGTTGGTGAAATTTGGATTAGCATTATCAATTGTATTCTTGTATTTATTCTTGCTAACGTCGTACAAAGATACGAAGCAAAATAATTTCAAGATTCCGTTAATCTTATTAGTTATCTTTGCAAGTTCAATCATTGATCAACATTTATTTGAACTAGCATACAATCCGTTTGTACTAGTTATTTTTGCCAACCATCGTCATTTAGGTTCAGACAATGCGTTACGGCGGCCTGCTAGTCAAAAACGAGGAGTTTTGAAACATGCCAGAAAGTAAAGTCGGCTTATTTATTCCTACGCTCAATGCCGAAAAAGTATTACCAGATACATTAGCAATCATCGATGCCGCCGATGATTTGTTGTATCGCAAGCTCGTGATTGATTCAGAGTCTACCGATGGGACTCGTGAGCTAGTTAAAGCACATGGCTTTGAAGTTGATACGATTAGTAAGCAAGTGTTTACCCACGGAAAAGTTCGTCACTGGGCATCAGATAAGTTAGCAGATTGTGATTTCATCATTATGATGACACAAGATGTTAAATTGACGACCAATGCGATTAGAAATTTGATTCGCTTCATCGAACGTTATCCAAATATGTTAGTTGCATATGGTCGGCAACGCGTCGATATGCATAAAGGGTCAATCTTTGAATACAAAGCGCGCTTGTTTAATTATCCTGAAGCGAGCTTAGTTAAGACCAAGTCGGATATTCCAGAGCTTGGCATTATGACCGCCTTTTCGTCGGATGCTTTTTCGATTTATCGGCAGACTAAGTTACGAGCGCTAGGTAACTTCCCTGATAATATTAATTTCGCGGAAGATAACTACATGGCGGCCACTGGGATCCTAAAGGGACTTGAAGTGGGCTATTGTGCGGATGCTGAAGTCTTACACACGCATCACTACACGGTGAGTGGTGAATATCATCGTTATATAGCTATTGGCAAGTTTCATCGTCAAAATCCTTGGATTCAAGCATCATTTGGACGTAATGAGTCAGCTGGGGTTCGCTCGGTATTTAGTGAGTATGGCTTTTTGATCAAGAAGGGGTATTGGTACTTGATCCCGTATTCAACGATTCGGTTTGGCGCGAAGTTCCTAGGGTATAAACGAGGACAGCATTAATATGATAGACGCTAAATATCAAACAACCACCACAGTTGTTGTGGTAGTGTTGTACCATCAAACGCCAGAAAATTCTTCAACCGTGCAGTCTTTTTATCGGATTGCGCCAGAGTTGCGGGCACATTATCAATTATTAATCGTGAATAATAGTGCCGACAGCGATGGCTCCGGGCAATATGAAGATGCGGTGGTTAAGAATTTTAAGGCCAATCAAGGTTTGGCGAAAGCTTACAACCTTGGGTTAGGCTATGCGAGTCAGTACGACTTGGATTGGTTAATGTTATTCGATCAAGATTCCACATTTGATTCGAAATATTTACAAGCCTTTGAAGCCGCACAACAGCAATATCAGTCTGAAGCAGCGGTGGCTGCAATTGTGCCGCAGGTCAAACAAGGAAACGTTGCTCTGGCGCCAAGTGTTGCCAGTCCGGCATTTAATTCGAAGGTGTTAACAGCCGGCGAGTATACGAATATTACGTCGATTAATTCAGGAACAATGTTGCGGGTCCAGAGCATGACACGAGTGGGGGGCTTTAACGAGGCGTTTCCACTAGATTTTCTCGATTATTGGATATTCTGGCGATTGCGTCAGGCCCAACTTAAAACCGTTGTTCTGCCGGCAACGTTGCAGCACGAATTATCAGTTATGGATTTAAAGTCCATGGCGGATGTTCGCTATACTAGTTTTGCGGCGGGAGAGCAATTGTTTTATTCTAAATATGAGGTGACTGGTAAGCGGGCATGGCACCAGCACAAAGTACTGCGGATTGGTAAGTTATTGTTAACAGGGAATTTCAATAAGGCGAAGATTAATTTACGTTACTGGTAACACAAGAGGACACAAGAGGTGAGGGATAATCTAATGAGGCACTCGGTTTGTATGGCGACTTATAATGGCGAAGCAGTCATTGTCCGCCAGTTAAAATCAATCTTACAGCAGTTAAATGATGATGATGAGGTTATTATCATCGATGATGGTTCATCTGATCAAACATTAATGCGGATTAATGAATTAAATGACAAACGCATCAAGGTTCAGGTAAACCAACAAAATATGGGACCCATCAAATCATTCGAAAAGGCGATTAAGTTGAGTCAAGGTGAGATTATCTTCTTGTCTGATCAAGATGATTGTTGGTATGCCGATAAGGTTGCGACTGTGGAACGACGTTTTAAAGATTCACAAGTTCAAATGGTTGTCCATGACGCACGAGTCGTAGATGGTGAGGGTCGCGAGTTAGCGCCTTCGTGGAATGCGTATAATCACAATCAGCTTACGACATCAGTGTTACGTACAATCATTAAAAACCCATTCACGGGTAGTATGATGGCTTTTCGTCAAAGTCTATGTCCGTTAATTCTGCCTTTTCCATCGCATACAAGTATGCATGATGAGTGGATTGGGCTCGTGTTAAACAAAAAACATTTGAAGTATAGCTTGATTGACCAACCATTGATGGACTACTACCGTTATGGGACAAACGTCACTGCTCGACGTCGGAAACAACCATTAGTCATGTTAAAGAAACGTTGTCGTGATTTGAATGATATTATCAAGTACCATTGAGGGAGGGGTTAAGTTGCCAAGTGTTAATGATCAAGTCGCAGTGTTGATGTCAACCTATAATGGTGCGAGCTATTTACGTGATCAAATTGAATCAATTCTAACTCAGACTTATCCGAATTTGGTGTTGTATATTCGAGATGACGGTTCAACTGATGATACGCGTGCAATTATTAGCGAGTATGCCGCAACGAATGATAATGTGGTGGCAGTTGATATGGAAGGGCCTGTGCATAATTTGGGCGTCAAGCGTTCATTTCAACGGTTACTAGCAGTGAGTCCAGCTAAATACAGCATGTTTGCTGACCAAGATGATGTGTGGT
The DNA here is from genome assembly GCF_000498955.2 of Lactiplantibacillus fabifermentans DSM 21115. GTDB lineage: Bacteria > Bacillota > Bacilli > Lactobacillales > Lactobacillaceae > Lactiplantibacillus > Lactiplantibacillus fabifermentans. The sequence continues at coordinate 11,958 of NZ_AYGX02000072.1, read as the reverse complement.
TACACGATAAGGTTTTAGCGACCTTATTGAAGATGCAATCAATTGAAGGCAATCAACCGGCAACGGTGCACACAAATCTGACGGTTGTAAACGAGAACTTACAAGTTTTGAATGAAAAAATGTTTGGCGATTCACCACTAGACGATTTTACTCAACTGATGTTTACGAATACAGCGACCGGTTGTACGATGATGGTGAACGCTAAACTACGCGAGTTGTTGTTACGACATGATTTTAGTGATGAAATCTTTATGCACGATTGGTGGACCGCCTTGGCGGGGGCTTATTTCGGCAAGATTGCTTACTTAGAAACACCCACGATGTTATATCGGCAACATCAGGGTAATCAAATTGGGGAAGATGCTGGTCGATTCCGGGTGTTACGACGCCTGCACAAACTGGATAATGAAATCGATCGGACTAAGAAAGTGTTTTTGCAGTTGCATGCTTTTGACGAAACTTTTTACGAAAACAGCAATGTTGAATTAAAAAAACGGTATAATTACTTTGTGCCATATGCACGGCTACGTCAAAGCACTTCTTTTTGGAAGAAACTACAAGTCCTGTGTCGCTATCCAATTAGGAAAAAGACACTTGGTGGCAAATTATTATTAGCTTATTTGTTATTATTTAGGAGTAAGTCAATTTTAATTAAATAAATGGAGGAATGAATGATGAAAGGTATTATTTTAGCTGGGGGTTCGGGTACCCGCCTGTATCCAATTACACACGCAATTTCGAAACAATTGGTGCCAGTGTATGACAAACCGATGATTTACTATCCACTCTCAACTTTAATGTTAGCGGGTATTCGGGAAGTCTTAATTATCTCGACACCGAAAGATATTGATCGGTTTAAAGATTTGTTTGGTGACGGTTCAGACTTGGGTATGAGTATTGAATATGCCATTCAGGCTGAACCTAAAGGGTTGGCTGAAGCCTTTATCATTGGTGAAGATTTCATCGGTAATGACTCTGTCTGCTTAATTTTAGGTGATAACATCTTCTATGGCAGTGGCTTAAGCAAGTTAGTTCAAGATGCTGCAAAGATTGAACAGGGGTCAATTGTTTTTGGTTATCAAGTTAGTGATCCGGAACGTTTTGGGGTCGTCGAATTTGATGATAATCAAAACGTCATTTCAATAGAAGAAAAGCCTAAGCAACCGAAGAGCAACTTTGCGATTACTGGACTTTACTTCTATGACAATAAAGTTGTTGATATTGCCAAAAACATTCAACCATCTGATCGTGGTGAACTTGAAATCACCGATGTTAATAATGAATACTTAAAACGTGACGAGTTAAAGGTCAAAATTATGGATCGCGGGTATGCTTGGTTAGATACCGGAACTCATGAATCATTACATGAAGCTTCTGCCTTTATTCACACCGTTCAAGCACGGCAAAACTTGAAGATTGCTTGTTTGGAAGAAATTGCCTATCGTATGGGTTATATTTCACGGGAAGATTTAATCAAATTAGCACAACCATTAAAGAAAAATGATTATGGTCAATACTTGTTGCGAATCAGCAAATAATTAAACTAAAAATGAAGAGTGGTGAAACTTATTGAGCACGTGCGCAATCATTGTGACATATAATCGATTGGAATTATTAAAAGAATGTTTGACCGCTATTAACAATCAAACAACTCCCGTCGATAAAGTCATGATCGTCAACAACTGTAGTACTGATGGAACTCAAGCTTATTTGGCTTCTATCGAATCGGCTACCACGATCGTTTATAATTCGGACACCAATATGGGTGGTGCGGGTGGCTTTAGTGCGGGCTTGAAATTGGCTTCACAACGGACTAACTGTGACTATTTTTGGATCATGGACGACGATACGATTCCACATCCGGATTGCTTGGAATCGTTACTCAAACATGCAGATGACTTGCATAACCGTTTTGGATTCTTAGCCTCAAATGTTCGTTGGAAAGATGGTACACCAACTAACTTGCCAATGATTGGGACAGATTGGTCAACTAAAGTTGCCAATGGTCTGATTGAATTACAAACGGGTAGTTTTGTTTCATTACTCGTCCAAAGACGAGCGGTACACCAAGTCGGATTACCATATAAGCAATTCTTTATTTGGGACGACGATGCTGAGTACACCATGCGTTTAGGAAGGTTAAATCCAGGATACATGTGTGCCGATGCATTAGTGACGCATAAGTCGGCGGCCAAGGGAGTTGCAACCGGAGTCGTTAAAGATGTGCCAGAACGAATTTCGAGGTATTTCTATTTATATCGCAATGACTTATTTATTCAAAAACATTACAACAGTCACGCTAAGGTCGTTCGGACCGTATTACACGATTTGACCGATGCTTTACGTTGCTTGTTGTTTGCCAAAGATCGCCGTTTTCAGCGGTTTAGTGTAGTTTTGAAGGGCTTGTTTGCAGGCCTGAACTTTAATCCGACACGAGAAGAGGTCGAGTAGTCATCACTAAAGTTAAATTAGTGGTGCTGTCAATCTTGGGGACAATCGCTGTTTTGTTTATTTTTGGGGTGCTGTATTTAACAAACAAGGAACAAACAGTGACAGTTAAACAGGTCGATGAGAATCAGACGTTGATTAAAAAATCACGACAAATACGGGTGCCGTTATTAGCGTTTAATTTAGGTAATGAATACCCGTTGAGTGGGTATCGAGTCACGCATGCACCACATTTGACCTTAGGTAAACATCGCATCACGATTATGTACGAACCGGTACAAAGTAGTGCGCAACAGCTTAAATTATTACAGAAGAGTCATTATGTTGCATCGGCTTTTCAAGTTGTTAATGCAACGACTAACGGCAAAAAGCAAACTATTCCAAAAAATCAGCACGAAATTGATCGATTACGAATCTTATACTCGGATGATGGTATTAAGTGGCAAACAGTGCATACTAATTATCCAAATTGGGGTATTCGTGATCCAGATATTATTCATTATAAAAAAGTATGGTATGTCGTTTACACAGCTGGCTTGATGAAAACAACAGATTTTCGCCATTGGCAACAAATTAGTTGGAATTACAATTCAGCACAACAATTTAAATGGTTTTGGGCGCCTGAATTTTTTGTTGATAAAGCTGGTCAATATCATATTGTTGTTTCAGCAACTCAAGATGGGACTAACTTTGGTATTTATGAAACTGATTTCAACCCAGCGACCGGTCAAGCGGGCACGCAATGGGGACAAATTTCTAATTCGAAAGTCTCACCGAATGCTATCGATCCACATTTGTTTGTTTGGAACAATCAATACAAGTTATTGACGAAAGATGAAAATGCCAAGCAATTAAATATCGCCGATTCGGATACGTATGATTCAAATTTCATTAATAGCTTAGTTGACATTCCGGACTTAGGTGATTTGAAACCGGAAGCACCGGAAGCTGAGCCATTGAATGATACGGATACAACCAATGAGGGGCTGCGTGTTTATTTCGATGTTTACGATATGCAAGGCAATTATTATGGCATTCACTATACCGATTCAGATGCTTCCTTAAGTAAATGGTCGCAAGCGAAAGCCATCAAAGCGGATTTTATTGTCCGTCATTTTGGAATTTGGAATAATGTAACAAAAAAATAGGAGTGAATTAAATTATGGTAAAAATTATTGATACAACTTTAAACGATGCAAAGATTATCGAAACTGACGTGTTTGGTGACCATCGCGGTTTCTTTACGGAAACATATACGAAAAACAAATTTGAAGAAGCAGGCTTAAACGTTGAATTTACGCAAGATAATCAATCATTATCTGTTGAACCCGGTGTTTTACGGGGGTTACATTACCAATTAGCACCATATGCACAAACTAAGCTACTTCGTGCAGTTACTGGGGTTATTTATGACGTCATTGTGGATATTCGTAAATCGTCATCCACTTATGGCAAGTGGGAAGGCTTTATCTTGAGCGAATATAACCATCGCCAACTATTGGTACCAAAAGGTTTTGCCCATGGCTTTGTTACTTTGACGCCTAATGTTAACGTTGCTTATAAAGTAGATGGTTACTATGCACCACAGGCAGATCGTGGGATTGCCTTTGATGACCCTGATTTAGCTGTTAAGTGGCCAATGCCAGTTGAACACATGATTTTATCCGAAAAAGATCAACATCATCCATTGTTCAAAGATGCAGAAATTAATTTTGACTAGATATGATTAAAATAATTTAAGGATATTCAGAAGGCTGGTGGGGGCTTTCTGGAGATAAAGGGGAAAAGTTTTTGAGTATGGATACTTTAGCAATACTGATTCCTTGCTACAATGAGGCTCAAACCATTGGCAAGGTAATCACGGACGGACTGCCAGGCAGCGGTCAAAGACGTTCCTGGAAAGACAGTCATTTATGTTTATGACAATAATTCCACTGATGATACTAAAGCTATTGCATTAGAAAAGGGCGCCGTGGTGCGCTCTGAAATTCAACAAGGTAAGGGGAACGTCATTCGCCGAATGTTTCGTGAAGTTAATGCGGAAAGCTATATCATGCTGGATGGCGATGATACGTACCCTGCTGAGGATATTCCAGGGATGGTTGATCTGATTATCAATCAAAAAGTTGATATGGTTGTGGGTGATCGTTTATCGTCAACATATTTTGAAGAAAATAAGCGGCCGTTTCATAATTTTGGAAATCGAATTGTGCGCTGGAGTATCAATCATTTCTTCAACAATGAGATTCGTGACATCATGACCGGTTATCGAGCCTTCAGTTTTAATTTTGTGAAGACTTTCCCGGTGTTGTCAACGGGCTTTGAAATTGAAACGGAAATGAGTATTACCGCAGCAATTAATCACATGCACGTGAAAAATTATTTAATTACGTATCGCGATCGGCCCGAGGGAAGTAGTTCTAAATTGAACACATTCAGTGACGGGATGAAAGTATTAAAAACGATTGCTTCGATGTTTAGAAATTACCATCCACAACTTTTCTATTCCTTAATTTCGTTGATCTTCTTAATCGTTGCCGCGGCATTCTTCTTTCCGGTAGTTTGGGTGCCTTATTTGGAAACCGGCGATGTGAATAATTTTCCAACTCTGATTGTCTGTGGATTCTTGGTAATGGCAGCGATTATCTCACTTTATAGTGGATTTATCTTGCATTCGTTAGTTAAACAAGAAAAACGGGACTTTGAGTTTCACTTACAAGAAGTTCAATTTGAACATGAACATCTACAAAAATAGTTTGCTTTAAAGCACCAGTATAAGGGAGAGTCTGAATGAAACTTATTCGAAATTACATGTATAATATGAGTTATAACGTGTTAATCTTATTAACGCCGTTATTAACCGTCCCTTATATATCGCGGGTCTTAGGGCCTTATGGTGTTGGTGTAAATGCAACGACCAATTCGATTATTACGTATTTTTTGTTGTTAGGTACGGTTGGAATTACGATTTATGGTAATCGTGAAATTGCCTTCATTCGTGAGGACAAAGTAAAGCGTTCGAAAGTTTTTTGGGAAATTGAATTCCTGCAAATTATTACTATTTTCTTCGCTTATGCGTTGTTCTTGTTGTATTTATGGTATCAAAAGCAATTTCGGATTTACTTCTTTTATCAGTCTTTTCTAATTATTGCTGGTGCGTTTGATATTTCATGGTATTTTATGGCCTTGGAAGATTTTCGTAAGACAGTGACACGAAATGTGTTAGTCAAACTAGCCTCGTTGATTGCGATTTTTACGCTTGTTAAGACTTCGCATGATATTGGTACGTATATTTTAATTATTTCCTTGTCACAGTTGTTTGGTAATATGACGTTATGGCCATATTTACGGCATTCCGTCTTGAAACCGACTTTTAAAAGGCTACGTCCGCTACACCATTTGATTCCATCATTTAGTTTGTTTATTCCTCAAATTGCGATTCAAATTTATTTGGCCTTAAACAAAACAATGTTATGGAAACTGGATTCAGTGACGGCATCCGGGTTCTTTGATTACTCGGACAAGCTGATTAAGTTAGTGTTAGCCATTGTTACTGCCACTGGAACAGTCATGTTGCCGCGAATTGCTAATCTGTATGCCAAGCGTGACTTCAAGAAAGTACGTGAGTATACGTATAATTCATTTGATTTTGTTTTGGCGATCGCGGTACCGATGGCGTTTGGAATTGCCGGGTTAGCGACTGCATTGGCTCCTTGGTTCTTTGGGCGGCACTTCACGTCGGTTAATACGTTGCTGATGATTGAATCACCAGTTATTATCTTAATTGGATTAAGTAACGTCATTGGACAACAATACTTATTGCCGACAAAACAAACGAAAGTTTATACGTATTCAGTAACGGTCGGGGCGATTGTCAATGTGGTTTTGAACATTCCATTAATTATTTTTTGGGGTGTTCAAGGGTCCATGTGGGCGACTGTGGCATCAGAATTGACGGTTACTATTTATCAGTTGATCGTGGTTCGGCATCAATTACGGATGGATAAATTGTTTATCAACTGTTGGAAATATTTGTTCTCTGGTATTTTGATGTTTATCGTGGTTTATATGTTGAATATTTCGATGAAAATTACGGTCGTTAGTTTAAGTTTACAAATTATTGAAGGTTTATTAATTTATGGTGGTTGTATGTTGATTTTACAGCCATCAATTTTGAAACATATCCCGTTGATCCTTAACCAACGGCGAAAGGGTTAACAACTTAATTATTAGGAGCGAGAGCAATGGAAAACTTATTAATTACTGGTGGGGCCGGTTTTATTGGTTCTAACTTTGTGCATTATGTTTACAACAATCATCCTGAAGTTAAAATCACTGTTTTAGATAAATTGACTTATGCCGGTAACAAAGCTAATATCGCGGATATTTTAGGTGATCGCGTCAAGTTAGTTGTTGGGGACATTTGTGATGGTCCATTAGTGGACGAATTAATGCAACAAACTGACGCGGTGGTCCATTATGCCGCTGAAAGTCATAATGACAATTCATTAAAAGATCCATGGCCATTTTTGGAAACAAACGTTATTGGGACATACACGTTGATTCAATCAGCAGTCAAGTATAACAAGCGCTTCCACCATGTTTCTACTGATGAAGTTTACGGTGACTTACCATTACGCGAAGATTTACCTGGCCATGGTGAAGGTATTGGCGAAAAGTTTACGCCAACTAGTCGTTATAAACCATCTAGTCCATATTCTTCTACCAAAGCCAGCTCAGACTTGCTAGTTCGGGCTTGGGAACGGTCGTTTGGATTGCAAGCAACGATTTCAAACTGCTCTAATAACTACGGCCCTTATCAATACATTGAAAAGTTTATTCCTCGCCAAATTACTAACATTTTAAGTGGAATTCGGCCCAAACTTTACGGTACCGGTAAAAACGTTCGTGACTGGATTCATACCAATGATCATTCAGCCGCAGTTTGGGATATTTTAACTAAAGGCAAGATTGGGGAAACTTACTTAATTGGTGCCGATGGTGAAATGAACAATAAAGACGTCTTAGAAATGATTTTGGAATTAATGGATCAACCTAAGGATGCTTATGACAAAGTCATGGATCGTCCGGGGCATGATTTACGTTATGCCATTGATTCAACTAAGTTACGCACGGAACTTGGCTGGCAACCGCAATATACCGATTTTCGTTCTGGATTAGCCGATACCATTAAGTGGTATCAAGAACATGAAGAATGGTGGCAGGCAGATAAGGCTGCGGTTGAAGCTAACTACGCAAAGAATGGTCAATAAAACAAGTCAAAAGCAGGCGAAGTGTCAATGACAGTTCGCTTGTTTTTTCAGGAGGAAAATTAAATGTCAAAAGCAATGATTGTTGGGGCCAGTGGTCAATTAGGACAAGAACTACAACGGTATTTGAAGGAACTAGATTGGAGTTTTGATGCATTAACGGAAAAAGATCTGGATATTACGGATAAAACCGCCGTTGCTGCTAAAATTGCTGAATTAAAACCAGAAGTTATCTTAGATGCGGCTGCTTATACCGCCGTTGATAAGGCTGAGGATGAAGGTAAGGAACTCAACTGGCATGTTAACGTTGATGGAACTAAGATTTTGGCCGATGCAGCAGCTGATGCCAAAGTTAAATTGATTTATATCTCAACGGATTATGTCTTTGATGGTACTAATGAAGGGATGTACTTGGAAGACGATCCTGCCAATCCTAAGAACGAATATGGTCGGGCTAAATGGGCCGGTGAAGAAGCCGTTCGTCATAGCGGTGCCGACTACTATATCGTCCGGACGAGTTGGGTCTTCGGTGAATTTGGACATAACTTTGTTTTCACTATGCAAAACTTAGCTAAGACGCATGATAAGTTAACCGTTGTCAACGACCAAACTGGCCGGCCAACTTGGACGCGGACATTAGCTGAATTTATGATTCATTTATTACAAGTGGCGGCACCATTTGGCACTTATCAATTGAGTAATGATGATAGTTGTAACTGGTATGAATTTGCTAAAGAAATTTTAAAGGACACGGATGTTGATGTTCAACCAGTAACGTCTGAACAATTTCCACAAAAAGCGTACCGGCCACGTCATTCTGTAATGGACTTGAGTAAGGCAAAGAGTACCGGGTTTGAAATTCCAACTTGGAAAGAAGCTTTACAAGCATTTTTAGCAAGCCTAGTTAAGTAGAGAAAATCTAACTTAATGATTCGTCTGCTGATAATCGCAATTTGATTATCAGCATTATTTTTGGAAATTTATGTAGGGGTAGGAAGTATGTTTAATAAACTTTAGGGGAAAGTGATTTAATTTTGGAAAAAAGGTTTACAAATCCGTGGGTGAGAAACCTTGGATTAATTATGTTATTTTTTATAACAACTGCATTAATGATTTTGCCGTTGTTAAAAGCGCATCAAATGATCATTGTGAGCGACTGGACATTCCATGCATCACGTGTGGAAGAAATTTTTCGCAATTTACAAGCTGGTGAATGGTATACTGCGATTGCAACACATACTTTTCAGGGGACTGGCGTGGCATCCTGGCTATTTTATCCAACACCTATGTTGTATATTTGGGCTGGGTTACGTTTTATATTTGCACCAATAACAGCATTCTATATTTGGATTGGTATGTTTATCTTTATTGGTTTTTTAATTGACTATTGGTGCATGATGCGGGTAGTCAATAATCCTTGGCAGAGTGTTCTATTTGCCTATGCCTATAGTTTGTTACCATATCGAATTTTATTAGGTCTGAATGTATATACCTTAGCAGAGTTCATTGCAACTTTATTTATTCCGTTAGTATTCGCGAGTTTTTACGGTATTTTGCGCAATCAGCCGAAAGCTTGGATTGCGTTATCAGCCGGGATGGCATTAGTGGTATACACGCATTTATTAACTGCAATTATCGCGGTTGAAATTATGGGTGTCATAATGATTGTTCGGGTGATTTGGCAACGTCATTTTGTCAAGTTGGAGTGGTTGAGGTTACTGCAAAGTGGCGTCATGTCTTTGATTTTAGTATTACCAATCTTGATTCCTTTTGTAAGTGATTTTATTGGTAAAAACATTGCGACGGCTGCCCCAGGAATTACAATGCTCGCTAATTTTGATGATGTGATTAAAAGCTCAATCGGTAATCGAATGCAACCTGGCATTGGGTTAGCTTTATTATTGGTAATTGTATTTAGCTTTAAGTTGAAGAAAACGCCGACGATTTATCGGTTGTGTGCATTAATGGGGACGATTTTACTAATAATTTCAACTTCATTAGTGCCTTGGCATTTACTTCAGAGCACGCCGTTGGCAATTATTCAAATGCCATATCGTTATTTGAGTTTTGCAGGTTTATTTTTGGCAGTTTCATTCTCAAAATTGATTTATGACTGGAGTAACAGTCATGGAATGCCATTACAACCTAATGTTATGATGTCAATAATTGTTGTAGTACTGATTATCTTTAATTTTGGCGCACTTAGTGATACCATTACTGGTAATACGGCAGGAAATCGGTTACCTAATTTGGGACGTGCGAAGACGACGAAAGTGATTCCTGATCAGGCCTTAATTACTAACCATAATTATAGCAACCAATTCACGTATCAAGTGAAGTATGGGGAAATCGATTATTATCCGAAAGTAAGTCAAGGAAACGCGCAGAATATTGTCAATAATGTAACTTATATCAATAATCGCGCGAAACATCTAATCAAGCACATCGGGCCTAATAAGATTAGTTATCATGTTAATCTAAAATCTGACAAAATTGTCAATCTTCCGGTGCTAAAATATACAAGGACTACGTTAAATGTGGATGGATATTACATTAAGCCACAGACAAGTTGGCGTGGAACGGTGCAGGCTAAAATTTCTGCCGGTAAACACACCATTACTGTGGGTTATCAAAAATCTCCGCTACTAATTCCTAGTATAATTGTCGCAATTATAGCTTGGGTATGCTTGGGATATTTCACATTTGCAAACAAAATTAAGCGGTAAGCTATTTTCTTTAAATCTGATGTTGCTAATCTGAATCTTGATTAGTAACATCAGATTTTTTTGTTCAATTTTCCAGTACATCGGTACGAGCGCCAAACACAAAAATGGATAATTTTGAATCTATTGCAAGACTAAATGGTGATTTAGAGATTGATTGGCCTAAGGATTAACAATTTATTTAAATTCGCCTAAAAAAATCATTTACTCAATGTAAAATAATTTTTCAATGAATTTTTTAACTAAAAAGACGGTAAGTATACAACCTCCTAATAGATTCAAATAATTAATCGTTTGTTTTTTTGATTTTTTAAGCGATATTTCAATATATGCTTTGATATCTATGCGCCAATTTTAGTAAGTATAGATAACGTTTTAGTAATTAGTGAAGTGGTTTGTAACCAAGGAAAACTCAATAACTAGTCGCTATTTTCTGTTTTATTGGCAATTTATAGACAAATTACAAAATGTTTTTTTAATTCGAAAAAACGGTAGATACAAAGTTTAATCTGATGATTTAGAAATCGATTAAACATAGATATGCTTATAGAAAGCTATATTATGTGCTTGTTTGACAGGGGAGGACCAGTTTGTTTAAGTTAGATACATGTTGTAGTAATCGATTAACAATAATCTTGAGATTAAGTATGGAGTGTGAATCATGGATCAAGCGGTAAATTTTAATTTCATTGTCAAACTTATTGACAAGTATTGGCGTTCAATTTTAATTAGCACTGTTACGGGTTTAGGTCTGGCAGCAATTTTTACATTTTTTGTCACGACGCCGAAGTATGAGTCAGCCGTTCAAATTCTAGTAAGTCGTCATAGTGAGGGTGCGGCGACCCAATTCACCAATCAGCAAGCGGATGTTCAGATGATCACGACATACAAGGAATTAATCACCAATCAAGTAATTTTGAATCCGGTTCGTGAAGCTTTAAAGAAAAAATATGATTATACATATTCAGTGGAGCAATTGAAAAACGCCATTTCAGTATCAAGCACGCAAAATTCGCAGGTTTTTTCAATCTTAGTAACTAATCCCAATAGTGTTCGCAGTGCTGAAATTGCCAATCAGATTGCTGAAGACTTTAAGAAACAAGTGAAAAAAATTATTAAAGTAAATAATGTGACAATTGTTGCGCCGGCAACTCCCGGTAAATCGCCAGTCTCACCGAATAAACTAGTTAACCTGTTAGCCGGCATTATAGCTGGTTTGGGAATCGGATTAGTGATTGCCACCCTGAGAACACTTACGGACCGCCGTGTTCAAAGTATCGACTTTTTAGTCGATGATTTAAACTTGGTAATTTTAGGTCAAGTAAATCATCAGTATCATCACCAACATCATAAGTCACAAATTGAACGTATTGAAAACGATTCTATGTATAACGCTGAAAAAGGCGAAAATGGAGACTTAAGTCGAAGAGTATAGGGGGAAAAATTTTGTTTAAGAAGAAGATAAATGGTAGATTGCAAATTTAATCCGAATTTTTGGACAAATTGTTCAGCATAAC
>NZ_AYGX02000071.1 GCF_000498955.2 Lactiplantibacillus fabifermentans DSM 21115 | reverse complement strand
AAGCTGATCTTTTTTGTCCGAACAGCGTTCGGATTAATTTTACAATCTACCATTAGGCTGAATTTAGCAGTTGGCTGACCGTAATGGAATCGTCCTGAAAGTGGCGTTAACGGGCGTTTTTTGCCCGTTTACACCACGGACGTCTTTTGAGACTTGCTTTTCAGGCTCAAAAGCGAGGTTCAAGACCGCTTCTCAGGCTTGAGCCGGTCCCAGGACGATGGAATTACGGTCAGCCAACTGCGGCAAAGACCGCAAGCTACCTACTTTATTTCGACCGGAGTGAAGTCAAAGGTATCGTAATCGAACAAGCCCCGGGCCGTTAATTTGATGGTGGGAATGACAGGCAAGGTTAGAAACGACAAGGTGATGAACGGATCATATTGAATCGGATTATCACAAATCTGATTATAAGCCGTTTTAATCGTACCGAGCTGTTCTGCGGCGGTGGCATAACTTTCAGCCGACAATAAACCGCCAATCGCTAACGGCATCGTCGCCAAAATTTGTTCATCATCACTCACGGCAATCCCGCCATCAGTCTTAGTAATCTGATTAATGGCCCGTAAAATAGCTAAATCATCCGTTCCAACCGCCACAATATTGTGGGCATCGTGGGCGACAGAACCAGCGACGGCGCCATGTTTCAATTGGAAGCCGTGGACTAAACCTACTCCGACTTTACCCGTATTATGATGGCGTTCGACCACGACCATCTTTAAAATATCTTGCTTTAAATCAGCTTGGAATTCCCCATTATCGGGGGTCACTTGTTTAATTAAATGGTCTGTTTCAATATGGTTGGGTTGGACGCCAATGACATTCACTTTACCCGTCGTCAACGGTAGCTTAAAGTCCGCTAAGGTCGCATGTTGCTGAATGCGGGTTGCCGTGAATGGTAATGGCTTCGTCTCCGGTTCAGCCGCCACCCAGCGTCCATTTTTCATTGTTTGACTAATTTTAACTTGGTCGACATCATCGAGCATCACTAAGTCCGCCAATTGCCCGGCCGTTAAGCTACCGCGGTCATTCAACCGATGGGCTTGCGCAGCATTATAACTGGCTAACGTGTAAGCTAACGCGGGGCGCATCCCATTTTGAATGGCCAACTTGACGTTATAGTCAATCGAACCTTCTGTCATTAAATCGGCAATGGTTTTATCGTCCGTGCAAAAGGCAAAGCGGCTGGCATTGGCTTCGTTAACCGCGCCGAGGGTGGCGAGTACGTCGCGTTCGACGGTCCCTTCCCGCAAGAAAACATACATCCCGGCCTTAACCCGATTCAAAGCCTCTTCAACGGTACAGCACTCATGGTCAGTATCGAGACCAGCATTGCGCATCACATTTAATTGATGAGGATTTAGCCCCGCCGCATGGCCATCCGCATGATACCCATGTGCATTAGCGTCGCGAATTTTAGCCAAGGTATCTTGGTCCCCACGTTCAACGGCACCATAGTCCATCACTTCAGCTAGACCGCGTACTTCGGGTTGATTATAGAGTGGCCGTAAAGCGGCGGCATGTAACGTCGCGCCATTATCATCAAACGGGACACATGGGACTGAGGACGGCAACATGAAAAACACATCCAAGGGCGTCTGCCGAGCATCATCAATCAAGTATTGAATCCCGGCCACCCCGGCGACGTTCGCCAATTCATGGGGGTCGGTCGCAATCGCAGTCACGCCATGTTTGAGCAAGACTTTGCCTAACTCACTCGGTGCCACCATTGAACTTTCCATGTGGACATGCGCATCAATCATCCCGGGTACTAGCCATTTACCACTAGCATCCACGGTCGTCTTCGCCGTATAGGGTTCATCTTGGAGATTACTAATAATGTGACCATCGTTAATCCATAAACTAGTCGCTTCAAATTCCCGCGTAAAAACGTTCAGCACTTGTGCACCCGTAATTACCATATCCACTTGTTCCATCAAAATGTTCTCCTTCTGCCTATGGGAGAAAGCAGACGGGTCGCCACGGCAAAAAGAGCTGTGGCGACCCGTCGACTCAATTCGCTTATAGTCCAGCATTTACGGTGCTGGGTAGAAACTCGCCATCCATATCATGGCATTATATAGGCAATTTGTTTTATTTAGTAAAATTGTTGTTAGCAAGTTTAGCAGGAATTAAATTGAAATGCAAACCCGAACAATTTAATATCAAGCTTTCTTAGGTTCGGCTTGTAACATTTCATCCTTAGCTTGTTGTTTTTTAAAGGCTCGATTGGAAACCATAGCGAATGGCGCATAAATCAAAGTTCCGACAACTAACGTTAAAATTTGTAAAATGGAAGCCCGAACATCGCCACCAGTTGCTAAATACCCAGAAATAATTGGTGGCGTAACCCATGGAATCAAAATGTAGGTCGTATTTACTAAGTGCCAAGCAGTCGCAGCATACGCCATAATAGTGGCAACCATTGGCGCAACTACGAATGGAATCGCATAAATTGGGTTAAAGACAATTGGTACCCCAAACATCATCGGTTCACTAATATTGAAAAGACTCGCTACCCCACCAATATTAGCAATCATCCGTTCATCCTTACGCCGTGAGAAAATCAAAATTGCAATAACTAAGCAGAGCATCGTGCCCCCACCACCCATGTAAACATAGGCATCTAAGAAAGGTTGCGTCACAATATTAGTGGCAGCATGACCTGCTTTGACTGCATCAATATTTTGTTGCAATGACGTCAACAAGATTGGACCAGAAATCGCACCGAAAACGAAAGCCCCATGAATCCCAAAGATGAAGACAACTGTTGCTAAGAAGACATATAGCAAGATCCCTGGTAATGATTGGAAACCGCCAACCAATGGCGCTTGCAAAACTTTTACAATAATATCCGGAACGGTACTGTGAGTTAAAGCGACAACAATTTCTTCCACAGCGGCAAAAATAGTAATTGTAAAGAACGCTGGGAATAATGAACTGAATGCTTTGGCAACTGCCGGTGGCACCCCATCTGGCATCTTAATTTGTAATTTATCGTTGCCATTGAACTTAACTAAGATAGTCGTCCCAAGTAATGAAGCAATAATTCCTAAAATCATGGCCGTGGCACTCGTTTGTGATTGCGTCAATACACCGGCAGCATTGACAGTTTTACCAGCCATCGTCGTTACCGCAATTGTATTTGGAATCAAAGCGACGTAACAAGCAACGGAAACGATTCCCGCCGTGGCACCATCAGATTTTAAATAGTTTGCTAACCGAAAACCAATCAAGAAAGTTACTAAGACCGTTAAGATACCTAACGTCCCGTTATAAGCTTGGACCCCGATGTTTGAAAGAATTGTATGACCGGGCATATTACGCAAAAAGCCAGTTTTATCTGCTAATAAAACGTTATTTATCAGTAAGAAGAAGGCCGCGGTAATCGTAATTGGAATTGTCCCGGCAAAGCCGTCCCGAACGGCCATAATATAATTATTAGTCGAAAGCTTACCGGCGACTTTCGTCAAGCCATCAATAAACTTATTCGGTTTATTCATATCCATTGTTTATTCCCCCTCAGTTTGTAAAATCCGTGCAATCAAACTCAAAACTTTCCCCGCATTACTAATCCAGACTTCTTTATAAGTCGCATTGTTAAATTGTGGCCAGTAAGGTTGATCTTCATTAGCTTTAGTTTCAATACCGACTGGAATCTCACCGACCATTTCCCCTGATGAGACACTGTATTGTGATTCGAAGGTTTTTCCGACACCATAAATCAGCGATTGTGAAAATGGATTATCCCCCGTTAACCACTGCAACTGATTAATTCCGATTTGGGTTAATTCAGAATCATGCAACGCTTGCCCCAGATTGGCGGCGGCATCGCCCATCGATAACAACACCCCGTTATTACCTCTAAACGAGAACCATACTGGGAACCGTTTCAAGTACAAATGTTGACCAATTTGAGTAGCTGACCGCAATTGTTGTTGGAATTCTAATTCAGCACTCTGGTCGACTAACAAATTTTGTTTATAAAAGCTAGCGGAGTCTTGGTACTCATCATCCAAATAAACCCCGGCGGCCATCATCGGATACGGTGCCGTATACGGTTGTAAAAATTTAAAATAGCTGGCGTATAATTGGACACTCGTTTGCCACTTAGTTTGCTGTGGTTGATTATGCATCAGCGTGGTTAAGGCCGCACTAATCAGATGTTCACGCGCTTGGTGATTGAAATGCTGTACAACTTGATGACGTGCATCCCGATAAAAGAACCCTCGTAATTCACCACCAGCTAATAATGGAAGCCCCGCTTGTTCTTGCGCAGCGACCAATAAGTCCCCAAAGTGCACGCTCGTTTGTAAGTAACTTGTTTGTTGCGTCAACCGATATAATTCACCCGCGGCCCAAGCCACAGTGGCATTGTAGACGCTTGGTGACGTATTATACGTGTGCTCCCACATAATTGGTTCCGCTTGATACGGATGCTTAGCAAAGACTTGTTCAGCAAAGGTAAAATCGGCCTGTGCCACAGCCGTTAAGCGTTCGCGCCAAGCATCATCGGCAATCAAACGAGCACATTTAGCAAAGATTCCCGCAAACAAATAGTTTTCATAAGGATTGTTGTGAACCCGTGCTTGCGCATCATCCATGTCACCAATTTGATTATTGGTCCAGCGCGAAACCCCCGCACTAGTCGCCCGATAACCATCGCCAAAGCGCATCTTCAAAATAAAATCTAAGCCCCATAGCGCTTCTTGCTTTAACCGGTGCGCTAACCGTGGATTACTGGATGCATATGCAGTCGCACTTTCGAGCAAACTCAACGTAATTTCACCACTGTGCACCGTTTGTTGTGACAAATCACCCGCATCGTGCCAACCACCATTAAAGCTAATCGTTTTACCACGATGACTGGCGGTCACATCCACGTGACACATGCCATGAATTCCTGGTACTGGATAGCCGCAACGTTCGGCAAAAATAAAGTTCAACGTTTTCAATACGGTGCTGCCCCAAAGTTCCGCACGTGGTGCAATTGCAAATGGCGCTGAGATGAACTCATTAACGCGTAACCGATATTGTCCCGGTTGCTGGAACTCAGTGAAATCGGCCACTAGATTATTTACTGCTAGCGGTCCGGTCGGTTGGGTTAACGCACCATGATAAACAGTTTGTTGCTGCCCATCGATAATTTCAAAAGTCGTCGCCTGATCTTCAGCGGGCACTAAAACTTGTTTGCGTCGCTGAGGCATAAAGCCCACTTGAGTTTGACTAAACTGGCCTTGCGGTAATTGCCAGCCTAAGCTGTGACGGCTGGTTTGGGCTTGTAGCAGTTGTACGTCGTTGACCGTAATCTTGATTTGACCAGGTAAATCTAAGTAAGACCCATTGGCAGTCGTCGTAATACTTAATTCCGTAATGGCTTCACGTGGGAGCTCCCCAATATTTAATTCATATTGATGCGTCCCCGTCGGTAATAAATTGATGGCATGGAAGCCTTCACGATTATACTTATCCGGTACTTTGATTTGACCATCATTTTTAAAGGCGACCGTAATATTAGGATTGATCACATTTTGGCAATCTGCGGTAACCGTCAATCGTAAATAGTTACTGTGTGTCCAATCGACATGGTCAAAGCTAAGAAACGCGGTAATATCACCGTATTGGATATAATCACCATCGCTGGGCGCCCCAGCTGGCCAACTGTCATACCGCGTCGGCGATGTTAAAGTCACCTGTCCCGTTTGCGCATCCATAATAACGTCGCCACGATTACGATGTTGCCACGGATTATCCGCCGTTAATATCGACTGTGGTTGGGCCGCGCTTAAATCGGCCGTTGCCGCTGGCATCACCGGAAGCGGTCGCTGTAATTCACTAGTAGCTGTTAATAAATCATCAACTAATTGACTCATGGTCGAACATCTCCATTCGTTGAAAGCCATGTAGGGCAGCTCCCTTAATTGCAATTAAATTCGGGTCAAGCTGACTGTTATGAATACCAACGGTTACAAACCGCATCGTCTGTTCCACTAACAATGGTTGCAGATGATGCAATAGCCACCCATCCGTCGTCACACCGCCACCTAAAATAACTGCCGCGGGGTCGGCCACGCGAACAACATTCATTATTAAAGCCGCTAATGCCCGTAGCGCTTGATCAACAACCGTTTGTGCAACCAAGTCTTGGTGCTCATAACCTTGGAATAAGGCTGGCACCGGCACGCGGCCATGTTCATCAACGGTTAATTCAGTCGGTTGCCCTTGCGCCATTAGCTCTTGCGCCCGATTACTCATACCAAGTCCCGATGCTAACGGTTCGACACAACCCCGCCGACCACAAATACACCGCACCGGACTGTTGTAGTCCACGACCATGTGGCCAATCTCGCCAGCATCAAAATGGCTGCCATTTAAAATTTGACCATTATTAACGATGCGGCCGGCAATCCCAGTCCCAACATTTAAGTACAAAAAGTCATTGGTAACGTTACCAACTCCGAGCATGTTTTCGGCTAACGTGGCACAATACACATCATTTGCGGCAAAAACCGGCAGTTTGAACCGATCACTCAGTTGTTGAGCTAATGGAATATCCACCGCCCGTTCAGGGTCCAGCTCGTACCATTCACCACTTGCGGTATTAATCCGGCCAACCGCACTAACGCTAATGGCCATAATTCTTTTTACATCAGGTGCTTGCATCAAAAACTGTTCGATGGCTTGCACAATGCCCGCATAGGCCGTCGTCTGACTCGTCACATCTGAACGATACTTATGCGGCGCTAACAATTCACCATTAGCTTGCACTTCACTAATTAATATCTTAGTCCCGCCGAGGTCCACGGCAAGGACAGTCTGGTCTACTTTCAATATCCCTCACTCCATTTTGATAACGTTACCAATTTATTTAAGCGCTTTCATTTGAACTCAACGCAATCATATAACGACTTCAATTAGCTGTCAACCGTTAAAAAATAATATTGATAACGTTATCATAAAATGCTTGCAGTTTCCCGCAACTTGAAATACACTGAATTCGAAGTCTTAAGAAAGCTGGTGACAATTTGAAAAGTGAAATCACCATTAAGGAAATCGCCCGGATGGCCGGTGTGTCCGTTTCAACCGTTTCACGCGTCATTAACCACAAGCCGAACGTTTCGCCGGCTAAAGAAGCCAAAATCAAACAAGTAATTGCAGAATCTGGCTTTCAACCGAGTATGCTGGCCCGTGGCATGATTTCCAATAAAACTAATACATTGGGAATTATTGTGCCGGATATTACCAATCCGTATTTCACCGCCTTAATTTCGCAAGTCGAGTTAATCACGCGGCAACTGAATTTTTCATTACTATTGTTCAATACAATGACCGCTGGTGATGACCGTTCCACTAATTCGGTGGCCACTGAAATCCAGGCTTTTCAAACAATTATGGAAAAAAAGGTCGACGGCTTATTAATTCTCGGTGGCGAAATTGATCGCGAACAGCCCAATACCGACTATGTGGCTGCCTTGAAGAACCTAAATAATCAAATTCCAGTCGTGGTGATTGGTCAACCGGTGGCGGGCTTAGATTGCACCTTTATTCCGCGCTATCAAGCTATGAGCGGCCAAATCATTACGCAACACTTATTAGCTTCAGGATATCAGCATATTGCCTTTTTGGGTGGTGAGCCGGGGGTCCAGATTACCAAAGAACGCTTAGCCGGTTATCAAAAAATGATGAACACCTACGCTCATTATGATGAACAGCTGGTTTGTTTGACCGACTATTACGTTTCCGATGGTTATGATGGCATGACGCAATTGCTTGACCAACATGCCGACACGTTACAAGCAGTCGTGGCCATCAATGACCAAGTTGCCTTAGGTGCGATTCGGGCCTTAAATGACCACCACCTAGATTGTCCACGCGACATTGCCATTGGCAGTTGTGATGCCTTTCCAAATGGCGCGTTTTTCTCGCCACGGTTGACCACTATCGACCACCACAATACCTTATTGGCCAAAATTGCGATTGAACGGTTAATCAACCTCGCTACCAACACTAATGTGGATGAGCCTTTGCCAACTATCGAACAGCCACAGCTCGTCATTAGAGAGTCTTGTGGTCATCAGCTAAGGAATGGTGATGACGCATGACCCCTTATTTAATTTTTTCTGACATCGATGGCACCCTTGTTGATGACCAACAGCAAGCTTCCAAAAAGACCGTCACCACGATTAAACGTCTATTAGATGCTGGCCATCAGTTCTATTTAGCGACTGGTCGGATGTATGCTTCAGCACAATTGTTAGCAGCCCAGCTTGATTCACGGGTAAAAATAATTGCGTCAAACGGTAGTATTTACGATTCAACTAATCAAATTGTCCAACATACTTTGGGGGCACAATCCCTATCAGCGCTGGCACCAATTATTTTCGAACAACAACTGGCCGCGTTCTTTTTTACACAGCGGCAGGTCATTTATACCCAGAGTTTGCCGGACTATTTTAAAGCCAGCGACCGTAATCGGATTGCTAGCGCTAACCCTGACGATTATATGGCCGTCACAAATGCCAGCGAGCTATTGCAATATGCACCTAAAATCATCAACGGCATTATCATTGAAGATCAAGATCCTGTTAAACTCCTCACTGCGAAACGAGCGATAACTGCACTGCCTAGCTTAACAGTGTCATCTTCCAATCCAAATAACATAGAATTAATTCCCAAACACGTCAGTAAAGCCACTGCCATTCAACATATCCAACAACAGGCCCACGTACCGAATAGCCACACGATAGCCTTCGGTGATGGGCTTAACGATTTGCCAATGTTGAAAACGGTTGCTAAAGGTGTGGCAATGGGCAATGCCTTGCCAACAGTTAAGCAACAAACCCCATACCAAACGACGGACAACTTACACGACGGCGTGGCTGACTTTTTACAAAATTTCTTTAGTGAGGCGTTTTAATATGGATAATCCAACAATGTTAACTTATATTCAACAAGAACAAAGCGGGCTTCAAAAAGTGCTCGCCGCCTATCCCCAACAACTTGATGCAGTTTTAGCGCAAGCCCCGTTAACAAGTAATCATTGGTTAATTTTAGCGACAGGCTCAAGCATTAACGCCGCCCAAAGCGCTAAACTCTATATTCAGAAAACGGCTGATATTCAAGTTGATATTGAAGAACCTTATAACTATGCCAATTATGGTCGCATTAATCCCGACATCGACTTAGTCAT
Organism: Lactiplantibacillus fabifermentans DSM 21115; assembly: GCF_000498955.2. Lineage (GTDB taxonomy): Bacteria > Bacillota > Bacilli > Lactobacillales > Lactobacillaceae > Lactiplantibacillus > Lactiplantibacillus fabifermentans. Next base: position 8,433 of record NZ_AYGX02000071.1, on the reverse strand, counting down.
TGGTATTTCACAAAGTGGTCAAAGCACCGCCACCGTCGACGCTTTAACCAAAGTAGTGCAAAAAAATCACGCGTATGCGATTGCCGTTACTAGTCGGCCGGGCACCGAAATTTCCACGGCCGCCACGGCAACTTTAGACATTCTAACGGGCCAAGAAATGGTTGGCTACGTCACACTTGGTTATAACGCAACCGTCCTATCGCTGATGTTGTTGGGCTTACGGAGCTGTCTTAAACGCAATAAGTTATCAGTTGAGGATGAACAACGTGAACTGGCAGAATTCGACACAATCATTAGCCAGGCCGGCTCGACCGTCCAAAAATCGACACACTTCTACCAACAATTTGCGACTGACTTCAGTTTAGCACCGCAATTTACCAGCATTGGCTACGGCGCCATTTTAGGGACCGTAATGGAAATGCAAACCAAGTTCACCGAAGTCGTCCGCGTACCAGCAAACGGCTTTGAACTCGAAGCCTTCATGCATGGCCCTTATTTAGGGGCCCATGAAACCCATCGTCAGTTCTTCATCGAAACTAAGGCGGACCCAGCAATCATGGCTAAAGCAAAGGCCTTAAAGGCGTACGAAGCCCGGACCACGCCACACATCTTTACCATTAGCTTCACTGGTGAACAACCGGCCGTTAATGATGGCCAAACTTTACAACTTGCGACCATTGATGACGAGTTGAAAGCGCCTTTGCTAGCCATTATCCCGTTCCAAGTTTTTGCTTGGTTCATTGCTAAATCTAAAGGCGTTAATTTACCACATCTGATTTTTAATGACTTTTCAGAAATCGTCCACAACAAGACAGCTGTTCAAGATTACGTTTAAAAAAATCAAGCGCTACTGCTAAACCTAATAATCAAAAGTGATGGCAATTACTGTTTTGCGGTAATTACCATCATTTTTTCATTATCAAATTCCGATTGACGTACTATCGGTTTTAAACTACTCCAAGATTCATCAATACTAATACAATCAACAACAAGCTTGGTGAAGTCATAATTGAGCCGATGATAATCATGAAAATCTCAACGTGTTTCTCATGCTCATTCATCTCACTGAATCGCTTATATTCAAACACTATTACGCCTCCATTTTTATGCCACGATGACTAGGAATTTTGTCAGTAAAACTAGCTCATAATAACTGTTCATGCTGCAATCGACGCACGATAACGGCCGACCCAATCACTAAATCTGTGGCTAAACTTTCAATCGTCGCCATATCAAAGTGCCCCTGTTTGACAAACTTCAGCCATACTTTGGTTGGAATTAAAATATTCAAGGCCCAGTGATCCGCTTGACGGGCGAGTTCGCCGTCATCACTAAGCGGTGCTAGCGTGAAAAAATATGTCCGTGGATGTAACACGACATGCCCTAATTCGTGGAATAGTAGCCACCAAAAATCGGCCGTGGTTTGGGGCGGATTAAGTTCAATAATAACTTGCGGAAACGGTGCCAACCATCGGGTCACGCCATTAACTTCACTGGCTGACAATGCTGGTACCATCACTAAGGCAATTCCAACCGTTGCCAACAATTGTTGCAACTTAGGCAACACCGAATGATAATCAGTCGCTTGCGTCAAAGTTCGCAATTGGGACAACGATTGCATCAGCCCCGTTAAATCAAACGGTTCAGTCGGTAAGCGATTCGCCGCTAACACGCCGGCTTGCAGCCAAACATGGACGGCATACTGGTCATGCGCCAACACTGGTATTTCGTGTTTGACTAACGGATCTTGGCTCGTGTGCGCTTGTAAACTAGCAAATGAAGCCACGCGGAAGAAATGCATTAAATTGGCTAACTGTGCGACCGGGTCTGTCGTTGCTGGGACTAGCGAACTAGTAACCATTTCAGCATATGGAAAGTTGGCAACATATTGTTGGTGCTTCGCTAATTCATCCGCTTGGGCTTGTTGAAAGGCAAAGCGGTCATAGTTCAATTGCAACGTGAGCCAAAAGTCGGTCGGCACCGCCAAAACAAACGCTAATTCAGCGGCGGTTTGTGGCAAAATACGAGCTTTACCAGTTAAAAGTTCCCCGACATATTTACGAGTGATCCCCATCCGTTCCGCTAACTCAACTTGCGTCATATTCAATTCCGTTAAGACTTCGCGCAGGGTCGCACTTGGATTCGTGACATAATTGGGCGTCACCTGATACAACTTAGGCCTGAGCATCCGTTCGCACCTCAACCAGAATTATTTTGACAGCTGCTACTGGCAGCGTTGTCGGCGTATCGTTTTGATTCAAACAAGTAAACTGCAATTGGACTTCTTTCGTACAGGCAAGCAAAAAGCCACTAGTCGTCGATTGCAATGCATAAGGCAATTGCTGCAGTTGGGCTAAGTTTTCGGCCGCAGCTAGTTCCGTCACCCGCTGTTTGATTTGCTGCGCCACGTGCGCGTCGTAATGGTCAGCTAACTGAGTGGCATCGGCTATTAAGTTCATCATCGACTCCCGTTCACTCAGAATTTCCACTTGTTATCCCCCATCCCAAGTCAGTCACGACTAGCTTTCATTTTATTTGTCATAAGCATACCAGTTTCCATTAAGCTCGCCTCGCTGGTTACAAAAACAATACACAACTTTACTTACTTTTAACGAAACCACAAATGAATCGTTACGTTCAAAAACATTGATTGCTTTACACCTGAGAACCATTTATGATTAACGTGAGTTTGTAATCAATTTCGAGGGGTAATTAACTATGATGATGATGAATAATCCGACGATGCTCTCCTACATTCGCCGCGAACAATCTGTTTTAAATCGCTTGTTGAGTGCGTATCCTGATTCAACCGGTGCCGCGTTAAGTAATGGGTCCAAAGACCCTAAGCACTGGTTAATCGTGACGACCGCATCGAGCTTGAATGCCGCCAAAAGTGCACAAGGTTACATGGAAAAAATGGCCCAAGTGCAAGTCGACGTGGTCGAAGCTAGCCATTACGCCAACTTCAGCTTTGTGAACACCAATATCGATACCGTTATCGCGATTTCACTCAGTGGTGAAGATCCTGATACTCTACAAGCATTGGCGAAAATCAAAGCCACCACAACCGTCCATGCCATCGCGATGACGGCCCAAAAGGACTCAACGTTAGCCCAACAAGCTGATACCGTTTTTGACTTATTGACGGGTAAAGAAACGATTCCATATATCACCCTCAGCTACAACGCGATTATCTTATCGTTAATGTTCTTAGGATTACGCAGTGGCGCTGACCGGGAACTGTTACCAGAACTCGCCGCTAACCAAGAACTCGATGAATTCGGCTTCATGATTGAACATATCAATGAAACGATTCAACGTTCCAATGACTTTTACCGTAAGTTCACGATTGACTTTGGTTTAGCGCAAGAATATACCACGATTGGCCCGAGCGTTTTAAATGGAACGTTAGCCGAAATGGCCACCAAGTTCACCGAAATCGTCCGCGTCCCAACCCATGGTTATTCGTTGGCCGAATTCTCACACGGCGCTTATTTAGGTGCCCATGAAACCCATCGGCAGTTCTATTTAGAACTCGACACGAATCCAGCAGTGAACGCTAAGATGCAAGCGGTCAAAACGTATGAATCCCGCTTAACACCGCATATCTACACCATTAGCTTCACCGGCGAAAAACCAACCGTCAACGACGAACAAACCTTGGAACTCTACCAAATCGACGATCCGTTAAAAGCCCCACTCTTGGCCATCATTCCGTTCCAAGTCTTAGCTTGGTTCATCGCCAAAGCCAAGGGCATCAACTTATCGCATCCAATCTTTGATAATTTCCACGATAGTATTTAACATAATTAGCGCTGATATTTAACCGCAATTGGATCTGCTATATTAATGCTAAAAATTAAAACTCCAGCCACTTTAAAAGTAGCTGGAGTTTTAGTATCCATAATTAAATTTAGCTGCGGATTGATAGTAATATGTGAATACGACTATTTGGACCCCGTATGCCACCATCAGCACCTCGAATAGCGTCTTCCTAAGAATTACACCACAATTCACGACCATCTATTGAAACTAGTACCCCAAATGCCAAAATCCATTTAGTTGGGCGCCAGCGGTAATAGAAACCAACTAATTCATTTCAGTCGCATGGGCTAATTTTGGTGCTTTAGTGGCTTTGGTTTGGCCGATGTGGCTTAAGCCTAGACCGGTGAAGCCACTGATGATTGAGATAACGGGACATAATAAGCTGAAGAAAACGAATGGTAAGTAGTCAACCGTTGCGACACCGAGCGTCGTGGTTAAGAAAACCCCGCCAACGCCCCAAGGTACTAAGTAGTTGATGACCGTCCCACCATCTTCAAGGACCCGACCTAACGCTTGATCGGCTAAGCCACCGTTGTTGAAGGCTTGTTTGAAGGCCCGACCTGGTAAGATAATTGATAAGAATTGTTCCCCGACGAAGACATTGACACCGATACAAGTGATGATGCCGGCCGTGACTAATTTGCCATCGCTGTTTAAATGCTTAGCAATCGGCGTCATGATTTGGCCAATTAAGCCAAACTTCATTAACAGGCCGCCTAGTGACAAAGTGACGACGATTAATGCTACCATGCTCATCATGCTGACAATGCCACCGCGAGATAATAATGTATCGACACTCGTATTGCCGGTTTTGGAAACAAAGCCGGTATTAATAATGGCGGTTAATTTGGTCATGCTCAGGTGCGGTTGTTCAAATAAAATCAACCCAGCGGAAATAAAAATATTTAGCAACATCGTCGGAATCGCGGGCATCTTAAAGCCGGCACACACGAAGACTAACACGATGGGTAATAATGACAACGCTGAAATACTAAAGTTGCCGTTTAAGACAGCTACCGTTTGGTGAATCTTCGCTAAACTAGTGCTGGCATTGTCATGGCCTAAAAAGGCAAAAATAATTAAGGTAATTAAACCCGCGGGCAACGTGCTCCATAATAAATGTTTGATATGGTCAAATAAATCAGTATCCGTAACTGCGGACGCTAAGTTGTTCGTTTCGGATAATGGCGATAATTTATCGCCAAAAATCCCACCACTAATAATGGCCCCAGCAACTAAGGCTGGATTTAAATTCATCGTGACGCCCATCCCGAAGAACGCAATCCCGACCGTTGAGGTAACCGTAAAGGCACTCCCCACGGCGGCACCAACTAACGTGCAAACAATAAAGACGGATGGCAAGAACCATTGAATATTAATTAATTTAAAACCGATAACCATTAACGTTGGAATCGTCCCCGCCGCAATCCAAGTGGAAATCATGGCGCCGATTAAAATAAAAATGAAGATGGGAATAATGCCTTGGTCAATCCCTTCTTTAATCCCAGCATTGACGGCCGACCATGGAAAGCCACGAAACATCGCCCAGGCGGTGACGACGCCCATTGCCAATAAGACCGGGACTTGAGGTGAGAGACCAAAGCCAATCACACCGGCACTCATGATACCGAGTACGACTAACAGCACAATCACGGCTTCTAAGGTACTAATTTTCGGGGTACTTTTAGTTTGTTTCATTTGCGATAACTCCTTTAAAGTTATGTCTGCGTAACAGCCAACTAAAAGGCCCTAATATCGCGCTAACCCACCACAACGTTTGTTTCCCATCATCGTCATCCTCATTTCGTCAAAAAAATCGTCCCCATTGTTCATTTAGAACAACAGGGACGATTAGACTAGTCGCGGTACCACCCAGGTTGCAGTTTCTGCGTTCACAAAAACTACCACTCACTAGAAGATAACGGTTCTAGTTATTATCCGTTCAATCTGAAACTCGGTTACCGTATTTCAAGCACAGCCCCTGATCGGTTCGCAGCAACCACCGACTTCCTGACACCCAGACCTGCGTCTACTTGATGTAACGTTCAACGTTCATTTGTTTAACTTGGCATTAACAATACGCCGATTATTTTTAATCGTCAAGCCATTTTTTAATTTTATTTTAATCTTCGGAGATTTTCTCGGCTTTAACCCCATTGACAACGGCTTGCGGGTAATCGCCGTTTAACACGGCAATCGCATTGTCCGTCACAATTTTAGCCATCGCATCCCGCGCTTCAACGGTCGCATTACCAATGTGCGGCGTTAAGACCACATTCTTCAATTCAGCAAAACCCGGTGTCAAAGCTGGTTCCGTTTCATAAACATCTAACGCCGCGCCGGCTAGTTGATGATTTTGTAATTGTGTTAATAAGGCGTGTTCATCGACTAACGGACCCCGGGCCGCATTGATCAGATAAGCGCTCGGCTTCATCAAAGCCAACTGTTCGGCGCCAATCAAGTGATGCGTCGCACTCGTCAATGGTGCGTGTAAACTAATCACATCGGCCGTCGCCAATAATTCGTTCAATGACAATTCCGTGGCGTCCGTCTTGCTAGCGGTGAAGACGTCGATGGGGCGGCGTTGATTATACACGATGTTCATCCCAAACGCATGCAACCGTTTGGCAACCGCTTGGCCGATAGCACCCATCCCAATAATGCCTAACGTTTTCCCTTTTAATTCATGTCCCAAGAAAAATAACGGCGCCCAACCATTAAAGCCCGTCGTCCGCATTAATTGGTCGCCTTCGACCATCCGATGCATCAACGCTAAAATCAAGCCACACGTTACTTCCGCGGTACTTGCCGTTGAAACACCAGGCGTATTCGTGACCGCGATGGCTTTGCTGGCGGCATAGTTAATGTCGATATTATTAAAACCAGCCCCAAAGTTCGCAATTAACTTGAGATTTGGTGCTTGGTCAATGACCGTTTGATCAACCTGCGTCGATAGCGGCGTAATCAAAACTTCCGCATCGGCCACCCCAGCAATTAATTCTGACTGACTAATCAATCCCGTTCCTTGATACACGGCTGGTTCGAACCCCGCTTGTTGTAACGCTGTAATCCCACTCGTTGGAATTGCTGCGGAAATAAAAATCTTTGCCATTTTTGACACCCCTCAAAATAAAAAGGCCGTCGTCACTAGACGCTGACCTGAATTTGTTATGTTTTACCACAAAAAGGCAATCATCGCGTGCGCCACTTGTGGATTTTGATTCAAAGCACAGTGCGCCGCATCGGCCCCACTATAAATCTTTTCTTGATATTTTGCGAGCTCATGCCGCAATAAATAGGCCACCGACCGCGCTGACGCGACTCCGACGTAACCATCGTTGTTGAAGCCATCGTTTGTATCCCCAACCACATTCAACATTTTAACGTTAGTTGGGAAATTATGCCGATATTTCAACATCTCGGCAAAGTGACGCGTAAAGCGCGTCGGTTTGGCCGCCAACTTTTTGACCGTGGCTTCCGTCTCGGAACTCAAATAACCGGTCAAGCCATCAAAGGGTCCCGCAATCGTCACGATTTTTTTCAAAGTTGGCAGTTTTTTATCATGACCATACTTCAGCGCCTGGTTGACGATATCATTACAACCGAGCGAATGACCGACGGCGTTATATTGCGTCACGCCGTATTTGGCCTTTAATTGCACTAAGACTTGGTGCAGCCAATAAATTTGTGTCTTTTGCGACGCATGATTATCTTCAAAGACAATTTGCACCATCGGATTTTTCAACGACTTGTGCCAATACCCTTTGAACGCCATTACGCCATCTTTATAAACATGCACCACCAGTGCTTTTTGCGCCGCACCCGCTTGCTGAGCTTTTTTGATTAAATAATTTGTTGAATAGGCGCCGCCATCATAACCATGTAAAAAGACGGTCGCCGTTTTTGTTTTCTGATACTTATTACTGAGCGCTAACGCCGATTTAGCCTGTAAATCGCTCGTCACTTTCGTAATCCTAGTATCGCTTTGACGGGCCCCGATTAAAATCGCCGCCGCACTAATGACGAACGCCACTAGCAATAATTGCAGCCCGGCCCGATACCGTTTCACCAATCTAACCCGCTCTCCCCGTCATCTAAAATTCGCCATTGAGTTATTGCCGCTAGCCGGCTCCAGGCAGGTAGGCCCCGCTGTGGAGCAGACCTGAAGCCAAACATCGGTCTTCAGGGCGGTTGGCAGCCTGACCCAACCCGTCAGTCTCCCAACACGGCTCATGTTCTAAGCGGCCCAAAAACGCCCGCTAAGAACATCGACACAGCGGGACCTACCTGCCTTCCGCCTAACGCTAATTAACACTAACAAAATTCATGAGCCAGCCGTTAATAAGATAATTAATTTCTCAATGCATATCAAATTATATTATGACACAAATCTCGGATTCCGGGTCAGTATCGACCGCAAATGAAATCCTTTTGATACAGTTCTGTAACCATGACAGTTATAATTAAGATGAATTGTCGACTGAAAACGTTTTACAGTTCTAATTAATGACAACGGCAATTTTTAGTTGTATATTTATCAATCCGCGCTATTTTATTGGTAGATTGTAAAATTAATCCGAACGCTGTTCGGACAAAAAAGATCAGCTT
>NZ_AYGX02000070.1 GCF_000498955.2 Lactiplantibacillus fabifermentans DSM 21115 | reverse complement strand
CAGGTTATGCTGAACAATTTGTCCAAAAATTCGGATTAAATTTGCAATCTACCATTGAGCGAAAATAACTATTGATGTTATCTGGCCGCTGGCGATGCAGTATAATCAAACTTAAAGTGAGGTGGGAATCATGCGGGTCATTAAAACATTTATCGCGGCCTACTTACGGGGCGCGCTTATTTTTATCTTGAGCTTTTATGCGTTGACGGCTCAACCAAACGGCCACATGCTTTGGCGGTTGACGTGGGCTAATGGGTACTTGTTAGTGGCTTATTTATTGGCGTATCCGTTAATTTTATTATGGGCGCCGCGGTTTAGTAAAAATCCACTGGCAATTAAGTCGTGGACTAGTCAGTCGTTTGCTTATAAGGATGGGTTAGGCCACACGCTTGAAAAGCAGCAGTGGGCGGCGAATCATCAGGTGGCAACGCGTGATAGTTTAGCCAGTTATAGCGCCATGAATGATGATTTTCTCAATATGATTGGTAGTTTTCTCACCCAAAGTATTCTGATGTTATTGGCTGGGCCCGTGCTGATTGGGGTGCTCATCGGTCGTTGGTGGTTACGACGAAAATTATAATAGCGCATAAAAAAAGTTCTCGCTTAGGCGAGAACTTTTTAGTCCTACTGATTAACGATGATGCCGTTGCTGTTTACCAGCATTCCGACCTTTACCGTTGTTACGTGGTTGAGAAAGCTTGCCATCACTAGCAGGTTTTTCAGTCGCGTTAACTTTTTTAGCCCCGACCGCGGTTGGGGTTGGGGTCTTAATTGGATGTTTCTTTAATTCAGCTTCAACTTCGCGACGAATCCGTGGACGGAAGTAGTTGATAATCAACGTTTGCAAGCAGGCGAATAACCCACCAACGAAGAAGTACAACCCTAAACCAGCGGGCGCGGACATCGAAACGAATAAAATCATGACGGGGCTCATAATGAGCATCATTTGCATTTGTTTCTTTTGTTCCTTAGGAATCCCAATCATCGATAAGTAACCTTGTAACAAGTACGATAAGAAGGCCAAGATTGCTAAGAGCAAACTGGATTTCCCTAAGGCGATCCCCATGAACTTCGCACTGGAAAGTTCGGGTGAGTAACGGATGGCATAATACAACGCCGAGAAGATTGGTAATTGGATCAATAATGGTAAACAACCAATCCCACCAGTCATACTAATACCGTTGTCACGGTAGAGTTGCATCATTTCGTTACTGATAGCTGCTTTTTCTTCTTGGGTCGTGGCGGCTTTTTGCCGTTTTTGAATATCGTTTAATTGTGGCTTAACGGCTGCCATTTTTTCTTGTTGATACGTTGACTTACGTTGTTGACTGACCATCATTGGTAACAAGACTAACCGTACCAACACCGTCAAACCGATGATCGCCCAGCCGTAGTTATTGCCGAATAAATGTGACAACCACTGCATGACCGCTTGCCCAGGTTGGGCTAAGTACGTATAGACAAAGCCATATGGTTTACCAGACTTTGTCGTCTGAACACAGCCACTCAAGAATAACGCAAGCGTTGATAACGTCAGCGTCAGAGTGAGGCCTTTTTTACTTTTCACTGGTTAATAATCCCCTTTATATTAAATCATATAAACTAGATGATACTAAAGACGCCGGGGGATTTCAATTAGTTATCCGAAAATTATGGTAGTTTTGCGGCTCAACGTCTTTAACGATCAGCTTGTCAACGCGGCCAAAATCGGTCGGTGATTGCCGAATAACGTCGATAAATACTTGGACGCGTTGATCTTCGCCCTCGGCTTCAATGAAAACGGACCCATCCATCAAATTCCGAACGATACCATTGACGCCACATTTGTCAGCGGCGACTTTAGTAGCCCACCGAAAGCCCACGCCTTGGACGCGACCACTAGCTTGTAAGGTAACTGCGCGCATTTGCTCACTTCCTGTTCACTTAGATATAAGTAAGAGTTCGATTAATACTTATATAATATCACGAAAGCGGGGTGCGGTGATATGCTATACTATTCCTAAATATAGACGGGATAAGGTAGCGATTAGATGGAAAAAATTAACTCATTACAAAATGTGCACGTCAAGGCGTGGAAAAAGCTCCAAACTAAAAAAGGGCGTAAACAACAAAGCTTGTATTTGCTGGATGGTTGGCATTTGGTCAACGAAGCTGTAAAAGCCCATGTGAGTATCAAGACATTACTCATTACGGAAAAACAATTAGCCAGTCAGCCTGATTTAACCAAGTTCCCGGCCGTCATTGAGATTTCCGATGAAGTGGCTAACCATATTAGTGCCACAGTCACGCCACAAGGGGTCTTTGCGTTAGCCCAGTTACCTAAAGTTGACGATGATCCGTTGGCTAACCTTGATTTGAGTCGGCCCTGGTTACTCTTAGACAACGTGCAAGATCCTGGTAACATTGGGACAATGGTCCGGACAGCCGATGCGGCTGGTTTTGCCGGCGTGGCCTTTGGAACTGGGACCGTCGATATTCACCAACCCAAAGTTGAACGGTCGATGCAAGGCAGCCAATTCCACTTACAACTGATTAGTACGGATTTGACCGCCTTAGTGGCCCGGTTGCACGCGGAAAACTTACCGGTCTATGGGTCCGAATTGAATCCGGAAGCGGCGCAATATTTAGATATTGACGCGCCAGCGAGTTTCGGGTTAATTATGGGTAATGAAGGCAACGGGATGAGTGCAGAATTGTTAGCCCAAACGGATAAAAATCTTTATATTCCGATCAAAGGGCGCGCCGAATCACTGAACGTGGCGATTGCGGCGGGGATTTTGATGTTTGGCTTATACCGCTAAATGACGGGCCAGCGTCGCACTTTATTGGACAAAATACTTTCAAATTCACTTACTTTTTGGTAGGATAGCGTTAGATATTATAGTAAAGGGAGCTTTCAATGAAAACCAATGCATGGAAACAAGATTCTGAGTATGTGGCAATTGTGGCCGATTTATTAGCCCAACCAGCCGTTCAACGGTTAGCTGATTTTACCCAACATCACCATTCGAATCGATTGGATCACTCAATTGCAGTTTCTTATGACAGTTATGTGTTCGCGAAGAAGTGGCACTTAAACGCGACCGCGGTTGCCCGTGGTGGTCTTTTGCATGATTTGTTTTACTATGATTGGCGCGAAACTAAGTTTGACTTAGGGTCGCACGCCTTTATTCATCCGCGCGTTGCTTTACGGAATGCTGAAAAGCTGACCAAGTTAACGCCGATGGAAAAAGATATCATTTTAAAGCACATGTTTGGCGCAACGTTAGCCCTGCCCAAGTATCGTGAAAGTTTGTTAGTCTCTTTAGTCGATGATTATGAAGCAGAACATGAATTTTTTGGACCATTACGTAATAAAGTGGCCAAGCAATTAGATCGGATCCGGGGCAACAAGGTCTCCGCCGGTTAATAGGACTTATGGAGGTCATGCTTATGTCAGAAATGATGCTAGATACGGTTGATAACACGACCGTGGATTCCCAATTCGAACTGTGTCCCAAATTTGAAAAGACATTCTCAATCTTAGGTAAGAAGTGGAACGGCCTAATTATTGACGTCTTACTTGAAGATGGCCCGCAACGCTTTAAAAACTTAGCGCGTCGGATTCCTAAATGCAGTGACCGCGTGTTAGTGGTGCGTTTGAAGGAATTGGAAGCTAATGGCATCGTGAGCCGCGTGACCCACTGTGATTCCGCGTTGATCGAATATCGCTTAACCGATAAAGGTGCGGACTTGCGTCAAGTTATGACGACCGTTCACAACTGGTCGGATAAGTGGTACAGTCCTAGTCAATCTTGCTAATAAAGCTTGACGGTGTGCTTAGTTTGCCCTAAACTAAAAAAGTAGACAAAGGCATAGACGAGAACTAGTAATTAGTAGCGGCGTCCCAGGAACGAGTGTCAGCGACTGGAAGCACTCCGACGACTTAAACTAATGAATTCACTCTCCGAGCTGAAATTGGGCGTTTAGATAACAAATAATTTTCCGGTACCCGGCCGTTATCCGGTGAAAGTGCGTTGACACCTAGACTTGCTAGGTTCAACGAACAAGGGTGGTACCGCGATGACCTCGTCCCTTTTTAGGACGAGGTCTTTTTGTGTCTAAAAGTGTTCAAAACGATGGTTAGTCACCAGTAAAAAATGGAGGAATATTAATGAGCTTACAAGATCGGTTAACTGAATTACGCGATCAAGGCTTGGCTGACATTAAATCAGCCGACGTCTTGAAAAAAGTCAATCAAGTTAAAGTTGATTTGCTTGGTAAAAAAGGCCCCATCACGGAAGTCTTGCGCGGTATGCGCGATTTAACGCCAGAAGAACGGCCCAAAGTTGGGGCCTATGCTAACGAAGTCCGGGATCGCTTGCAAGGCGCGATTGACGAACGGCGCGAAGAATTGGAACAAGCGGCGGTCAACAAACAATTAGTCGCCGAAAAATTAGACGTGACCTTACCGGGTCGTGAAGTCCCTCAAGGCCAACCCCATGTGATTACCCAAATTATCACCGAACTCGAAGATTTATTTATCGGGATGGGTTATCAAATCGTCGATGGGGATGAAGTTGAAGAAGATTACTACAACTTCGAACGTTTGAACTTACCCAAAGACCATCCCGCCCGTGATATGCAAGATACGTTCTATATCACCAAGGATGTCTTGTTGCGGACGCAAACTTCCGCGGACCAACCACGCTCATTGGAAAATCATGATTTCTCCAAAGGCCCATTAAAAGTGTTATCACCTGGCCGTGTTTATCGTCGGGATACTGATGATGCGACCCATTCACATCAATTCCATCAAATCGAAGGGCTAGTCGTCGACAAGCACATTACGATGGCCGATTTGAAAGGGACCTTAACGTTAGTTGCCAACGAATTATTCGGCGACCAATTCGAAGTCCGGTTACGGCCAAGTTACTTCCCATTTACGGAACCATCCGTGGAAGCTGACGTTACTTGCTTTAACTGTAATGGTAAAGGTTGCGCCATTTGTAAGCAAACCGGCTGGATTGAAGTTTTAGGGGCCGGCATGGTGCATCCGCACGTCTTAGAAATGTCAGGGATTGACCCCGAAGAATACGGTGGCTTTGCCTTTGGTTTAGGGCCGGACCGGTTTGCAATGTTGAAATACGGTGTGGATGATATCCGGAACTTCTACTTAAACGATGTCCGGTTCTTATCACAGTTTTACAAGAAAGGTTAGGCGGATCGAATGAAAATTTCTTATGCATGGTTACGCGATTATTTGAAGCTGGACCTGCCAGCCGATGAATTAGCAGAAAAAATTGAACGCACGGCCGTCGAAGTTGACGGCGTGATTCGGCCCAGTGAAGGGTTGAAAAAAGTCGTCGTCGGGGATGTTTTAGAATGCGTTGAACATCCTGATTCAGACCATTTACACATTTGCCAAGTAGATGTTGGCGAAGAAGACCCGATTCAAATCGTTTGTGGCGCGCCGAACGTGGCGGCCGGCGAAAAAGTAATCGTTGCTTTACCAAACTCTTGGATTGGTGATCACACTAAAATCAAGCGTAGTAAGATGCGCGGCGTGGTTTCAAACGGGATGTTATGTGCCTTAGACGAATTAGGCTTCGACGAAAAACTCGTACCTAAAGAAGTCGCCGATGGTATTTTCATCTTACCAGCCGATGCTAAACCCGGTGAACCGGTCTTCTCATACATCGGAATGGACGATGAAATTATCGACATGTCCGTGACACCGAACCGTGGCGACATGTTGAGCATGAACGGCACCGCCCATGAATTAGCCGCTATTTATGACCAAACGCCGACGATGCCCACGGTTGATTTACATGAAGCAACTGATGATTTAGCCGACGATGACTTAGATGTCACCGTAGAAGCTGACGAACAAGCCGTTCCGCAATACAAGATGCGCTTAATCAAAAACGTAACGGTGGCACCAAGTCCATTGTGGTTACAAATTCGCTTATGGAACGCGGGCATGCGGCCCATCAATAACGTGGTCGATGCGACGAACTACATCTTGATGCAATATGGTCAACCGCTACATGCATTTGACTATGATTCATTAACGGCGGGCAAAGTTAACGTGCGTTTTGCCAAGGCGGGCGAAACGTTGACGACCTTAGATGGTGAAGAACGCGATTTACTTGATTCTGACTTGTTGATTTGTAGCAACGACCAACCAATTTGTTTGGCCGGCACGATGGGTGGCTTAGACAGTGAAGTCACTGATATGACCACGTCGATTGCCTTAGAAGGCGCGGTCTTTGATGCGGTCAAGATTCGCAAAACGGCGCATAACCATAACTTGCACAGTGAAGCATCGATGCGTTATGAACGTGGCATCGATCATGGCGCCACTCAAACGGCGTTAGATGCTGCCGCCGCCATGATTGCCGAATTAGGCAACGGGACTGTTGCTAACGGGACCGTGATTGGTCGTGATGAAGACGTCGAACCAGTAACGGTTAAAATCACGTTATCACGAATCAACCACGTCTTAGGGACGGAATTAAGCGCTGAGACGGTCGCTGATATCTTCCGGCGGTTGGACTTCCCAACCACGGTTTCGACCGACAACGAATATACGGTAACGATTCCTTCGCGCCGTTGGGATATTCACATTCCGGCTGACTTGATTGAAGAAGTCGCTCGTTTATATGGTTACGATAACTTGCCATCGACGTTACCAACCGGGCAACCAACGATTGGTAAGTTAAACGAAACGCAACAAATCATTCGCGATTCCCGGAAGTTAATGGAAAGTGCCGGCTTAACCCAAGCCATCAGTTATTCCTTAACGACGGAAACCAAGGCGCGGGCCTTTGCGTTACATGCCAGTGATGTCACGAAGTTAGACTTCCCAATGAGTTCAGAACGGACGACGTTGCGTTTAAGCTTAATCTCTGGGTTATTAGATGACTTAGCTTATAACAATGCCCGTAAAGAACATAATGTGGCCTTATACGAAGAAGGCCGCGTCTTCTTCAGCCAACCGGAACAAGTTCGCCCTAAAGAAGTCGAACATATTGCCGGCGCGATTACTGGTTCAATGGTTGAAAAGACTTGGGGTACCGCTGAAAATCCCGTTGATTTTTATCAAATCAAAGGGATTGTCGAAGGCTATTTGAAGAGCTTGGCTTTAGCCGAACCAGTTCGGTATGAAGCGACGACGGACCATCCCGAAATGCACCCTGGGCGGACGGCTAACATTTACGTTGGCGACGACTTAGTTGGGTTCGTCGGGCAAGTTCATCCAACAACCGCGAAAGCTTACAAGATTCGTGAAACTTATGTTTTCGAATTAGACTTAGCTGCATTGATTGCCGCACCAAAAGCGCATCAACAATATCAACCAATCTCGAAGTTCCCAAGCATTACTCGCGATGTGGCGATGTTAATTGATGACCAAGTGTCAAACGCCGCTATCGTGGCCTTGATCAATGATAAGGGTGGGGCCCATTTACAAAAAGTCCAACTTTTTGACGTCTACAATGGCAAGAACGTGCCAACTGGTAAGAAGTCCTTAGCTTATACGTTGACGTATCAAGACCAAAACGCGACCTTGGTTGACGATGATGTGACCAAAGCCTTTGAAAAGGTCTTAACGGCCTTGACGGATGACTTAGGCGCTGAAATTCGCTAATTTGTGCGGTGCCGCCGGTCGCAACTAGCTGGAATGCCCAAGCGATAGTTGAGCGGTTTTAACGGTTTATCGGATAATGTCCATGGCGGTTTGATGGCGTGAAACTTTCGGTAGACCTATTTTGAACGATTAATTAGTGATATACGCGCAATAAAACCCCGGGCTTTGGTACCGGGGTTTTGTGCGTGATGAGTTTGATAGGCAAAATGAGTGTTGATTGGAAGGCTGACGTTTTTGTAGGTAACAAAAATTATTGACGATAATTGGCTAAATACTAAATTAAATTGGTGTAAAATCCGGTAATCATCAATAATTGTAATTACCAATCATTTGTAAATCGCCTGATTCCTATTTTTCATAAAACTTACTAATAAAGCATAATTAGTCGGCGGTATTTGTGAGTTCGGGTTCTAATCGACTGAAAACGGTAAGTTTGGTCGTGGGACTGAACTTAAAAAAGCCTAAAACTATGCTCAAACTAGTGCAAACTAGGCTTGATTTTTGTATAATTGGTAGGATTAATCAATAAATGGAGGGGCGAAAATTGAATAACGACCAAGATAACCAAGATCCAAAGGACCAAAAAGACCATCGGACGGCCACTGAGCCAAGTCCCGTGGTACAAAAAGAACGTAAGAAGTTTTCTAAGCGCGTCATTGGTGGCGTGATTGGGATTTTGGTAGCTTTGCTTGTCATTATTGGGGTACTCGGTTATCGTTACTTTGATAACGCGACGCAGCCATATAACAAGAACGACACCCAGGTCGTACAAGTAGATATTCCTTATGGCTCGAATGTCAAAAAGATTGCGGAGATTTTACAATCTAAGAAGATTATCAAGAGCGGTTTTGTCTTTGAATATTGGACAAAAGCCCATAACTTGTCGAACTTCCATGCGGGCTATTATCAATTGAAGCCATCGATGAGCTTGTCGCAGATTGCCAAAGCCTTGAATAAAGGTGGGTCATCTGAGCCAGTTCAAAGTAAGAGTGGCCGAGTATTAGTCGTTGAAGGTAGTCAGATTAAGACAATTGCCACGACGATTCAAAAACAAACGGACTTTACGTCGAAAGAATTTTTGACGTTGATGAAAGATAAAACATTCATTAACTCCTTAGCCAAGAAGTATCCAGAACTGTTAGGTTCAGCGATGAAGGCCAAAAATGTGCGCTATCGCTTAGAAGGTTACTTGTTCCCAGCAACTTATGAAGTTGGTAAGAAGACGACCTTGAAGCAATTAGTCACGCAAATGGTTCAAAAGACCGACCAAGAGTTGCAACCATACTACACGACCATCAAGAAAAAGAATTTGACGGTGCAACACATGTTGACGTTAGCTTCGTTAGTTGAACGTGAAGGTAGCACCACGAAAGATCGCCGGATTATTGCGGGGGTCTTTGAAAACCGGATTGCCGACCAATGGCGTTTAGATTCGGATATTTCGGTGCTTTATGCCATTAATTCAACGAAGACCACGTTGACGGCCAAAGACTTACAAAACAAGTCACCATATAACTTACGGTTACATTTAGGCTATGGTCCAGGACCGTTTAACAGTCCGAGCTTGATTTCCATCAAGTCCGTCTTGAAACCATCCGAACGTAGCAAAGGTTACATGTACTTCGTCGCTGATTTGAAGACCGGTGATGTGTACTATGCGAAGACCGCAGCGCAACATGCGGCGAATATCCAGAAAGTTTCCAAGCACAACGAAGCAGCGGAAAAATAAACGAGGCTACCTTTTAAATGAGTGAACAACAACATCGACGGCCCATCGTCATCGGCGTAACCGGTGGCTCAGGCAGTGGTAAGACGACCGTTAGTAAAGCCATTTACAATCAGTTGTCTGGCCAGTCATTATTAATTTTGCAACAA
The DNA here is from genome assembly GCF_000498955.2 of Lactiplantibacillus fabifermentans DSM 21115. Lineage (GTDB taxonomy): Bacteria > Bacillota > Bacilli > Lactobacillales > Lactobacillaceae > Lactiplantibacillus > Lactiplantibacillus fabifermentans. The sequence goes on along the minus strand of NZ_AYGX02000070.1, from coordinate 85,084 downwards.
GATTCGTATTACAATGATCAAAGTGAGATGACCATGGCGGAACGCCGAGAAGTCAATTACGATCATCCCTTGGCATTTGATACGGACTTGATGATTCAACAAATCAAGCAATTGATTAACTACGAAGCGATTGAAAAGCCGGTTTATGACTATGAACAATCGACGCGGAGTACGAAAACGATTCATCAAGAACCACGCGACGTCATTATTGTCGAAGGGGTGTTGATTTTAGACGACCAACGCTTACGCGACTTGATGGACATTAAAGTGTTCGTTGATACCGATGACGATATTCGGATTATTCGCCGCATTCAGCGCGATATCAAAGAACGTGGGCGGACCTTAGATTGGGTCATTGAACAATATTTAGCGACCGTCAAACCGATGTACCACCAATTCGTTGAACCGACCAAGCGTTATGCGGACATCATTGTGCCCGAGGGTGGCGAAAACGAAGTCGCGATTGACTTGTTAACGACCAAAGTACGATCGATTTTATAAACTAACTTAAAGGACAGCCTATTTTTCGGATTTGACAGTTTACAAAAAAAATCCGACATGGTAGGCTGTTCTCTGTTAACTATTACTAGCAATAGAGGAGTGGAAACATTGGCTGAAGAAAAAACTTATCCAATGACGCAAGCCGGCAAAGAAAAGCTGGAACGCGAAATCGAAGATTTAAAATTAAACAAACGTCCGGAAATTATTAACCGAATTAAGATTGCCCGTAGTTACGGGGACTTATCTGAAAATTCTGAATACGAATCAGCAAAAAATGAACAAAGCTTATTGGAAAACGACATCAAGTCGAAAGAACACATGTTGCAATACGCTGAAATCATTGATAGCGAACAAATTGATGATTCTGAAGTTTCCGTTGGTAAAATTGTGACGTTCCAAGAATTACCTGATGAAGAACCAGAAAGCTATACCATTGTTGGGGCGGCTGAAGCGGATCCGATGAGCGGTAAGATTTCTAACGATTCACCAATCGCCAAAGGCTTAATCGGTCACAAGGTGAATGAAGAAGTCAGCATCAACATTCCGGCTGGCTCGATGAAAGTTAAGATTTTAAAGGTTGAAAACGCTGAATAATTTTTGCGTTTTAAGTGCGAGTCCTAAATTAGGGCTCGCTTTTTTTATTCAGGTGAAGATTGCTAGTAGCAGCTGGTTATTGGCACAGTTGGCTGACTATAATTCCATCGTTTTTGGACCTCGCTTTTGGGCACTCAAGTCTCAAAAGGCGTCCGTGGTGTAAACGGTCAATAAATGTCCGTTAACGCCACTTTCAATACACAGTGAGTTAATAAGTACAATTACTGTGATACCTTCATAACGGGATAAGGCGGCGTTTTCGGTAGGTTTTTAACTCAAATATCAGGGTTACGGTTATTGCGACTTACACGTTGGTATCTAAATAAACCACCTAATGAATTAAGCTCATCAGGTGGTTTATCGATGTTTAAGTGGCAAAATTTCTCAATAGCATCAATTTATCCGAAAAACGATAAATATCTAATATTTGCCATTACACACATCAACGTTCTTGGTAGCGGAATGCTTGGAACGTGCTTAAATATAAATAATCGTTAATTCACCAAGCGAGACACTTCCAATCAAAGTAACCGCTGGACCAGCACTTTCGGCGTGGCCGGTTTCGGTGATATGGCCGAGATTGTTGTTGAGTTGGCAGTCGAGTTGCCAAGTCTTGGGGACATATAGTTCCACGCCGCTTAATGAGACGTCGATGTTAAAGGTTGCTTGTTGATTGTGCAATTGGACATCGTCGAAGTACAATTTAGCACCAGCCATATTAACGTGAATATTAGCGGTTTGTAAGTCATTACTGTGGATATAGCGAATACTATTGGCCATGGATAAGTCTAAGTTGACGTTGGCATCATCAACGGTGGCGGTGTTAGTTTCTTCAAAGCCATCGCCGCGCCAATGTTCGTGAAAATGATGGTGTCGATAGCGCCGTTCCCAATTGCGATGACGGGGGTGAATCAATAAGCCTAGTCCCATGCTGAGCAGGACCGCCGCCCCGAGAATCGTCCACGGCACTAGTGCGGTAATGTGGAGTGGTCGCGCGTAGATAATGGCCATAAACGCCACGCTAAAGACGACGCCTGGCATGTTTAATTCGCGAAGACTGCCTAGTAAAGCAGCGACTAACGCAATCGTCATAATCAAGGTGAAGAAGCCAATCCGATATTCGAAAATACCGAGGGCGTTTGTTACTAAGATGACGGCGCTTAAAATAAAGAAGCCGCCCCAAAACCAACGTGTTTTCATAAATGATGATCCCTTTCGAGTGCTAATTTTAATGGTTGCACATAACGTCTGGAGACGTACAACTGTTTATGCGATTGATTGAATGTCAACAAGTTGCCAGTTAAGGTCTTACTCAATGCGTAAATCGCAGTGCGGTTAACGATAGCTGATTTGGAAATCCGCGAGAAGTTGGCCGGTAACGTCTCACTTAAACTTGTCAGTGATTGATTAATCCGATACGCTTGGTCGATTGTATGGACCATCACTAAGTGGCCCGCAGCTTCAATAAATATCACCGCGGTTAACGGCAGCTGAATGGTCTGGTCTTGCTGGGTGACCGTCAAACCAGTCGGGGTCACACTGAGCGCTTGTAGCGCGGCTACCAGGGCGTCGCGGTCCGGATAATCGACTGGTACGGTTAAGTTAATAATGGGTTCCGCTAGCTGAGCGTCCGTGTGGATCTCGACCTCCAAATTTCCCAACTCCTTTCATCAATGTTTACAGTAGACCATACTTAACCGGTGCTTGTAAATCAGAATCGCCTAAGTGGTCATGAGCGCAACCTAAGTGGTTAGCTGGTTTGTTCAGTGAGTTGCAATGTTGATTTTTGCCAAAGAAACGGGCACAATGAGTTGTAATCGATTACAACAACGAGGTGAAACGTGATGAAAATTATAATTACGGATGCGGCTAGTAAGTGGTTCCATGACGACATGGGTGTGACAGCTGGCAATGGTGTGCGCTTTTTTGGTAAGACCTATGGCAAGACGGCCGTTCACAGTGGTTTTTCCATCGGCTTAATGCGTGATGACGAACCCCATAAACCGATTGCCACGACGGAAAAGGATGGCGTTAACTATTACGTCAACGACCGTGATGAATGGTTCTTCAAAGGCTACGACTTGACTGTAGACTTCGATGCAGAAAATGACGGGCCTAAATATGAGTATTTACCTAATCAAGAATAAACATGGCGTTGCCGTTGGACGTCAGCGATAATTCCAATTGCCGCAGTTGGCTGACCGTAATTCCATCGTGCTGGGACCGGTCCAAGCCTGAGAAGCGGTCTTGGACCTCGCTTTTGAGCCTGAAAAGCAAGTCTCAAAAGGCGTCCGTGGTGTAAACGGCCAAAAAACGCCCGTTAACACCACTTTCAGGACGATTCCATTACGGTTAGCACTGCTAATCTTAGCTCGGTTTCAAAATAACGTAAGTATATTAAAATGTGGTTGAACATTTTTGATGGTGGTTGTTCGCATCAAAAATTAGCCATTAATAACCAGAACCTTCAAAGATGTCGGTGGCGTAAGCTCGGCCAAACGGGGACTTCCATTATTGCTGACGTCCAACTGAATGAGTTCTTGACTAAAAATGGCAGGGGTAGTCATCATTTGAATTGAAAAGTAATTTTGTGGTAGTAACTAACTTAAAGAAAGCACTCAAGTAAGTGTTGTAGGGTGTTTGGGTTGATTATTAGCTGACCGACACTCATTAGCTAGTGGACCAAAATCTGATTGGCACTCGTAAGTTTGCAAGTTTAATAGCGCGCAGTACTCAAATAACACAAAAAACGGTCATCACCAAGAAAAAATTGGTGATGACCGTTTTGCTTATTGCAATGATAGAACCATTCGTGCGGCTAATTAAGCATCTTGACGGCGTCGGCGTTTAACGACAAACCAGCCAACTGTTCCAAGCGCGGCGACACCAGTAATAATGGAACCGGTGACCATGAATGGTGGGCGATACGTTAACGTAACCGTATGCTTGCCTTTGCTGAGTGGGACGGCCACGAAAGTATTGATGACTTTCTTAGTGGATACAGCCTTACCATCAACGGTGGCATGCCAGCCCTTTGAGTACGGAATCGTCGTCATTAAGACTTGGTGCTTTTGCTTAATGTTGATGGTCCCCGTAATCTTCCGGCTGGAATGTTTCGTAATGTTCCAAGGTGATTGTTGTAACTTCGTCGCCGACTTCTTAAATTGCGTGTTATTCAATTTATAGAGGGTGAAGTTTTGCAACCACAAGGACGTTTTCTTCATTTGAATCCCAAAAGTAATCGTCTTACCTTTAGCGTGACTGGCAACGTTAACCGCAATCGTATGGCGATAAGTTGGGTATTGCTTCAGCTCTTTACCATTGATGTAGTAACTCGCGTTGGCGGACGATAAGTTGGCGCCTAAGGTAATGTAATATGAATCATTCGTCTTAGGCGTGAACTTAAAGTAAATCGACCCCGTTTTCGCTAAGTTTTGCTTGTTAACGACCGATCCCGTCAAAGTAGTGACTTTTTTAACATTTTGGAAAATAACTTCATCAAAGTTTTGCGCGGAAATCAAACCCGAAGTTGACCGATTAGCTAACGTTTGGTAAATCAATTCTTGACGCGCAATCGGATCACCGGTGGTTTTAGAAACTTTGAGTTTGGTAATCTTATCCGAAGCCGCAAAACCTAAACCAAGCGCGTACGGATTCTTGTACGTGGTAACTTTGCTATTGCTGAGCTTCGAAGACTTCTTATAGTTCACCAAGTCTGTCCGAGTACTCGTAACAGGAATATAACTATTATAGTTGGCATTGTTTTGTTGGGCGGTTGGGACTTTCTTATCCATGAAATATTGCATATCTAAGAGGGAATCCGTAATTAGCGTCCCATTCGTATAAGTGACGACCCCGTCACCATCCGGTTGGCCAATTGACCCAAAGAAGTTTGGAATAATACTTTCAAAGGTCGAACTGAAGTGGTCCGCACCATTGTAGGAGGCTTGCATCGGATCATCTTTAGTTCGCGTGAAGGTCTTACCGATACGATAAAAGCCACTGTTGCTACTTTGAATCTTCTTAACAGTTTTGTCTAAAATACTGGTGTAGTTACCAAATTCGCTTTGCGACACGTAGGAGATATTATTTAAAGAAGATACAGCATACGTGGTCATATCGACAGCGACGAGTAAGAGGGCGATGATTTGATAAATCAATGCGTTACGTTTTGGTACTAACAATAAGACGAGTGACACACCGGCTAAACCAATTGTAATGGCCAAGTTGGCGGTCGTCACGTAACTGACGTGTTTCAAGTTAAGATAAACGGTGCCGAAGATACCCGTTAAAATGACGAGCATGACGACGCCTTGCCACCACTTGATGGTCAGTTTCTCAGTTAAAGCTTGCGCGCCAATCCAGACAATCCAGAAGCAGAAGACAAACGAGAAACGGTACGGGTACCAGACTGGAAATTGGCCCGCGTGCCAAAGTAAGTCCAAAGGTTCGTAACAAAATGACAGTAACAAGACGCCGGTGACAATTAAAGCACTCACCTTAACTGGCCATTTTGGCCGGCGACGCAAGAAGAATAAGATGAACCCTAAAATGGCAATCCAAGCAATGTAGAAGTTCGGTTGCCCAGAAGGCATCTGGTTAAAGTTAAAGGTGCCAGTAACGAATTTCGCCAACATTTTCCACGGCGCGTATTCAAGCTTCCAGTGAATTTTTGTGACATTATACTGGGCTTTACTTTGCGATAACGCCCAGATGGTTGGGAGTAGCAACCAAGCAGAGAGGCAAAAGGCTAAGAAGCCGCCCCAAGCAAATTTGCCAACGTGAATCCAGAAAGTCTTGAAATTTTCCCAATACTTGGTAGCACCATAGACCCAATATAAGCAGGCGAATATGACCACCATATAACCCATGTAGTAGTTATCAATCAGCATGACAGCTAACCAGCCGGCGAACCAACGCACTTTACCGGTCGTGAAGAGGCGTTCAAGTCCTAAAATCACTAACGGTAAAATGGCAGTGGTGTCTAACCAAATCATGTTTAATTGGTTGGCAATCATCCACCCCATCATGGCATAAGCGGTACTGAAGACTGGCACGAGCCAGCCTGATTGAGTCTTTGTTTTGGTGAGTAACCACCCGAAAGCCCAGCCCGCACAACCATATTTTAAAACGGTGACGATGAAAATACCGGTTGTAATCGACGTGCCTGGAAACAGCAAGTAAATTAAGTTGAATGGACTCATTAAGTAGTAAGCCCAGACCCCGACCATTTCACCACCAATGGTTTTAGAAAAGGAATAGAAGAATGCACTTGGATCATGCAGCAAGGTATGCCGGAAATAGGCGAATAAATCAACATATTGTTGGCCTAGATCGACCGTCAGCAAACTGCTGGAACCAAACGGCGCCATGTGACGATAAATAAAGTAGCCAGTCATTATTAATAATGGTAGCCAAAAACTTATCCATAGCGGCCAAGTTTGTTTGTCAAAAATACGACGGATTTTCAAAAATGCCACCTCAATCTCTATTGAATTACTAACGGTTAGCCGCTTAAAACTAATCGCTGAAATTTTATGTCTATCGTCTAGGATAGCATAAGTAGTGCAACACTTGTATTAAACCTTTTTTATGAAAAATTTAAGGCCGGCTTTCCACTGGAATCGGTTGGCCAAGTATGATTGTCGCTGAACTAATCGGGATGGAGTAATGCCGATGACAATTTGATCAAAAGGTTATTTGCCAATTGAGTTGATCTTAATGGTAGTTATTTGACCGACAACGATGATTACCGCAATTAATCGCAAGCTAACGAATTGGGCATTTTAAACTTCAATAAAAATTTAAAATTGCGGCTAAAGCGTGACCTAACGCGTAAAAAAGTCGCATAAACACCCCACAAAAGGCCTGCTAAATACAAATATTCTTAAAGATGCTTATAAATTCGTTTCGTCAAGAATGCGAAAACGCTTGAATTATAGTAGACTATTGATTGGTAAATGCACGTAGGCTAAAATAGCATAAGTAGCGCAATTATCTAGGATTGTTAGTAACGTCTGGCAAAACTTGTAAAAGGTTTGCCAAATTAAGAACGGGAGCCTGAGATTTGAAACTGTTTAAGAAAATAGATGTGAAAAGTGACACCAATAAGTCACACATTCCATTTCGATTAAATTTTTTGTTTTTCATCGTTTTTTTGCTGTTTGCGGCACTGATCGCGCAGTTAGCTTATTTACAAGTTGACTATGGTGGCAAATTTGCTTCCACGGTTAACTCGGCTAACAACACGACGGCGACAGCGAACGTGCAACGGGGGTCCATCTATGATTCTAAGGGCCGGGTCCTCGTCGGGAATAAATCCCATCAAGCGATTCAATATACAAAAGGTTTGAGTGTAGCTTCTTCAAAGATGTACTCCGTTGCAACGAAGTTGAGTGATTACATGACCATTTCAACTTCGACGTTGACTGATCGTAATATGGCTGATTATTACTTGGCAAGTGCTAGTAATTTGAAGGCTGTTGCTAAAAAGGTCAAGACGTCTACCGATTCTGATGTATTGTATGCGCGTGAAGTTGCTTATACGGAAAAGCACTTAATTAGTGACTTTACCGATCAGCAAAAAGTGGCTGCAGCCATCTACTATAAGATGAGTTCAGCTTATTCGTTATCAACCGTCAACTTGAAGTCGACGGGGGTCACGAGTACCGAATTAGCGGAAATTGGTGAACACCAATCCGAAATGCCAGGTGTTAAAGTCGGGACTGCGTGGACGCGGAGTTATCCTAACGGGACGAGTATGAGTAGTGTGCTCGGGACCGTTACGACTGAAAAGGCTGGGTTACCTAGTGATTACATTAAGACGTATTTGGCAGAAGGCTATTCACGGAATGATTCCGTCGGGTCTAGTCAAATTGAAAAGCAATACGAAAACGTCTTAAAGGGAACAAAGTCACAAACCGAAGTTAAAACTCAAGATGGCGTCATCAAAAAAGAAGTTAAGAAGTATGGTGGCCAAAAGGGTGATAACGTCGATTTGACGATCAACTCCAAGTTCCAAGCGAAAGTTCAAAGTATTATGAAGTCCGTTGTTAATTCTAATGCCAGTTCGAACCCTTACATGCCCGGAGCCTACGCCGTGGTCATGAATCCTAATACGGGGGCGGTTTACGCCTTAGCCGGTGTTTCGCGGAACATTAGTACCGGGAAAATCACCGAAAACGCCTTAGGGACCATCAACCAAACCTTCGTTATGGGGTCGGTTGTTAAGGGTGCCACGGTTATGGGGGCCTTGCAAGATGGGGTCATCACGCCAACGAACAGTACTTTGACCGACCAACCAATCAAGTTAGCCGGGACGGCTTCTAAGACGTCATGGTTCAATAAGACTGGTTCCGCCAATTTGTCACTGAATGCCTCAACTGCGATGGAAGTTTCTTCTAACTCGTACATGATGCAATTAGCGATGAAGGAAGGTAACTTCAACTATGCTTCGGGGAAAGCGTTGACGATGTCGACGTCTGTCTTCTCGAAGTTACGGGGTTACTTCAACGAATTCGGGCTCGGGGTTAAGACCGGGATTGACTTGCCAGGTGAAGCGTCCGGGTATCAAGGTTCTTCTACCCAGACTGATATTGGTAAAGCGTTAGACTTGTCCTTCGGTAACTACGACTCGTATACGACGTTGCAAGTTGCTCAATACATGTCGACGATGGCCAATGGTGGTCGTCGGATCGCGCCGCACGTGGTGTCCGCTATTACGGGGACCAACGCGGACGGTTCGCAAGGTAAAGTCAAGACGAATGTTACTTCACGTGTGTTAAATACAGTTTCGGTACCATCATCATACTGGGATGTCGTGCACACTGGTTATTGGGATGTGGTCCATGGGACGAGTAGTTATAAGACTGGTTCTGAATTAGCCAGCTTAACGCCATCCGTGGCGGCTAAGTCTGGGACTGCCCAAACTTACCATGGGACGACGGAAACCGAAACGATGAGTTTAGCAATGTATGGACCTTACAAGAATCCGAAGGTCGTCATCGCGATTGCCTTTCCTGGGATGAGTACGACGGCAAGTTCAACTGCCAACTACACTGCCGGTAAGGAAATTTACAACGCCTTTTGGAAGTACTACTCGAAATAATAAGATTTGTTATCAAAATGCCAGTATCTTAATTGATACTGGTATTTTTTTACAGTTAATGGTATAGTAGTTCAAGTTAAGGGCTTTGGCCCTGTATTATGCGAATGAGTTTGGAGGGTCAACACCATGCGGGTACACATTACACTTGAATGTACAGAATGCCATGAACGTAACTACTTATCTTCAAAAAACCGTCGGAACAATCCTGATCGCGTTGAATTTAAGAAGTACTGTCCACGGGAACACAAAGTAACTTTACATCGTGAAACCAAATAACAACGGGGTTACCTGTTGTTATTTGTCACATTGTCATCTATGGACAATGGGTATCTCATTTGTTGGCAACAGCATGATTTTTTTATCATGCCTGTTAATGAATGAGATTTTTTTATTACTCAGTAAATGAGAGTGGGACGAAAGGCGGGTTGCTACCGAGCATAGCCTAGAAAGATGAATGATTGTGGGCTTTCAATCGTTTGTCTTTCGTAGCTAAGCGGAGGGAGCAGCCTTTTGTCCCACGTTTCGGCCATAAATATTCGGAGACACAAAAAGAGTTTGGGGTTTTGCCCCAAACTCACTTAGCAAGTTATTTTGGCATCAAAAAGGGAGGGCGTCCCGTGGAGAAGAAAGCATTTCGACAACAACAGCTGGCACGGTTGCAACAAATGACACCGGCTAGTCGGCAAGTCCAGACGGCGAACTTATTAGCGCAATTAACGCAACCGTCGGCTTGGCAGCAAGCTCAAACGATTGCGGTGACTATCAGTAGTCCGATTGAAGTCAACACGCAACCGATTATGGCCGCGGCCTGGGCGGCGGGGAAAAACGTTGTGATTCCGCAAACCTTGCCGCACCGACAGATGGCCTTTTTGCCACATACGGCCACGAGTCCGTTGGCGCGGACCAAGTTTGGTATCTTGGAACCAACGACGGGGACGCCAGTGGATAAATCAAAAATTGATTTGATACTCGTGCCGGGTCTTGGTTATAGTCTAGACCGGCACGCCCGGATTGGTTTTGGTGGCGGGTATTACGACCGCTACTTAGCCGACTTCACCGGGACTAAACTGACGTTGGCCTACCGCGAGATGGCCTTTAAAACGGCGCAGTGGCCGGTGGATGACTATGATATTTTATTAGACACACTATTAGTAGCAGAGGATGGTGTTGATGACAAAGATTAAACGATGGTGGCAAATGGAACCGGCGATTACCCAAATTTTATTGGGTATCACGGTCATCATCTTCTTATTAGAGTGGTTATTGGGTGGCGATACCTTAGTCGCCATTGTCAACTTTTATGGGGCTAAAAATAATGCCGCCATTGTTGCTGGTCAGTGGTGGCGGCTAATCACCCCTATGTTTTTGCACACGAACTTGTCACATATCGCGTTAAATGCGGTTGTGATTTATTTCATGGGGATTCAGATTGAAGCCTTATACGGCCATTGGCGGATGCTAGCCATCTATTTGTTGGGTGGTATCAGCGGGAACTTAATGAGTTTTGCACTATCTAGCAGTCAGTCGGTCGGGGCCAGTACCGCGTGTTTTGCGTTATTTGGCGCGTTTTTAACGGTTGGCGAGTCTTTCTGGGAAAATCCCGTGATTCGGCAATTAACGAGCCGATTCTTACTGTTAACGGTGATGAATCTGGTCTTTGATATGTTCGGCAGTGGCATTGATATTTGGGGCCATGTCGGCGGCTTATTGGGCGGGTTTTTAATCGGTTACATCGTTGGGGTACCACGCATCGGTAAGATTTCAACGGCTAAACGGATTGTGGCGGCCATTACGCTAGTTATTGTCTGGGTGGCGTTTGCAAAAATGGGTTTTACAAATGTTAAATAAACTGTATAATTAATCGAGGATATGCACATGAAAACACTTTACGACGTACAACAATTACTTAAAAAGTTTGGTGTTTACGTTTACGTGGGCAAGCGCATTTGGGATATCGAATTGATGGCCATTGAGGTCGATCATCTTTATCAGGCGGGGGTTTTAGACGCTAAAATGTATGCCCGCGTAAAACTCGTATTGGCTCATGAGCACCGGCTAGAAGCAGAACATGCAAGTGCAACGCACACGCATGATTAATGGAGGGATTTCGCAACATGGATCGCAAATTAATTGGTGTCGACCTTGGTGGGACGACGACTAAATTCGCCATTTTAACTGAAAATGGTGACATTCAACAAAAGTGGAGTATTGAAACGACGATTTTAGACGAAGGTGCGCACATCGTACCTAATATCATCGACTCAATTAACCACCATTTGGACTTATACAAGATGGAAGCTTCCCAATTCGTTGGTATCGGGATGGGAACTCCTGGGACCGTTGATTTGGACAAAGGTACCGTTATTGGTGCTTACAACTTAAACTGGAAGACCTTACAACCAGTTAAGCAACAAATCGAAGCTGGTACGGGTATCAAGTTCATCTTGGATAACGACGCCAACGTCGCTGCTTTAGGCGAACGCTGGAAGGGTGCCGGTGAAAACGGTAAAGACGTGGTCTTCGTTACATTAGGTACTGGTGTTGGTGGCGGGGTCATCGCTGATGGCCGCCTCTTACATGGTGCTGCGGGTGCCGCTGGTGAAATTGGTCACGTGACTGTTAAGCCAGATGGTTACATGTGTACTTGTGGCAAGCGCGGTTGTTTGGAACAATACGCTTCTGCTACGGGTGTCGTTCACGTGGCTCGCGACATGGCTGAAGAATTCTCTGGTTCTTCTAAGTTAAAGGAACTCTTAGACAACGGTGAAGAAATCAGTTCTAAGATTACGTTCGACTTGGCCAAAGAAGGCGATGCCTTAGCTAAGAGCGTCGTTGACCGCGTGTCATTCTACCTTGGTTTAGCTTTAGCTAACGTTGGTAACACGATGAACCCTTCATCAATCATTATTGGTGGTGGCGTTTCAGCAGCCGGCGACTTCTTATTGAAGCAAGTTGAACACTACTTCAAACAAAACACGTTCCCAACTGTTCGGAACTCGACTAAGTTGAAGTTAGCTGTGTTAGGTAACGATGCCGGTGTCATTGGTGCCGCATCATTAGCGCAAAGCTTCATCTAACGTAAATTAAGATAATTATATTTGGAAGCTGCCATTTTGGCGGCTTCTTTTTTGGTCTTGATGCTTGCCGCAATTGGCCGACCGTAATTCCATCGTCCTGGGACCGGTCCAAGCCTGAGGAACGTCTTGAACCTCGCTTTTGAGCCCAAACACCAGGTCTCAAAAGACGTCCGTGGTGTAAACGGCCAAAAAACGTCCGTTAACGCCACTTTCAGGACGATTCCATTACGGCCAGCCAATTGCTAGTCTCGGCTAGGTTTCAAAATAGCGTTAAACATGTTCGATGGTGGTTGTCCTAATCAAAAATATAGCCGTTAATAACCTACTTTAAGAAAAAACCAGACTAGTTTTACAGCGCCGTTCCAACTGACTGGCGGCTAGATGGTGTTACCGTTTGCTGAGTGCAAAGTTTATTATTAGTGGCTGGATTGTGCTTGGATTTAGTATGCAGTTATGGCGATTTGAGTGATTGGCTAATTATCGCAGGTTGTTAGGATGACTTAATCTATGCCTGAACTTGATAGAAATATTCTGATAACGTGCTAACCTAACCTGTCATTGAAGCATTAACTTGGTCATGATAAGTTATGCGATATAGTATATTGCGCAACTGTGGGGATATTCGGAATTTGCTGTTACTTTGGTAATATTCTTAATGGATTAAGTTGTGGAATCTAGCTGAATTTTTGATGTGTAAGCGTGCTAATAAACGGTTTATATATAACTGTGATGAGGAATTAGCCGGAAGTCAGTGGCAACGTCGTCGTGAAAATGTTCTTAGCGCGCGTTTTTGGCACGCTTAGAACATGGGTCGTGCTAGGAGACTTGCGGGGTTTGCAAGGCTCCTAACCGCCTGACAAGACCGCTTTTTGGCTTGGCAGGGTTGCCCCACGACGATGCTGCCACTGGCTGGAGGCGGAAAACTTCCTACAAATCACGAAACAAGCGAAACCAGCACTAGTCAAAGTAAGCGGTTTTGTGTAGAATATAGAAGTAGAAATTAGGAGGGATAGCGTGGTTTTAGGTGCGATGACGGTTTGGAATTATATTAACATTGTGTTGATTATTCTGATCGCGGCTTATTTTATTTACGAGTTTTATTGTTACATTCGGCGCAAACAAGTGTCGACCATGTTGGAAGAAGAAGATTTTCAAGCTGGCATGCGGAAGGCGCAATTGATTGATTTGCGTGAAAAGAAGGATTTTGATGCGGGTCATATTTTAGGGGCTCGCAATATTCCGTACAATTCATTAAAACCCCGTATGGGCGAATTGCGGACAGATATGCCAGTTTACGTTTATGACCAAACGCATACCTTAAGTGTGCGCGCTGTGATGACGTTATACAAAAACGGGTTTAAAGATCTTTACATTCTCAAGACGGGTTATGCCAAATGGGAAGGTAAGACCAAAAAAGCGAAGTATTAAAAAAATGGTGGCCGCAACAAAAGTTATTTTGTGCGAACCACCATTTTTTAATTATTAACCGTTATGAGCAGAACGGCTCTTACGTAAAGCCTTTTTACGGCTTTCTTCGAACTTGTTTTCTTGATCTTCGATTGGATCAACGACTTGTTTCTTGAATGATAAAACGGAACCAATCACGGCTCCAGCCGTTGCAACGACTCCGAATAAGAAGCCACGTGTAAATGATTTCATGTTTTGACCCTCCTAGTAACTTGATTAAGTTCATTATGATTGTTTTCGCACGAGATATCAATATTAAAAGCTTATAATTATTATGAAGTGAGGTGGTTGACATGTTAACGCAAATTATTGCGCATCGTGGCAGTAAAGGGACGCGACCGGAAAATACGTTACCGGCGTTTTTGGCCGCGTTACAAGATGGGGCGGATGGCATCGAAACGGATGTCCATTTATCAAAAGATGGCCAACTAATTATTATGCACGACGAACGCGTCGACCGGACAACGGATGGGACGGGTCGCATCGTGGATTTGACGTTAGCGGAACTCAAGCAGCTGGATGCGGGCGCCAAGTTTGACCCCGTGTATGCTGGTACCCGTGTCCCGACTTTAGATGAAGTCGTCCAATTACTGATTGATCAAAAGTTTACCGGTATTTTTAATTTAGAAATTAAGACCAATAAAATTCATTATGATGGCATTGAGACGTTGGTGGCGGATTATTTCAATCATCACCATGTGCCGTTTAAACTAGTGTATTCGAGTTTTTATGGCAAATCCATTGAGCGCCTGCACGCGTTACAACCAGAAGCGGAATTTGACAGCTTATTTCAAGCGAAGTTCCAGACGGCCAAACGCTTACATGCTGAACACGTGATTATCGGCTACCATCCGGATATTCGCTGGGTCCGGCGGCACTGGTTGTTGTTACCGAAAGTGCAGTTGCGACCATGGACGGTCAATACGGAACGCGATATGAAATTTTGCTTTCGGCACCGGTTTGCGGGACTGATTACGGATTATCCCGGATTAGCGCACCGCTTGCGCTTGAAAATGCAAGGAGGGTAATATTTTTTGAGCACCAAAAAAGTATTATTGATTGCGGGTCCGACCGCCGTTGGCAAAACGGCGTTGTCGATTGAACTCGCGCAACAACTAAATGGGGAGATCATTTCTGGTGATTCGATGCAAGTTTATCGGCATTTAGACATTGGTACCGCCAAAGTCTTGCCGGTTGAACGCCAAGGGATTCCCCATTATTTAATTGATATTAAAGATGTGCAGCAACGGTTTACGGTCGCCGAATTCGTGACCCGGGCGACGGCGTTAATTAACGAGATTCAAAGTCACGGCAAGTTGCCAATCATTGCTGGGGGGACCGGCTTTTATTTGCAGTCGCTCTTAGCGGGCTTCCAGTTTGGCCCCACGGACGCGGACCCCGATTTGGCTTATCGCCAACAGTGGTTTGATTTGGCGGCTGAAAAGGGCGCTCAGGCCGTCTGGGACGAACTGAGTCACATCGACCCCCAAGCGGCCCGTACCATCGAGCCACAAAATACGGTGCGGGTCGTGCGGGCGTTGGAATATTGGCATACGAGCGGCGAATTGTTTTCCGACCAAGCGGACCAAGCGCAGTCGGCTTTAGATGCCTACACGATTTGTTTGACGGCTGACCGTCCGTTGTTATATGACCGTATTAATCAGCGGGTCGACTTGATGTTAAAGGCCGGCCTGGTTGACGAAGCACAATGGCTGTATGACCAAGGTGGCCTAAGTCTCTCAGCCGGTAAGGGGATTGGCTACCATGAACTTTTCCCATACTTTGAACAACAAACCGAACTCGCGACAGCGGTGGAACTCATCAAACGCGATTCGCGCCGGTATGCCAAACGCCAACTGACGTGGTTCCGCAACAAGATGCAAGTCAATTGGTTTGAACTATTGGAACACCCCGACCAACGGGGCGCTATCGACGACCAGTTGGCTAGTTGGCTAAACTAAAATATAAATTGGTATACCTTTATAAATGATGTGATATTTTCTTACATGAATTGTTGACATTCGCTAATGAGATTGCTAATATTAAGTCTGTATTAAAGAGGAGGGTCGTTATGAAAGAGAAGGAATTACGTCGTTCGTTAGCCGTACTGCCGATTGGTACAGTTATGAAGCTGACGAATTTGTCTGCCCGACAGATTCGCTACTACGAGGAACAAGATTTGATTCATCCGGAACGCAACGCTGGTAACCGGCGCATGTTTTCGTTAAATGATGTGGATCGCCTCTTGGAAATCAAAGATTATTTAGCTGATGGGATTAATATGGCCGGCATCAAAGCCATTTATGCGCAACAAGCGCAGGAAGCCCAGCAAAAAGAAGCTGACCGCGCTCGGCCGTTGACTGACAACGATGTTCGCCGAATCTTGCATGACGAGTTCCTCAATCTCGGGGGCTTAACGTCCAATCAAGGACCGCAGTATCCGACTCATTAATGCAACAGCATCCATTAGTCAATCAATTTAAGGAGCGATTCGCATGGCAAAACAGCAGTATACGAAAGACGATATTCGCAACATCGTCAAGGAAGAAAACGTTAATTTCTTACGTTTAATGTTCACTGATTTATTTGGGACCATCAAGAACGTGGAAGTACCAGTTTCACAATTGGACAAGTTATTAGATAACAAGTTGATGTTTGACGGTTCTTCAATTGACGGTTTTGTGCGGATTGAAGAAAGTGACATGTACTTATACCCAGACTTATCAACTTGGTTGATCATGCCTTGGAATACGGAACATGGTAAGATTGCTCGGATCATTTGTGAAGTTTACACCTCGGACCGTAAACCATTCGAAGGCGATCCCCGTAACAACTTGATTCGCGTCTTGAGTGATATGCGTGATGCTGGCTATACCGCCTTTAATATTGGGACGGAACCAGAATTCTTCTTATTCAAGATGAATGAAAAAGGCGAACCAACGACTGAATTAAATGATAAAGGGAGCTACTTTGACTTAGCTCCAATGGACTTAGGTGAAAACTGCCGTCGTGATATTGCGCTCGAACTCGAACGCTTAGGCTTCAACGTTGAAGCGAGTCACCACGAAGTTGCCCCTGGCCAACACGAAATTGACTTTAAGTATGCTGATGCATTAACTGCTGCGGACCACATCCAAACGTTCAAATTAGTCGTTAAGACGATTGCGCGTAAATATAACTTATGGGCAACCTTCATGCCAAAACCACTCAATGGGGTTAACGGCTCAGGGATGCACGTGAACATGTCCTTGTTCCATGATCAAGGTAACGCGTTCTACGACCAAAGTGAAAAAGATGAATTACAATTATCAACGGACGCTTATCATTTCTTAGGCGGCTTAATGAAACATGCTCGCAGTTACACTGCTGTTACGAATCCAACGGTTAACTCATACAAACGTTTAGTCCCTGGCTACGAAGCCCCAGTTTATGTGGCTTGGTCTGGTTCTAACCGCTCACCAATGATTCGGATTCCAAGTGCGCGGGGCTTATCAACGCGTTTGGAATTACGGAGTGTGGATGCATCTGCTAACCCATACTTGGCCTTTGCTGCTGTATTGGAAGCTGGGCTTGATGGGATTAAGAATGGCATCGAACCACCAAAGAGTGTCGACCGGAATATTTACGTGATGGACGAAGACGAACGCCGCGAAGCCGGTATCGCCGACTTACCATCAACGTTACACAACGCCTTGAAGGAATTCCAAACTGATCCAACGATGAAGAAGGCGTTAGGGCCACATATTTATCAAAGTTTCTTGGAAGCTAAACGACTTGAATGGGCTTCATACCGTCAACAAGTTAGCGAATGGGAACGCGAACAGTATATGGAACTCTACTAAAACTTAAAGATTACAACGAAATAAGCCGGTTAGGACGCCAAATGGTCGTGCTAATCGGCTTATTTGTTTAAAAATTGGAAAATTGGTAACAGAAACCTTTATTAATCGTTTAATTTTCGGTAACATTAACAACAGAAGTGCAATGCACTAATTTGCCAATTATATCAATGATTGCAAGGAGATTATCATGGAAAAACAAAATCAGCCTGATCTTGAAAACCAGGATCAACCTACGCGCGAGCTAACGGATAGCTTACAGCAAAAACTGGACTATTTAACCACGCTGCGCCAAGCAATTACGGCTGGTGACGACCGTTTGATCTACGAATTGATCGATGGCGACCACTATCATCAAGCCTTATTAAATGAAGATCCCAACCCAACGCGGAATGCCCAAGTTGGCTTAATTACGGATGTTCATCCCGCTGTCAGTCATTACCTTAGTACAAAATTGATTGATTATTTGGCGCATGAATACCCATTCTTCTACTACGAAGAAACCCAACCCGGCGAATTCCAAATTTACTTTGGGAATTGGTGGGACCGCCGTAAATTCGGGAAACTTAACGTGTTAGACGTCAAGTTTGAATTTAGCGCGGAAGAATTTAACAAATTACAAAAAACTTTTGAACTCGCGCATGCGCATAAACGTTTTAACACGGACGCGATTCAAAAAATCTCCGCTGCTAGTGATCAATTACAAAAATTAATTGATGCGCAAGACGACCGTGATGCCCAAAAAGACGATTTGCGGCAACAATTAAAAGAAAACGGCCAACGCAACTCCTTATTCGACTCCGGTCGTATCAAGGAAGAACGTCAACAAATCATCGACGAATTATCCAAACTCGCCGATGAAGATGAACAAGCCAATAATGCCCATGCCACGATGAAAGATAACGAAGCCAAGATTTTAACGTTATCCAAAGAAGACACTATTTTAGCTTACGAAAAACAAGCAATTGAAAACGCCTTTAAGAGCTTTGAGAATTTTAATGAGCGTAATCGGAGTCTATATGTCGACTACTTGACCACGCTTATTGGAAAGGCGCAGGTAGCCTCAGATGACGAATGATAATAAAAAAATTGACTCCGCAACGTTGAGTACCCACGGCAAGTTGTCAATGTTTAACGAAGGCCTTAAAAGTGGCTTAGCCAATGGGCAAAAGTTCACCGCTTTGATGGATGAATTAATTGACACGAGTGATGGGGAAGTCTTATTAAGCGCGGCCCAAAAGTTAGCCGACTTTAAACTCGACTCGGCCTACGTGACGTTCCCCCACCAATATAAAAACGCCGATTATTATTTGATTTTTATGAGTCGCTTACTGAGCATGCATCAAGATGAAAAGGCCATTTTAAATTCGCGGGCGCATAGTGAATCGTTGTATCACGTGTTTGACGCAATTACCGATGACTATACGTTCTTATATCAAGTCGTAACGAACGATAACGGCGGGGCCTACTATACGGAACAAACGACTGGTGAAAGCTTGTTTTATATTCATCTCGAACGGCGGTTGTTGCGTTTCAATAGTCGCGCATTTACCAACTTGTTCATTAACAAGTTATTGTTAAAAGGGACCGGCGTTGACCAAATCAATAGCGTCTTAGCGACTTTGATTGCGTTTGGCCATTATTTACGCGATGATTTCGGTTTTAATGTCGACTTCAATATCTTAGACGTTGATAATGCCGCTAAATACGAATTACGTGAAGCTAACTTAAACGGGGAAGTCGTTGATAAGCTATTCGTGACGGCGGCTCAAAACAACCACATGTTGCGTAATTCACCGAAAGGCCATGGTGCGGAAATCGAATTACAAAGTGGTTTAATCGTTGATATTTTTGATGCTGGTAAACCCGGCAGCGCCAAGTGGGTCTTAACGGTCCGCGACCAAGGTCAACGGGTGTCATGGTTTGATGTCTTATTACACTTCGACTTTATGCGCAATTGGTATTTAGCTAATATTGATGCCTTAGAAATCAAAGCCGATCCATTAGTCTTTGCATAGGGGGCTACAATGTTAGATTTAACGAAGTTATTACAACAATCGATTCGGTTGGACCAAGATATTACTACGCGCCAACAAATTCATTGGCAACAACCCGAACGATTACAAAACGCGATGGTGTCATTGGATGTTGAACTGGCCGAAATGGCGAATACGTCGGAATGGTTCAAAGTCTGGAAGATTCACAAAGGTAAAGCCGATGCCGGTAAGACCAAGCGGGAAACGTTATTGAACGAATACGTCGATGCGATGGACTTTTTCTTCTTAGTGAGTGCCATTCAACAGTGGACGCATCTGATTCCACTAACACCTGTGCAACTGACGGATTTGAGCGAAAAAAAGCCGACTGATTTGAATAAGCAATATTTAGCAATTAAGCACTTATTGTATAATGCTTATTTTGACCATCAACAGGAAGCTTATCGCCATGCTTGGCATGTCTTCCTGAAGATTGGGTTAGTCGACTTCGGTTTCAGTCAAGACGAGATTCAAAATGCCTTCACGGCCAAGAATCAAGTCAATGAAACGCGTCAAGAAAATAATTATTAAGCTGTAATGCGACTGGTGTGGGGACTAGTTGCATTTTTTATTGCGCTAAAATAGTGACTGAATATTTTCGATGGCAGCTGATTAGTTTTATTGCTCATCGGGAGTCGCATTGATGAAAAGTCAGAGTGCTATTTGATACGGTTCATCCGGATTATAGGGGTTAGTCGATTTGATAATCATCTGATTAGCAGCAAGTGGGGATTATCAAATATTGGTGGGCATTGTTTTTGGTAACTATTCATAACGACTGTGCACGAATTGCATAAGTTTTGCATGACTTCTACAGGTTATGAATTGAGAGATGATGATTACAACAAGGTTGATGACATGCAAATATCGTGCAATACACTGCAACTGAATGATGTTGGCCGGTCATTGTTTGTATAATAGACTAATTATGATAACGTTAACATTCATTTACCTATTGCGAATATGAAAGCGCTTGCATTATGCTGTGATTAACGAAACTAGTTTTTGAGGCTAGTGACAAGTTTTTGAGGGGGATCAACAAATGCAAACAAAAGAAGTAGTTCAAAAAAATTGGCGGATGTGGAAACATGGCAAACAGTGGCTTTTTAGCGCTAGTGCAATGCTGGGATTAGCGGTTGGCGCTGGCCTTTCGGGGATGGTGGCCAATGCGGATACGACGGTTACTGCGGCTAATACGCCGACAAGCTCCGTTGTTGAAAATGTGTCGGTTAAACCTGCCACGGCGCAGCCAACAATGGCCCCAACCGTTGCACCAACGACCGCTCGAACCGCAGCGCCAACTGTTGCGCCAACGACTGCGCCGACCGCTACACCCACAACGGCGCCAACTGCGGCTCCAACTGTTGCACCGACAACCGCGCCAACTGTAACCAGAACTGCCAAGATACAAGCAACGGCCGTAGTTGCTGCGGTACCAACCGCCAAAGTGACCACGACGTCAACTAGTGTGGCACCAGTTAAGGATAGTACCAAAGTTGTAATTCACTATGCCGGTGATGGCACGAAATGGGTCCCCTATGTTTGGGGTGCTAAGCCGAACGGTAACGGCCAACAATATAGTTGGACTGGGACCGATAGTTACGGCAACTATGCCGATATTGATTTAGACCAAAATTATCAACAAGTTGGAATTTTGTTGAAAGGGGCCGACAGTTGGGATAAAGATGGGGCTGGTGAGAATCGGATGGCAACCGTGGATGATAGTGGTAAAGCCGAAGTGTGGTATCAAGCGGGTAGCGATGATGCCC
The DNA here is from genome assembly GCF_000498955.2 of Lactiplantibacillus fabifermentans DSM 21115. Lineage (GTDB taxonomy): Bacteria > Bacillota > Bacilli > Lactobacillales > Lactobacillaceae > Lactiplantibacillus > Lactiplantibacillus fabifermentans. The sequence continues at coordinate 63,694 of NZ_AYGX02000070.1, read as the reverse complement.
AGACGGTAACCCCGACTTTTGATAATGCGACCGTCAATGTCCATTATCACAGTAAAGTTGCCAACGGCGTTACCGCTTATCAAGTCTGGACGGATCAAACGGCTAAACAAACGGTTAATTTAGACCAAACCGATGTGTATGGCAACCAATTAGGGACCGCTGCTTTGACGGGCAAGGCGTTTTCGAAAGTTTACGTGCAACCTGTGGGGGCCGATGCGACGGTCCGGGAGTTTACGCCGTTACCAGATAATCAAGGCACCGATATTTATTTGGTAGCCGATGATGACCAAGCTTACTACACACCCAGTTTTGCGTTAGCCACGGAAACCGTGACGTCGGCGGCAATGAATACGGACCATGAATTAACGGTTACAGTTGGGAAAAAGCTCACAACGGCGGAAGCCCAACAACAAATCACGGTTGGAAATAATCAAGTGGCTAGTTTAACAGCGGTCGCCCCGGACAGTGCTGGCCTTAGCAAGACCTTTACGGTGACGACCACGAATCCGATTGATATTTTGCAAAACAATACGGTCGCTTTTGATGGAAATACCAAAGCCGTTGATATCGGCAATTATGTGCGTTCACAAGCTTTTGATGATAAATATTATTATGCCGGCGATGATTCAGGCGCCACGTATACTGAAAATCGGACGCAAATTAAATTATGGGCGCCGACTGCTAACAAAGTTACGTTACGGTTGTATGCGTCGACGGCCAATGATGCCTCCGCAACTAGTGTGATGACGATGACTCGTGGGGATAAAGGCGTCTGGACGAGCGTTTTAGATGGCAATTATCAAGGCTGGGCTTATGATTATGCGCTGCAATTTGGTAATGGCACCACGACCACGACGGATGATCCATATTCCAAAGCGGTCACGGTCAATGGTAATCGCAGTGTGATTGAAGATGTCAACGCGGTTCAACCAACCGACTTTAACCGGATGCCGACGTTCAGTAATCCGACTGATGCGGTGATTTATGAAACGAGTGTCCGTGATTTTACGAAAGATGCTAATTCGGGCGTCACGGATAAAGGTAAATTCTTAGGAATGGTCGAAAGTGGGACGCAGACTGCCAGTGGTCAAGTTACCGGGCTCGACTACTTGAAAGACTTAGGCGTCACCCACGTTCAACTGATGCCGATGTATGATTTTAGTAGCATCGATGAAACGAGCAGTGACCCGAGTTATAACTGGGGTTATGATCCGAAAAACTATGACGTTCCCGAAGGCAGTTATTCAACTGATGCCACTAATCCGACGACGCGGATTATGGAAATGAAAGAAATGATCAATGGGTTCCATAAGGCGGGGATTCGAGTCATTATGGATGTCGTTTACAATCATGTGTACTCGATGGATGAACAGGCGTTTCAAAAAGTCGTGCCAGGGTACTATTTCCAATACGATGCGGACGGTCATGCCACTAACGGCACGGGTGTCGGTAACGATATTGCCAGTGAACGCAAGATGGTGCGCAAATATATTTTAGACTCCGTCAAATATTGGGCAACTGAATACAATTTGGATGGCTTCCGCTTTGATTTAATGGGCATCTTGGACGTGGACACGATGAACGCCATTCGTGCCGAACTCAACGCAATTGATCCCGGTATTTTAGTTTACGGTGAAGGTTGGGATATGCGTGCCACCGATAAAGAAATCGGGGCGGCCCAATATAACGCGGATAAGGTCGACAAAAACGTGGGCTTTTTCAGTGATGATATTCGCAATGCGATTAAAGGGAGCGAATTCGGTGGTATTAATCCGGGATTAGTTGAAGGCAATACTAAAGAAACGACTTATGACAATGATGCGCAAGCCTTTGTGGCAGGTTTCTTAGGTGGTCAAGGTTATGCAGATGCAACGACTTCCCATCCGTATCAGGCCCCATCACAAACGATTAATTATGTGGCTTGTCATGATAATCGGACGCTTTACGACATGTTAAAAGCCTTAATGCCCGATGAATCTGAAGCCAACTTAATCAAGCGTGATAAATTAGCAACGTCGATGGCAATTTTAGCGCAAGGGGTCCCATTTATTAACGCCGGACAAGAGGCTTTACGGACGAAGGATGGTAATGATAATAGCTATAATTCATCCGATGCGATTAACGATATTGATTGGAATCGCGTCCAAGCTAATGCGGAACTCGTCAATTATTTCAAGTCGTTGCTGAACTTGCGTAAATCGGAAAATGTCTTCCGGTTAAACGATTATGACCAAATCAAACAAACGATTAAAGTCTTGAAATCCGGTGAAAATGGCATTTTTGCTTTCGAATACGCAGCCGGTGGTCATAAGTTGTACGTCTTATTCAACGTCAATGATCAAGCGGTGAATTTCGATGCGGTTAACTTAGGGTTAGGTCGCATCCTGTTATCTAGTGATACTGCCACAAAGCTTGGTAGTATGACGAGTTTAGCCGGTTTGAGTACCTTGGTAGTTCGCGAAGACTTGCCACAAACAGTGACGATTAATTATTGTGATGCGCAAGGTCAAATCGTCAAAACAACCACGGTAACGTTAATCAAGTTTGGTGACCAAGTGGTATTGAGTGCGCCAACGGACTATCGAATGATTGGTGGTGAAAGTGCGGTCACATATGACGATGACAGTACCGCAACGACTTGGACTTTGAATGTGCCAGTTGAAAAGGTTGCGACGAGTAATCCTGATGATAATGGCAATACGACAAATCCGGAAAATGGTGGTAGTACAACCAATCCAGATAATAACGGCACTTCGACGAATCCGGACAACGGTGGTAGCACGACCAATCCAGATAACAATGGAAATACAACGAATTCGGATAATGGTGGCGCCACGACTGATCCAGATAGTAATGGCAACACAACGAATTCGGACAACGGTGGCAGTACCACGAATCCAGATAGTAACGAGAATAATGTTACAAATTTGGATAACGGTGGCAATACTACCGATTCAACGGGCAAGGCCGTGACTACTCCGGTTGAATCAACTAAGGTCACGCCAACGCCGGCAAATGGTCAAGCTGCAGTATCAACTAAGTCAGTAAATGGTCACCGAGCCGCTACAACGACTGGTTCAATAGCTAATGGTGATCAGGTGACGACACCAGCAACTGCTAAGACAACGGTTAAGGCCGCAACGACGGTGGCACCAGCCAAAGCTGCTATCGGAAACCACGCTTTGCCACAGACCGATGAAACGCCTGCTCAATCCGCGACGTTGCTAGGTGGGTTATTATTGATGGCTGCCGGGGTACTCGGAGCCGTCGCACCAAAACGGAAACGTCATTGATAAATTAAATTAAAATATTTAGGTGACTAAAAAGTCCGCTCACGATAATGATAATTGTGGGCGGATTTTTTGTCTTAACTTTGACAAGAATGATCATTAACCACAAATTGATGCCTGGCGTCGCGATTTAGTGAACCAGTTTTGCATGACCCACGTAATGATAACTGATGGCGACTCAGTTAGATAGTCTATGAATGATGTTGGCCGGTCATCAAAGTTAATAGGCAGGCCGGCGCTGACCCGGTATGCTAGTAGTATAAATGAATTATGAACGCAGGGGGGCACCGACTTTGAAAACACAATCGGACTGGTCAGCCACCAATTTAACCCGCACGTGGTCGGGGCCAATAGTTTCTGCCAAACGATTATTTGGGCAATTATTTACGCCGGATGCGCGCTGTTTGCGAGGGGATTATTGGTGGTTCACTTTAGAAGTGACCATTTTGGCGTTAATTGTCGACTTGGGTTTGTTATTAAGCCCGGTTAGCTGGGGAACGTGGCCGTGGACAATCGTTTTAATTGTCCCGTTATTTGGGTGGCTAATAGCGACGATACAACGGTTGCACGATGTCGGGCATACCGGCTTCTATCTAGTTTGGTTGCTAGTCCCAATCTTCGGCTGGATATTGGTGATTCGCCAGCTAGCCCGGCCGGCAACGTACGCGCCGACGCCGACTAAAAAACGGTCATCTTCATTGGCGTTAATCGCATTGATAGTTGTTTTAATATCGCCAATCAATCAGGCGTTAACTTGGCAACAAGCCTGGTTAAAAGTCGCCGACAACGTGCTTGCTCATGGGGGGAAATCAAAGGTGACAGTTCAAACGCCAACATTAACCTTTTCTGAGCTGAAGTTGGCGGATGATACCATCAGGATTCGGCAGCAAGCTGACTATCCGGTAACCGTTAATAAAACGAGTGCTCACACCCGGGTGGCCGTCAGTAAGGTAACCATCTATCAAACGGCTAAAACATACGGTAAGGACGTTTTAAGTGACCATGACAAACGATTTAACGGTGTCATTGAAATCGCTGTTAAAATCACAGCTAAACAGCCATTGGAGATGTATCCGACTCAAGGGGTCTTAACAACTGATCAAGGCACTAAGGTTACCGCTGATATTATTAACAGCGCGTTACTTGATGGTAAGTACCGTAAGAATCAGACGAAACAGGGCAATTTAGTCTTTCTATTGCCGAAACTGACGGATGTACGGTCATTTAAGACGCTGAAACTGGTATGGGACATGTGGTCGAGTGCCGATACGGCCAATAGCTTTGAACAAAAATTGACGATTCCGTTAACAAAATAATGATTGACCTCGCTGATACGGATATATATTCAGGAGGTCTTTTTTTACGGAAAAATATTTGGCAATCAAAGCTGGGTGACAAACATTGGGGGATGTTAATCGCATGAGTGATAAGTGGCCGCATTTCGCGCAATTGAATGACGGTGAAGAAGCGCTAGATCATGTAGAAACACAGGAACAGGTGAAGATTACTAAAAAACTTTGAGTAATAGTTATTCCGTCAATTGCATCTCAGTAAATTCTAAAAGGTATCATGACAAATTTTTGGCATTATCGTTGCCCAAGCCGGTCAAAGAATCGTTATATTTGCATGCACTGCAAATGCTTAAACATCGTGATGGCACCAACTATGAAGATTGGTACGTTATTGATCAACGGACGGGGGCGTTAGTTGTCTCACAAATTACTTCAACCCAAATTGGACCGGACTGGGTTAATCTACGCTCAGTATCAAGCGGTGCAGGCTTATCCAGGAGCAGGGGTACTGTTGCACAATCATCCGAATAATTCGCGACCTTCGATTGCTGATGTTTTGACGTTGTGCCAACATTCAAAGACTACACAGAGTATTGTTGTCGGTCATGATGATAGGATTACTTCAATTCAGCGTAGTTCACGAATCATTAATGTGGGCGAAGTGTTTCGTTACTGATATAATCGCTACATTAGCAAGGGTAATTCTAAGTTAGAAGCTAATTTATTGGCAACAGACAAAGTGTATGCATCTGGGGTGATTGCGTATGTTCGAAACTAGCGATGATGAATTTTATATGTTAATTGATGATAGTAATAATCGGCCATTAACTGATGAAGAGAAAGAACATATGAAATGGGTCGAGAGTCAGCCGGGATACAAGGAAAGTATGGCCGAAGCCGAAGCGAAAGCTAAAAGATTATTTGGACTTTAAAACTAGTCATATACTGGGTGTGAGCACTGCGCTTAGTGTATGATTTTTATTTGTTTTGAGGACTGTTTTGCAAAATGCTTGTAAGTCTAAACGGTTTATAGATATCATGCACTCACGTGGCTAAAGCGAAGCAGGCTAAAACTCATAGCTTTTTCAGCAACTGATAAAACTTGTGTGTTAGGAGCGATTATCTATGTTTGAAACTAGTGATGAAGAGTTTTACTTGTTAATCGACGATACTAATAATGAGCCATTAACTGAAGCGGAACGGAAAACAAAAGCGGAGTTTGGGTTATATGCATATAAAGATGGTTTGTTATTGTGTCATGAACACCGGAATTCGGCTGATGACAGCAAAAAGGCAAGATTCAATTAACTGAATCTTGCCTTTTTGGATCTGATGAATAAATTATGTCACGAGTGAGACTTGAACTCACAACCCTCCGCTTAGAAGGCGGATGCTCTATCCAGTTGAGCTACCATGACAACAACAAGAAATATTATAGTTAATAAAAACCGGTGTGTCAATGCCTTAAGTAGTGTTGGCATCAGGATTACAAATCTTGAAGTGGTTAATAATTATGACAAAACTCCTTGTGTCGTTGAATAGCACGTAAAAAAACTAGTTAGCAGTTGTAAATAACTGGACGAAACTGTCAGCAATAATCAGGGCAGTCAAAAAATTAATGCCAAGCACGTATAACCAGGTTTTTTTCGCGCTGATACTGTCCAGCAATCTTTTGGCCGTATCTTGACGGAGCATTAAACGGGCGTTACCCATCGTCAGTAACAGGCACACAACCGCTAAAATGCTTAATAGCCATGAACCGCCATTTGGCCAGAGCACGAATAGAATCAACGTCAAGTTGCTGATGCTATCCATGATATAGGATTTGATGGCTAAGTTAGGTTGCGCTTCTGCCAGTGCTTGTTTATGTAAAGATCTGGCGAAGAATGAACCGACGATGAAAATGAGAACTAATAAAATTTGCATCTAAAATAACACCTTTCAGATTTGCTCAGTGTGTTGAGCGGAGTTGTTTGATAATTATGTGATTGTTCAGTGTTGTTTGACTAGAAAACGGCAGGCGTCCGAATGATTAGTCTTGAAGGTGAAGCGAGTCAGCCAAGTATTCAAGCTTAAGTCGCTGCCGTAAATATTTGAATAAAACTCTTCGTAACAATGAGAACGGCGATAAAGTTAATCCCAATCACAGCGCATAAAGTTTTCTTAGCAGCAGCGGTGTCCAACAAGCTATTGAACGAGTCCACCATGAGTATCGACCAAGTGCTGGCTAAGTTCAATAGGATACAAAGAATGGCTAAAAAGCTCATTGCCAAGGTATTATGGCCCGGCCAAAGGATTCCTAAGACTAAGGTTAACGTGCTGATGCTATCGGTGATGTACGATTTGACAGCCAAGGAAATCTGTTTTTCCGATAAGACATGTTTGTGCAGATGTCGAGCAAAAAGGTTACTAAAGATTGCAACGACTAAGACTAAGAGTTGCATAAAAAACACCTTTCGAATGAATTATTAGTTAACTAACAGAGTTAATTATACTGGAGTAACGCTCAGAAAACAGACGAAAATTAGTTAAATGGGTTGCATATATTAAGAAAGTTTAAAGAAGCACCTTAATTTTGATAATTTCGAACATTTCACTTGAAATATTTCTGTAACCTTACGATAATGTAATTGTAACAGGGAAGGAGAAACGCTTATGGGTCCAGTATTAGCTATTGTTGGTATCCTCGCAATTGCCGGGGGCGTTCAGTATTATTCAAATTTTGTTGCCAAGGAGAATGCAGCCAGTAAACACTTTACTGCATCCCGTGACAACCGTTAGTTAACGGGTTTCTTGCAACTCAACCAACACGTATTATACAATCAAACAATCAAAAAAAGCGTTTGACCGCCAAGTGCAGTCAAACGCTTTTTTTTACAGCTTTGTAACAATCATGATACAAAAAAAGAACTGACCAGTACTGGCAAGTTCCTCTTTATAAATTACTTGATTTTTGGTGTGGCTTCGATCGTTTCAGTCTTGCCAGCGGCCCAACGTTGGATAGCTGCGGTTTGCTTTTCGCGACGAACGCGTTTTTGCTTACCAGCAACTGGACGACGTGATGCCCATGTATTGTAAGGTTTTGCTACAACAGTCATGAGAGTATTCCCTCCTTTGATTAGTCCAATAACAACTATAATAAACCTAGGATAGCATATTTCGCAACCAATTTTAATGAAAACGACGATTTTTTTGTCATTAATTGTTTTTTTATATACGTTTAACTACAAAACGTCTTGATTATCTCGATAATTAGACAGCTTTCGGAATTGATGTTATATTAATTCCAGAAAGTAGGGAAGATAAATGAGCCACGAAGTTGACCCCCGGGTAGACAAAACCCGTCGGCGTTTACGCCAAGCATTAATAACATTACTACAAAGTGAGACGGTTGAAAACATTTCCGTGCAAGAACTTACTGCCACGGCTGATGTGACCCGCGGCACTTTTTATTTGCACTATAAAGACAAACCGGCCTTTGTGGATCAGGCTTTAGAGGATTTAGTAACGGAACTGTTTGAACAAGCTATCGTGACGGTAGCGATTGGCGATGTCATTACGAATCCGGCTGATCCGTTGAAACGGGTGCAAGTGTTGTCTTTATCTAAGGCGCTCGGTTACATTGACCAGCACGCCGAAGCCTTTAAGACGTTGCTCTTAAATCAACGTCAATTAGCCGTTAATGGCCGCATCAACCAACAATTAACCGATTGGATGCAACGCTTTTACCACGATTTCGAAGACCAGTTTGCGGATTTAGAAGTCCCCGTCAGTATCCAAATTGCGTACTATGTGTCTGCAACTGTGGGCTTGATTACCGATTGGCTTGAAAACGACATGATTTACACGCCACGGTACTTAACCAAGTGTATCAAAAAAATGCACCACTTAATGACTGCTGGCAACATCACTTTTACGGACTTTTTCGTTCAATAGTTGATTATTGCCGCAGTTGGCTGACTGTAATGCCATCGTCCTGGGACTGGTCCAAGCCTGAGAAGCGGTCTTGGACCTCGCTTTTGAGCCTGAAGCCCAAGTCTCAAAAGGCGTCCGTGGCGTAAACGGCCAAAAAACGCCCGTTAACGCCACCTGCAGGACGATTCCATCACGACCAGCCGACTGCTAATCTCAGCTCAGTTTCAAAGCAATGTAGAGTATATGAACATTGTTGCTGGCTGTTGGTCCAATTAAGGTTCAGCTGTCGCCAGTTGACGATTGGACATGGTGAACAGATATGTCGGCCGCAAAAGTTAAACTGGTGGTTGTTGGCTATTCATATGGTAAGAATGCGATTTTATAATAGTAATAATAAGCGTGAAGTTTGGCGAAGCTTGCCAAACTTTTTCTGCTTTTAGGAGTGAGTCCAACGCAGTTAGTGGATGAATGGTTGTCCGTAGTCGCAATAATGACAGTTTAATCAAAATTATTCAAAATCTATGAAATTAACGGTGGCGAGTCGGATTAGAAAAAATAATGATTAATATACTGCCAATTGGTGAGTTGTATGATGACAATAAAAAATGTTAGTACAGTCTAGCCGGTTGGTCACGGAAATGACGCCGTGTCGATGTACTTAGCGGGTGTTTTTTGGCCGCTTAGTACATGCGCCGAGTTTGGTGACTGACGAACTTTGTCGGGCACCAAACCGCTCGCAAGACCGCTTTTTGGCTTACGAGGTTGCGCCACCGCGTCAATTTCCGTGACCAACCGGCGGCCCCCAACACCCAATATAAAGAATTATTACTTGACGCAACCAAGCTAATTTGATATTATTTTCCTGTTGTATTTGTGGACTTCTACAGCTACAACCGCACGAGTTGAGTATTAAGTTCTGCAAGGGCGCTTAACTTGGCGAGTCTAAGTGATTCATAATTTAAGGAGGTGCACAAACGTGTACGCAATTATTGTAACTGGTGGTAAACAATATAAAGTTGAAGCAGGCCAAGCTATTTATGTTGAAAAGCTTGATGCTGCTGCAGGTGACAAGGTTACTTTTGATCAAGTAATTTTTGTTGGTGGCGACTCAACTAAGATCGGTACCCCTACTGTTGATGGTGCGACGGTTGAAGGTACTGTTGAAAAACAAGGCCGTGACCGTAAAGTGGTTACTTTCAAGTACAAGGCTAAGAAGGGCCAACATACTAAGAAAGGTCATCGCCAACCATATACTAAGGTAACGATTGACTCAATTAACGCATAATTAGAAAGTAGGCATTAACATGATTCAGGCAACGATTTCGCGCAATGGGGCTGGCTTAATTACTGGTTTTAAATTGACGGGACATGCCGATTCAGGTGCTTATGGACAAGACATCGTTTGTGCGGCGGTCTCGGTGTTGGCAATTAGTACAATCAATGGGATTGAACAAGTTGCCCATCTCCAACCGGCTATCCAAAGTGATGAAACTAACGGCGGTTTGTTAATTGCTGATTTTACTAAGCTCGACTTAGCAAATGACCAATTACAGACGTTGTTAGCCAGTTTCACCCTTGGTTTAAACGATGTTGCCGCGAATTACGGATCTTATATCCGGGTTCACGAACAAACAAAATAACCACATTTCGGAGGTGGACTTACTATGAAAATGGATTTACAATTCTTCTCTCACCATAAAGGTGGCGGTTCTACTGCCAACGGTCGTGACTCAGCTGGTCGTCGTTTAGGCGCAAAGCGGGCTGACGGTCAAACTGTTAAGAGTGGTAACATTCTTTATCGTCAACGCGGGACTCATATTTACCCAGGGGTTAACGTTCGTCGTGGTGGTGACGATACATTATTTGCTGTTGCTGATGGTGTTGTTCGTTTCGAACGCAAAGGTCGCGACAAGCGCCAAGTATCAGTTTACCCTGCAGCTAAATAATAATTAATTAGCTCAAAAAGAGTCTCTTCGCGAGGCTCTTTTTTTAAGCACGTAAGTCGTTTTTTATAAAATTTGGTATAATGGGACTCAAGGAACGATGGGAGTGACAATATGCCAAGTCGAATTGAACGGTTACAACAAACATTTGATCAGTTAAAAATTGATGCGTTTTTAGTTTCTAGCGAAGGTAATTTGCATTATTTGACCGGAATGGCGGATATGGCCGGGGATGGGTATTTACTCGTGTTAACCAACACGGTGTATTTAATTACCGACGCCCGTTACCAAACTGCTTTTGCCAATCAATATGATGCTGACCATTTAATCATTACGCGCGATTATTTAGGGGCGGTTTGTGACCTCGTGGCCCAAACTAAAACCACGGTATTAGGCTTTGAAGATGAAATCCCGTATACCGCATATAGCTACCTCGATGAAAACCTCGTTAGTGATTTAGTGGCATTACCAGCAGTAGTGGAACAAATTCGTATCGAAAAAAGCAGTGACGAACTCGCCAAGCTCAAAGCATCCGCTAGCTTAGCCGATGCGGGCTTTGAATACGTGACGAGTATCGTGCGTCCCGGGATGCGTGAAATTGATGTCAGCAACTTGCTAGATGCCTTTATGCGCACCCATGGCGCCAGTGGACAATCGTTTACCACGATTGTCTTAGGGGGCGCACGGGCGGCCTTACCTCACGGAACTGCTTCGGCCGCATTACTGAGTGCCGGTCAAATGGTAACTTTAGATTTTGGCTACTTCTTGAATGGGTACACGTCTGATATGACGCGGACCTTTGCCTTGGGGCAACCGGATGAAAAACTCGTCAACGCTTATCAAGCGGTGCAAGCCGCGCAACAAGCCGTGGTCGACCACGTTAAAGCTGGGGCCAATACCGCTGACTTAGATGCGGTTGGCCGTGATTTGTTGACGGACGCTGGCTATGGTGAAGCGTTCAATCATGGCATGGGTCATGGTATCGGGCTGGAAATCCACGAAGGGCCCTTGATTTCTAAAAATACGACTGGTCAATTAGTTGAAAATAGCGTCGTAACCGTGGAACCCGGGGTTTATTTCCCGGATTTAGGCGGGATGCGGATTGAAGATGATGTCTTGGTCACTAAGACTGGTCATCAACGCTTGACGCAAGCGACGCGTGATTTACTTATTTTATAGTTAAGACAGTTGCCACCGCGGCGCCGTCTTGGTATAGTTATAAAGATATCTTCATAGGAGGACTTTACATGATTTCTACAGCAGATTTTAAAAATGGATTAACAATTGAAGTTGACAACGCAATTTGGCGCATCGTGGAATTCCAGCACGTTAAGCCAGGTAAGGGTGGCGCATTCGTCCGTTCAAAGCTTAAGAACTTGCGGACTGGTGCCGTTCAAGACAAGACTTTCCGTGCCGGCGCCCGGATGGAACAAGCTAACATCGTTAAGAGTACGATGCAATACCTTTACGAAGATGGTGGCAACTACGTCTTCATGAACACAGACACTTACGAACAAATCGAAATTCCTGGCGAAAACATTCAAAACGAATTGAAGTTTTTGAAGGAAAACATGGAAGTTCAAGTAACCATGTTCGATGCTGAAGTCTTAGGGATTGAATTACCTAACACCGTTACTTTGGAAGTTACGGAAACAGAACCAGGCATCAAGGGCGACACTGCTTCTGGTGGCTCAAAACCAGCAACGTTAGAAACTGGTGCGATTATCCAAGTACCATTCTTCGTTAAAGCGGGCGACAAATTGATCGTTAACACCGTCGACAGCACTTACGTTTCGCGGGCTTAATTAGTTAACCGACCAACATGGAATTGGAGGAATGTCAAAATGGCTGAAAGTAGCAACATTACGTTACAAAGTAAAGAACCCAGCTTAGGGCAAATTCAAATTGCACCCGAAGTGCTTGAAATAATCGTGGGTATCGCGGTAAGTCAAATCGAGGGCGTTAACCGGATGCGCGGGACGATTTCTTCCAGTGTCAATGAGTTGTTCGGTCGTAAGAAGAGTCTCGGTAAAGGGGTCAAGTTGACCATCGTTGACGACCAAATCAGTGTTGATATTTATGCTTACTTGGATTACGGCGTGGCCGTACCTAAAGTAGCGTTAGCGATTCAAGACAAAGTTAAACAACAAATTTTGTTTATGACTGATTTAGCGTTAAGCGAAGTTAACGTCCACATTACCGGGATTGTGACTGAAAAGACGGAAAGTGCAATCGATCCGAATAATCTTTTTGGTGACGAAGACCCTGAAACCGATGAAAATGAAGATGGTGAAGAATCTTGAGTTTAACGCGGCATGAAATTCGGGAAAAAGCCTTCCAAGCATTATTTGCTTTGAATGCCAATCCGGAAGCTGATGAAAATGAATTATACCAACAGTTACTAAATCCTGACGAAACCGCGGAAGTTGAAATTCCTAGTTACCTCAGCACGTTAGTTACGGGGGTATTAGAACATCAGACTGAATTAGACGAGATGATTCAACCATATTTGAGTAGCACTTGGTCGTTGGATCGGTTAGCCAAAACTGATTTGATTATCTTGCGTATCGCTTTTTATGAATTGAATTATGTCGATGACGTACCGTCAAAAGTCGCCGTCAACGAAGCCATCGAATTAGCGAAAGCTTTCAGCGATGACCGTTCTCGTAAATTCGTCAGTGGGGTCTTAGGTAAGGCCGTCACGAACGAAGCATAATAATGAATATCCGAACATTAAAATGTTCAATTGAAAAGCCTAGCGGTCGCTAGGCTTTTTTTTAGAACTTCTTAGGAATCCCGCTACTTATCCGCGCACGTTATATGCTAAAATGAAAAAAGACAACTAAAGGAGCGTGGCATAAGTGACAACGATTATTGATGGGAAAGCAGTCGCCAAAAAAGTTAATGCAGCAATACAAATCGCAGTGGCCCAATTAGTTGAACAAGGTGTTCAACCGGGTATTGCGGTGATCATTGTTGGGGAAGATCCTGCTAGCAAAATTTATGTGCGTAATAAGAATCGCAAAGCCGAAAAATTGGGGATGCATTCAGTGGTTCGCCAATTACCGGCAACCACCACGCAAGCCGAACTACTAGCCATTATTGCCGAATATAATGCGGATAAAAGTATTCATGGTATTTTAGTCCAGTCACCATTGCCCGAACAAATCAATGAGCCACTGATTACCATGGCCATTGATCCGAAAAAAGATGTGGATGGTTTTCATCCGACCAATGTTGGGAAGTTGATTACGAATTTCCCAGGTAAGTATCCGGTTGCCAATACCCCCCGGGGGATTATGACGATGTTGCATGAATATGGCATCAACCCGGCTGGTAAGACGGCGGTAGTCATCGGCCGTAGCACGATTGTTGGGAAACCGATGGCGGCGTTGTTAACCAATGCCAATGCCACGGTCACGGTCGCCCACAGTCGTACGAAGCATTTGAAGGCGTTAGCCAAAACAGCCGATATCTTAGTCGTGGCGACCGGGATTCCGCACTTAATTGATGGCAATGATATCAAACTGGGTGCCACCGTCATTGACGTTGGGATGGACCGCGACGAAAATGGCAAGTTAGTCGGCGATGTCGACTTTGATTCTGCTCAAGAGGTGGCGGGCTTCATTACGCCGGTTCCGGGTGGCGTTGGCCCAATGACGATTGCCACTTTAATGCAAACGACAGTGGAATTAGCAAAATGGAGTGATTTAGGTGAGTGACAGTCAACAATATTTGACCGTTTCCGCATTAACGCAATATATTAAGCGTAAATTTGAAGTTGATCCGTATTTAGGCAAGGTTTATTTAACCGGCGAAATTTCTAACTACCGGCCGCGGCCAAATACGCATCAATATTTCAGTTTAAAAGATGACCATGCTAAGATTTCGGCGATTATGTTCAAATCCGCCTTCGCTAAGGTGAAATTTCAACCCGAAGTGGGGATGAAAGTTTTGGTGGTAGGCCGGATTAGTTTATATGAACCAACTGGCAGTTACCAAATTTATGTGGAACGCATGGAACCCGATGGTATCGGGGCCTTATATCAAGCATATGAACAATTAAAAGAAAAATTAGCGACAGAAGGGCTCTTCAGTGCGCCGAAAAAACCACTACCACGGTTTCCGAAGCGGATTGCAGTCGTTACTTCTCGCAGTGGAGCGGTTATTCGTGATATTATCACGACGGCACGCCGGCGCTTTCCGATTGCGCAAATCGTTTTATTCCCGGCACAAGTCCAAGGTGATGCCGCAGCGCCCGAGATTGCGCGCCAAATTGAACGCGCCAATGCGACGGGCAATTTTGACACGTTAATTATCGGGCGTGGGGGCGGTTCGATTGAAGATTTGTGGCCGTTTAACGAAGAAGTCGTGGCACGCGCGATTGCCGCGAGTGACTTACCAGTAATTTCTTCGGTTGGTCACGAAACGGATACCACGATTGCCGATTTAGTCGCCGATGTGCGGGCCGCGACACCAACGGCTGCCGCGGAATTAGCCGTACCAGTCTACAACGACGTCTTATTACAACTGAATCAAGACCGTACCCGGGTATTTAACGCCTTTCAAAATTACGTTCAACGCGACCGGCAACGGTTGAACAAATTGAGTGGGTCGTACGTGTTTACCCAACCCAATCGCTTATATGAAGGCTACTTGCAAAAGTTAGACTTTTTGAATGAGCGCTTACGGCAAGCGGGCCAAAATAATGTGAATGCGGCGAGCCAGCAACTCTTGCAATTGAATCAACGGCTGCAACAACAAACGCCGATTCACCGCGTCCGCCAAGCCCAGACCCAAGTGGCAAACTTGCAACAGCGGCTTGTGCGTAACACGCAGTTAGTCTATCAAAATAAGCAGCAGCAGTTAGCACGAACGGTGCAATCGTTAGACTTATTAAGCCCGTTAAAAATCATGAGTCGCGGGTACGCGTTCGTGACGGCCGATGAGCAGATTGTCCACGGCACCAAGCAATTAAAACCAGATCAGACTGTGGCCATCCATTTTAGTGATGGAGAAGCTACGGCTCAAATTACAAAGATCGATGGAGGCAAGCAAAATGGCTGACCAACCAACTTTTGAAGATAACTTAAATAATTTAGAAACAATCGTAAATCAACTGGAACAAGGCGATGTTCCGTTAGAACAAGCTTTGGATCAATTCCAAAAAGGGGTCGCTTTGAGTAAGCAACTCCAAGCAACTTTAGAAGGGGCCGAAAAGACCTTAACTAAAATGATGGACGAAAATGGCAATGAAGTGCCATTTGAACAAGCTCCTGATGCTAATGAATAAGGATTTATTAACTGACTTTGAAGCGCAATGGGTCCCACAAATTAATACCTATTTGGACGAAAATATGCAAACGGTTAGTAACCAAGCGCAACTGACCGCCGCCATGCGGTATTCCGTGTTGGCGGGTGGTAAGCGGCTGCGCCCGATACTCTCACTGGCGGTACTGACAGTTTTTGGTTGCGAAATTACGCCAGCCAATTTGCGGGCTAGTGTTGCGTTAGAGCTGATGCATACTTATTCGCTGATTCACGACGATTTACCAGCCATGGACAATGATAACTTGCGCCGCGGCCAGCCAACGAGCCACGTTAAATTTGGTGAAGACTTGGCGATTTTAGCAGGAGATGCCTTGCAACCACTCGCGTTTCAATGGCTAGCTGACAGTGACTTGCCAGCCGACCAAGTCGCGGCGATGACGCTGGGCTTGGCGCAAGCCGCCGGACCCACAGGCATGGTTGCCGGGCAAGTAGCTGACGTTAAAGGTGCCGGGCACCAATTACCGCTAGCCGCCTTGCAACAGTTACATCGTGAGAAGACCGGCGCTTTGATTCACTATGCGGTGTTATCCGGGTTGATTCAAGCGCAAGTCCCAACAAACCAACGGGCGGCATATTTGGAATTTGCGGATGCGTTTGGATTGGCGTTTCAAATATATGATGATATTTTAGACGTCACCAGCACGCCGGCACAACTTGGGAAACAGACGCACAAAGATGCTGGTGAGCATAAGAACACCTATCCGGGATTGTTGGGATTAGATGGTGCTAACGCCGCCTTAACCGCTGCGGTGACCCATGCCCAACAGGCGCTAGCGCAAGCAGCTGGTCCGGATAACACGTTGTTAGCCGCATTTTTAACGTATTTTACGAATTAGAGGAATTAATTAGATGGAAAAAGAACGGGTGGACGTTTTATTAGTCCAACAAGGATTATTTGATACACGTGAAAAAGCCAAGCGGGCCGTCATGGCCGGTGAAATTTTAGGTGTCAATGAAGAACGGTTGGATAAACCCGGGATGAAGATTCCCGTTACCACTGAGTTGCACTTGAAAGGCAAGCCGATGCCTTACGTCTCGCGGGGCGGTTTGAAATTGGAAAAAGCTTTAAAGAGCTTTGATATTGATGTCACCGATAAAACGGTGTTAGATATTGGGTCGTCCACGGGTGGCTTTACCGACGTGATGTTACAAAGTGGCGCCAAAATGAGTTATGCCTTGGATGTTGGGAGTAATCAGCTTGTCTGGAAGCTCCGGAGTGATCCACGGGTAGAAGTGATGGAACATACGAATTTCCGTTACAGCAAGTTAGCGGACTTCAAACGCGGCCAACCGAGCTTTGCCTCGATTGATGTCTCGTTTATCTCATTACATTTGATTTTGCCACCATTACATGGCATCATCGCTGACGGCGGCGAAGTCGTGGCGTTAATTAAGCCGCAATTCGAAGCTGGTCGGGAAAATGTCGGCAAGCACGGTATCGTGCGTGAACCGAGTGTGCATACGGAAGTGTTGACTGATATTGTCAATTTTGCGCAAAGTGCCGGTTTTAACGTCTTGGGGTTGGATTATTCACCAATCAAAGGTGGCGAAGGCAACATTGAATTCTTAGTACACTTGCAAGCCACGGCCGCCGAAGCCACGATTGCACCCACCGTATCGATTGAAAAAACACAACAAGCCGCGTATGATCAATTGAATAAGTAATAGATTTCAAATCCAGTCTTTCATATTTATGCAAAATAGCTTATGATGTGTTTAAATAGATATGACTAAGACGCCGGGGGTGATCGGGTGAAAAAGCAAGAACGCCAACGCTACATTAAACGATTATTAAGTTCAAACGAAATTGAACGACAAGAAGACTTTGTCAGATTATTACGTGCCGAAGAGATTGATGTGACCCAAGCCACGATTTCTCGTGATATTAAGGACATGCAACTGGTAAAAGTTCCCTCGGCAACGGGTGGTTATCATTACAGTATGCCGGTCCAAAAACAAATGGATACGGAAAAGAAACTGAAACGTACCTTAAAAGACGCTTATGTGTCCTATGCGACACAAGATAAGTTCGTATTGATCAAAGTACTCCCCGGTAATGGACCGGCGCTCGCTAGTTTGATTGAAACGATGCACTACGATAATGTCTTTGGCACGCTCGGTGACGATAGCACCGTACTCATTATTTGTAAGTCGTTAGATGCGACACTTGAATTACAACAAATGATTCAACGACTACTAAGCGATAACTAGGTGACTAGTTATTTTCGACCTGGGCACCTCGTGTGACAGGTCGCTTTTTTTAGGGAGGAATTTAGCGGTGCTACAAGAATTATCAATCACCAACTTTGCGATTATTGAACATTTAGATATTGCCTTTGAAAAGGGCATGACGGTGCTCACCGGGGAGACCGGCGCTGGGAAATCCATCATCATCGACGCGGTCGGCTTACTTGCCGGTGGTCGCGGATCGCAGGAATTTATCCGAACGGGCGCCGACAAAGCGGTGCTGCAAGGCATGTTTATTTTGCCAGCGGATGGCGTGACGGCCCAATTGCTAGATGAAGTAGGCATTGAGCATGCGGATAATACGGTTATTTTGCAGCGGGAGATTGCGAAAAGTGGTCGGAATACGTGTCGGATTAATGGTATGTTAGTCAACACGACGACTTTGAAGCAAATTGGCGAAACCATTGTTGATATTCATGGTCAAAACGAACATCAAGAATTAATGCAACCGGAAAAGCACTTAGGTTTACTCGATGAATTCGCCACGCGTAAAATTCACAAGCTCAAAAAGCAATATACGACGCAATATGAAGCTTATCAGCAGTTAAACCAGGAACTCCGGCAAAAAAATGCCAATGAAAAAGAATGGGCCCAGCGCTTGGATATGCTGAATTTCCAAGTCGAAGAAATCGCCGCCGCCCAAGTGCGGGTCGGTGAAGAAGCAGAACTGGCGGCCGAGCGTGACCGCTTGGATAACTATCAGACTATCAGTCAAGCATTGCAACAAAGTTATACGTTGTTGGCGGCTGGTGAAGATACGACCGGGGCCGTGGATATGGTCGGCACCGCGATGAATGCGCTGGAACCGATCGCCAATTTGGACCCGGCGTTCAATGAAATTACGATGAATGTCAAAAATGCCTTTTATGGTTTACAAGATGCTGCCGGTCAAATTTCTAATCAATTGGATTTACAAGAATTCGATGAAGGCCGGCTCGATGAGATTGAACAACGGCTAGAAGTATTGAGTCAATTAAAACGTAAATATGGTGATTCGGAACAACAAATATTGGATTACTACGCTAAAATTTCCGCTGAACTGGCGAAAATGACCGATTCGGAAGAAAATAGTGAAGATTTAGCCGACCGGGTCGCTGCTAAAAAAGCCGACTTATTGCAGACTGGTGAAGCGTTATCCGACAAGCGCCGGGCGAGTGCCAAGACGTTGCAACGGCAAATTCATCAGGAATTGAAAGACTTGTATATGGACAAAGCGGTCTTTGAAGTGCGTTTCAAACCAACCAATGGGCAAATCTTCCGTTCAGGCTTAGATAGTGTCGAATTTTATATCCAGACGAACCCGGGCGAACGCATGCGGCCGTTAGCCAAGATCGCTTCGGGTGGGGAATTGTCGCGGATGATGCTTGCGCTCAAGACGATTTTTTCAGAGTCGCAAGGCATCACCAGCATCATTTTTGACGAAGTTGATACTGGGGTTAGTGGTCGGGTCGCCCAAGCGATTGCCGAAAAAATCAGTGGCATTGCCCAATTCTCGCAAGTCTTATGTATCACGCATTTGCCACAAGTGGCGGCGATGAGTGATCACCATTACTTTATTGCCAAAAAGATTACTGGCAAACGGACGAAGACGAGTGTCACGAAATTAGCGCCAGAAGATCGCGCGCAAGAATTAGCGCGGATGTTAGCGGGGACTAAAGTGACGAAATTATCGTTGGAACATGCCGAAGAACTATTGCGGTTAGCCCGTGAAGCGAAAGACGAATAATTATTCAAGAGCTTGGGTTTTATATCTAAGCTCTTTTTTGGCGATAAACGCCGGTAAATCAAGAAATAACGGCAATTTTTTACTGAGTAAACGATGAGTTAGATTGCGTGTTGTTTGCAATTAGGTTTCAAAGTAAGTTATCATTTATTGTGTACTGCTTTAAAATGAATTAAATGAACACTAAAAAATGATAGGAGTGATGAGCTTGTTTCTGACAATGGAACATTTGAATAAAACTTATCCCGGGGGCAAGGTTGCCGTCGAAGATTTCAATCTGGAAATCGAGAAAGGTGAATTTGTCTGCTTTATCGGGACGTCTGGGTCTGGTAAAACGACGACCATGCGGATGATTAATCGGATGTTGAGTCAGACTTCAGGGACAATTAAGTTGAATGGGGAAGACATCGGTAAGATGGATCCCGTCAAATTACGCCGTCAAATCGGTTATGTCATTCAAAATATTGGCTTGATGCCACACATGACGATTCGTGACAATATCACCTTAGTACCGAAACTATTAAAATGGCCGCAAGATAAGATGAACGAACGGGCTAAAGAAATGATCAAGTTAGTTGAATTACCCGAAGATTACTTGGACCGTTATCCATCCGAACTTTCTGGTGGGCAACAACAACGGATTGGGGTCGTCCGGGCCTTAGCTGCCAACCAAGATTTGGTCTTGATGGATGAACCTTTTGGGGCCTTAGACCCGATTACCCGTGAAGCTTTGCAAGACTTAGTTAAAGATTTGCAAGAACGGTTGGGTAAGACCTTCGTCTTCGTAACCCATGATATGGATGAAGCGTTGAAGTTAGCGACCCGGATCGTCGTCATGGATGGCGGTAAGATTATGCAAATCGACACGCCTGATGGTATCTTACGCCATCCCGCTAATGAATTCGTTGAGAACTTGATTGGTAAGGAACGGTTGATTCAAGCCCGGCCAAGTATCACCACCGTTGGCCAAGTCATGTTGAAAAATCCGATTGCAACGACGCCCGGCAAGTCTTTGACCGATGCGTTGCGGTTAATGCATGACAAACGGGTCGATTCGCTATTAGTGACGGACGAAGCCGGCATCCTAAAAGGGATGATTGGTATTGAAGATGTCGATTACAGCTTCAACTCGGCAACGAGTGTCGATGACATTATGAAACGAGATATTTTCTACGTTCAATCGAACTCTTTGATTCGCGATACCGTTGAACGGATTTTGAAACGGGGCTTCAAAAATATTCCGGTCGTCGATGACCAGCATCGGTTAGTCGGGATTGTTACCCGGGCGACCTTGGTCGATATCGTGTACGATGCCCTCTGGGGTGATGAAGAAGAAGACGAAGAAACTAACAACATTCACCATGAAAACCCCAATGCAGCGGCATCAGCAGCTACTAAGGGTGGTGAATAAGTATGATTGCGTTCTTACAAACATACGGCGCGCAACTCATCCTAAAGACGTGGCAACATTTATACATCTCCGCCATTTCCTTAGCGTTGGGGGTCTTGGTCGCCGTCCCGCTCGGTATTTTACTGACGCGGGTTAAAAAGATTGCTAATGTCGTCATGGCGATTGCTAGTATGTTACAAACGATTCCGGCGATGGCGTTATTAGCGTTAATGATTCCGTTTTTCGGGATTGGGGCCATTCCCGCGATTATTGCCCTCTTCATCTATTCGTTACTGCCAATTTTACGTAATACGTACTTAGGGATGGAAGATGTTAATCCATCCTTGATTGATGCGGCTAAAGGGATGGGGATGACGGGCTGGCAATCCATCATTAAAGTTGAAGTGCCGATGGCGGCGCCGGTAATTATGGCCGGGATTCGCTTGTCAGCGACTTACGTCATTGCTTGGGCGGCCTTAGCGTCATACATTGGTGCTGGTGGCCTAGGGGACTTCATCTTCAATGGGTTGAACTTGTATCGAACTGACTTGATTTTAGGCGGGTCGATTCCTGTAATTATCTTAGCTTTAATTGTCGATTGGTTGTTAGGGAAGCTCGAAGCTGCCGTCACACCAAAGACGACCAACGCGTAAGGAGGGAAACGACATGCGAAAATTTAAAAAATGGTTACTTGGGTTAGTCGCCGCCGCTTCCAGTGCATTACTGTTGGCCGGCTGCGGGTTCCCTGGGTTGTCAGGGACGAGTTCGGATACGATTCGAATTGCGTCACAAAATACGACGGAACAACAAATCATGGCTTATGTGATTCAAGACATGATTCAACATTACTCGAATTTAAACACGACGATTATTAATAACTTAGGGTCGGGGACGGTTAGTTTCAATGCGTTGAAAAATGACCAAGCTGATATTTCAGCGATTCGGTATACCGGGACGGATTTGTCCACGATTTTGGGTGAAAAGGTTGACCGGAACAACGTGAAAGCCACCGATGCTAAAGTTAAACGTCAATTTAACTCGAAGTATAATATGCATTACTTCCCATCATATGGGTTTGCCGATACGTACGCCTTCATGGTGACGCAACAAACGGCGAAGAAGTATAACTTGAAAACGGTTAGCGATATGAAAAAGGTCTCGTCGAAGTTGACGGTCGGGTTAGACCAAACCTGGATGGAACGTAAAGGTGATGGGTACAGCGCCTTCACTAAGATTTACGGGTTCTCATTTGGGAAGACTTATCCGATGCAAATTGGGCTAGTCTATGATGCCTTGGAAAAGGGTTCAATGGACGCTATTTTAGGGTATTCCACTGATGGTCGAATCAGCAGTTATAATTTGAAGATTTTGAAGGATGACAAGAATTTCTTCCCGCCATATAACGCGAGTGCGGTGGCGACGAATAAAGTCTTGAAACAACATCCACAATTGAAATCAATTTTGTCTCGGCTGAACGGCAAAATCAGTTTGAAGACCATGCAAAAATTGAATTACCAAGTGGATAACAATTTAGTTGAACCGGAAGTAGTGGCTAAACAATTCCTTGAGAAAAATAATTACTTTGAAGGGAGTGGCAAATAATGGCTAATATGAATATGATGCAACAGTTGATTTATTACTATCAACAAAATGGCGCTTACGTGTTAAGCCAGTTTACGCGTCACTTCTTGATTTCGATTTATGGGGTCTTGTTTGCGGCGTTGATTGGGATTCCAATTGGGATCTTTATTGCCCATCATAGTAAGTTGAGCAGTACCGTCATTGCGATTGCGAACGTGATTCAAACCGTGCCATCGCTGGCGATGCTGTCGATTATTATGATTGGTCTCGGTTTAGGGGTTAATACGGTCATTGTGACCGTGTTCTTATACGCCTTACTCCCAATTATTAAAAACACGTATACTGGGATGCTCAATGTTGATCCGAGTGTGCTTGATTCTGGTAAAGGAATGGGGATGACGCGGCTACAAGTTTTACGGATGGTCGAATTACCACTCTCCTTATCGGTGATTATGGCTGGGTTACGGAACGCTTTAGTCTTAGCGATTGGGATTACCGCGATTGGGACTTTCGTGGGTGCCGGTGGTTTAGGTGATATCATTATCCGGGGGACCAATGCGACGGATGGTGGCGCCATTATTTTAGCGGGGGCCTTGCCAACCGCGTTAATGGCAATCATCTCCGATACAGTCTTAGCTTGGATTGAAAAGAAAGCTGATCCAACGCAGAAATAAGCTAACAACTTGAATAGAATTAGCACTAATGGATTCGTGTATGCAAATATGCGAATCCATTTTTTAGGTCAAGGGAGTGAAAAAATGGAAAACAAAAAGATTGATTCACCGGTATCAAGCACTGCGCATTCAGGGACGTAGGTTGAACGATAACATCAATCTTTTTAAATTGCGTTAACAACACTCCGGGGATATGCAAGGTTTTATAGCCCGGAATTTCATCTGCTAACGCAAGAATTCAATTTTTATAAGTTAGACACGTTTAATATAACGAATATGATTTTGGTCGATTAAGTGGGTGACATGTTGGTAACGATTGACTAAGGTCAACTGCCCACTCGGTAACAACTTAAGGAAACCCGTAATATTATACGGATGGGATTCTGTCAGGCTCGGTTGCATTTGCAACGTTACGGTGTAGTGGTTAGCCTGGGCTTGGTTTAAAAACAAATCGATTTGAAAGGCCGGCATCTGCGGCAACAACGGTGCGACAACTTGCACTTCAGCCGTAAAGTCATCCATAAATTGACGGTACGATGCGTGTAAGCTTTGAGAAATATATTTTAAATTGGATTGCTTGTTTTGCATGATAGCCACCTCGAACATTTGTTTGTGTTTATATTATACGAACAGGCGTTCTGAAATGCAAGCAATATTTTCGAATTCTTTGTTGAAAAAAATGAGCATTGTATGAAAATCCGCGCTACCATTGCGATAAAACTTGCAATCTAGGCGTAAAAAGTGCAGAATAATTGTTAAAACATATTTAATAAGGGGAATTTGCGATCATGGCGAAACAAGGCATGTTAATCGTCTTATCAGGTCCTTCGGGCGTCGGCAAGGGTACCGTCCGCAAGGAAATCTTTGACTCAGATGATAACGATTTTCAATATTCAGTCTCAATGACCACGCGGACCATGCGGCCGGGTGAAGTTAATGGGAAGGATTACTATTTTGTAACCAAAGATGAATTTGAGGCGGAAATCAAGAGCGGCGGTATGCTTGAATATGCTAAGTATGTTGACAACTACTATGGAACGCCCTTAAAATATATTAAGCAATCATTAGCCGCGGGCAAAGATGTTTTCTTGGAAATCGAAGTTAACGGGGCGATGCAAGTGCGCGAAAAGATGCCCGATGGGGTCTTTATCTTCTTGACACCGCCTGACTTGATGGAATTAAAGCACCGCATTATTGGTCGCGGAACCGACGATATGGCTGTTATTAATAAACGAATGGCCAAAGCGGTCGATGAAATCAAGATGATGCGTAACTATGATTACGCCGTTGTCAATGATGAAGTACCGTTAGCAGCTGAACGGATCAAAGCGATTATTCGTAGCGAACGTTTTAGCGTTAAACGGGTGATGCCAGAGTATGAAGAAATGTTAGGAGATGCGGAATCTTGATCTTATATCCATCAGTTGATGATTTATTAAAACAAGTTAATTCACGTTACTCATTGATTATGTTAGCTAGCAAGCGCGCCCATGAATTAGATGCCGGCGCAGCACCAATGCTTAGCGACTACAAATCAGTTAAAACGATTGGTCGGGCGTTAGAAGAAATTGCTGCTGGCGATTTGATGATCGACCCTGACGAAACTGACGAAGACTAATTCGTTAAATTGTGTTGAGCCACTCGGGCTTGGCACTTTTTTTTTGCCATAGTCGCAGACCGCGTGCTTCACGTTGTCAATTATTCTTGATACAATTAGAACATTAATGTAAACGTAAAGGGCGTGAAAATGTGAGTATTTGGAAGCACCGCCATGTCACGGTAGTGGTTAGTGGTGGAATTGCCAGTTATAAGGCGGCTATGTTGATTCGGTTATTGATGAAACAAGGGGCCACGGTACGCGTCGTGATGACCGTTCATGCGACTGAGTTTGTCACGCCGTTAACGTTTCAAACGTTGACCCAACAACCGGTTGTGACCGATGAATTTACAATGACCGACCCGCAACACGTGGTTCACGTGGAATTGGCGGATTGGACGGAGCTAATGTTGGTCGTACCAGCAACGGCCAACCTCATTGCCAAAATGGCCCAAGGTCTCGCAGATGATGTCGCCACGACGACGATTTTAGCGACGACCGCGCCGAAGTTAGTGGTCCCAGCGATGAATTCCCACATGTTTGCTAATCCGGCGACGCAACGCAATTTAGCGCAACTAACTGCGGATGGGGTCCGGGTTTTAGACCCCGCCACCGGGATGTTAGCAGAAGGCTACGCTGGTAAAGGGCGGATGCCCGAACCTGATGAAATTTTAAACTGGGCGACAACGGTATTTTTAGCGCAGCAAACGGACTTGCCACTACATGGTGAGCGGGTCTTAGTGACGGCTGGTGGAACGCGTGAACCGATTGATCCAGTGCGCTATATCTCGAATCGTTCCTCGGGCAAGATGGGCTATGCGATTGCTGAAGCCGCTCGTAATCTCGGGGCAACGGTCACGTTGATTAGTGCGCCCAGTGCGTTAGCGACACCGGCGGGGGTGACGCGAATTGATGTCACGACCGCCCAGGATTTATTAACCGCAGTCGAAGCTGAGTTTAAAACGACGGACATGTTAGTGATGGCCGCCGCAGTTTCGGACTACCGACCAGCGACAACTGCTATGCAAAAAATTAAGAAGCAAGCTGACCATGAACCGTTAACGTTACACTTGACGGAAACGGCCGATATCTTAAAAACGCTGGCTACAGTCAAACAGCATCAATTTGTCATTGGTTTTGCAGCGGAAACGCAGGCGTTGTTAGCTAATGCCAATCGCAAGCTGGCGGCTAAAAAGCTCGATATGATTGTTGCAAATGATGTTTCCAAGCCGGGCGTCGGCTTTAATGGTGATACGAATCAAGTCACCATGTTGCGCCCCGAGCATGAACCAGTAACGACGCCTTTATTATCAAAGGCGGCCGTGGCTGAACAAATTTTGTTGACCGCCTTACAAACGAGAGAGGAAGAGTAGCGTGGCGCAAATTGCCCAAGTTTTAGTGGATGTACCGACGATGCAAACGAATCGCCCGTACAGTTATCAAATTCCAACAGCGTGGCAATCGCAAGTGACCCCTGGAATGCGGGTCGTGGTCCCGTTTGGTCGCGGTAAGCGGCGCGTGCAAGGCTTTGTCTTAAAGACAAGTGATGTGACGAATTTTGATGGCGACTTAAAAGCCATCGATGCGGTCGTTGATTTGGCCCCCGTGTTAAATACGGAAGCCTTAAAGATGACTGCTTGGCTGGCCGCCAGTACGTTCTCGTTTCAAATTACATGTGCCCAAACGATGTTGCCAGCTGTGATGCGGGCCAAGTATGAAAAGCAGTTACGGCGTACGGCCACGACCTCACCGACCGTGGCTGAACAACTCTTTCACGGGGCGGCTAGCGTTGATTTTGACAGTGTTGCGACCACCCCGCAACAAGTCAGTGAGCTATTGCGGTTACAAGCCGCGGGTGAAGTTGAAGTTTATTATCAAGTAAAAAATCAGGCTCGTCATAAGACCCAATTAGGCGTTAAGACGACTTTAACGGCGGCCGAACTTACCTCTGCCACCGAAACAGTGCGTGGTGGTGCTAAAAAGCAGTTGGCACTATTGAAAGGCTTGGCGACTTTAAACGGTGAAACGATGACGCAAAAAGCCTTTTGCGATGAGTTTGATGTCAGTGAAGCGGTTATTCGCACGGGTGAGCAAAAAGGCTGGCTTCAAAAAGTGGCCTTAGAAGTTTACCGTGATCCGTATGCGACCAGTGACATCGAAGCCACTAAGCCATTGAAATTGAATGCTGAACAGCAAGTCGCCACGGATCGCATCACCCAAGCGGTCAATGGCAGTGAAACTAAGACGTTCTTATTAGAAGGTGTCACTGGTTCGGGCAAGACCGAAGTCTATTTGCAGTCGATTGCGGCGGCGTTAGCCCAAGGTAAGACCGCCTTGATGCTTGTGCCTGAAATTTCATTGACCCCGCAAATGGTCCGGCGGGTTAAAGGGCGCTTTGGGAAGGCAGTTGCCGTCTTACACAGTGGCTTGTCCAATGGTGAAAAATATGATGAGTGGCGCCGCATCAAACGGCAAGAAGCCCAAGTCGTCGTTGGCGCCCGCTCAGCCGTCTTTGCACCGTTAGATAAAATCGGTTTGATTATTATGGACGAAGAACATGAAAGTAGTTACAAACAAGACGATGCGCCGCGCTATCATGCGCGACAAGTAGCCTTGTGGCGTAGTCAGTATCATGATTGCCCAGTTGTTTTAGGTTCGGCGACCCCGTCATTAGAAACGCGGGCCCGCGCTGAAAAGGGCGTTTATGAACGGCTCGTGTTAGCGGACCGGGTCAATCGCCGCCCGCTACCGGAAGTTTCGATTATTGATATGAAGACCGAATTACAAAAACACGCCGAAAGTAACTTTTCGGCCCCCCTGTTAGTTGCCTTACAAGATCGGTTGGACCGGCATGAACAAAGCGTATTGATGTTGAATCGCCGTGGTTATTCATCATTTGTCTTGTGTCGCGATTGTGGGTTCGTGTTGAAGTGCCCCAACTGTGATATTTCGCTAACATTGCATATGGATACGCATACGATGAAATGTCACTATTGTGGTCATGAAGAACCGATTCCGCGGACTTGTCCGAATTGCCATAGTCGCCAAATTCGGTATTATGGAACGGGAACCGAAAAAGTCGAAGAAGAGCTGCAAGACTTAATGCCTGACGCGCGCATTATTCGCATGGATAATGATACGACCCGTAAGAAGGGCGCCCATGCGAAATTATTGGCCAAATTTGGCAGTGGTGAAGCCGATATTTTGATTGGAACGCAAATGATTGCTAAAGGGCTGGACTTTCCGAATGTGACCTTAGTTGGGGTTTTGAATGCCGACACGGCGTTGGGACTGCCGGACTTTCGAGCTAGTGAGCGCACCTTTCAATTGCTGACCCAAGTTAGTGGTCGCGCCGGACGTGCGGAAAAGACGGGTCACGTTTACATTCAAACGTTTAACCCGGATCATTACGCGATTCGCTTTGCCAAGCATCATGACTACGAAGGCTTTTTTAAGTATGAAATGGCGATGCGTCATCAAGGTGGTTATCCACCGTATTATTTTACGGTCCAAATAACTGCCAGTGATCTCGACGAAGGAATCGCTGCCAAACGCATGTACCAACTGTTACAATGGTTACGGCCGCGTTTGGACCCGCAGACGATTTTGCTCGGGCCGACGCCTAAACCAATCGCGCGCGTCAATCGCCGCTATTATTATCAAATTGTTATTAAATATAAACGAGAACCCAACTTGGAAAAAACGTTAACCACGTTATTACACGAAACCCAAGCACAGCAACGCCAAGGCTTACAAATTGGGATTGATGTGGAACCATTGCACTTTATGTAAACCAAGTGGGTTAGGAGGAATTTTTTAGATGACATCAATTGTTTTTATGGGGACGCCGCAATTTGCTGCGCCGATTTTAGCTAGTTTAATCGATACCGGTTACGATGTATTAGCCGTCGTGACCCAGCCCGACCGCCGTGTGGGTCGTAAGCACGTTTTGACGGCTTCTCCCGTCAAACAAGTTGCAGTCGAACATGGTATTGAGGTGTTACAACCAGAAAAAATCGGTGGCAGTGCCGAAATGCAACGCATCATCGACTTACAACCGGATTTGATCGTGACGGCCGCCTTCGGTCAATTTTTACCAACGAAGTTACTCAAAGCCGCTAAGTTGGCAGCCGTGAACGTGCATGGCTCGCTATTGCCTAAATATCGTGGCGGGGCACCAGTCCAATATTCCATCATTAACGGTGAAAAAGAAACTGGGATTACCATTATTTATATGGTCAAGAAGATGGACGCCGGGGATATGTTGGCGCAACAAGCAATCCCGATTGAAAAAGATGATGATACTGGGACCATGTTTGACAAGTTGAGCGTGGTTGGTCGCGATTTACTCTTAGCAACCTTGCCTAAATTAATTGCGGGCGAAATTACCGCGACGCCACAACCGGAAGATGAAGTGACCTTTGCACCAAATATCCAACCGGAACAAGAAGTCTTGGATTTCTTCAACAAGACCGCTGAACAGATCGATAACCAAGTTCGCGGTATGCGGCCAGCGCCGATTGCCTACGCCATGATGGACGGCAAACGGACCAAGTTCTGGGAAGTAACGCCATTGACGGAAACAGTCAGTCAAGCTGCCGGACAAGTGGTTCGCAAAGCGAAACACGAATTAGTGATTGCCGCTGCAAATGGGACCGCCTTAGCTGTTAAAACTTTACAACCCGCCGGTAAACCGAAAATGACGATTACCGACTATTTAAATGGGGCTGCTGATAAATTTGCGACCGGAGAGCAGGTAATTACGAAATGAGTTCAGTAGACAACACCCCCCGCTGGTTAGCGGTCGCCGCGTTAGCGAAAATTAAAGATGGCGCTTATTCTAATTTACAATTGAATCAAATTATTAACCAACATTCGATGGACCGCCGTGACATTAACTTATTAACGAATATGGTCTATGGGGTCATTCAACATCGGTTGACCTTGGAATATTGGCTCAAACCATTTGTGCGCCATCCTCATCAGTTAGATCCATGGGTGCACGAACTGTTATTAAGTGCGGTTTATCAGTGGCAATTTTTGGATAAAATTCCCCAACGGGCCGTTTTTAATGAAACGATTGAAATTGCCAAAGTCAAAGGACACCCCGGCATTCGGCGTTTTGTAACTGGCGTCTTGCATCAAATGGACCGTAGTGGGTTGCCAAGTTTTGACGCGATTGAAGATGCTGATGAACGCTTAAGTGTGATGTTCAGTATTCCAGTTTGGCTTATTCAAACGTTACGGGACCAAGTGGGCGATGCAAAGATGCAAAGTATCATTGCCTCATTGAACCAACCCGCCAAGCAATCCTTACGGGTCAATACGGCGGTTTCCGACTTAGCTGATGTGACGTCCGCGTTGACTAATGAAGGCTTAACGGTTGAACCAAGTGAAATTTCACCATTAGGGTTAGTGGTTACTGAAGGCCAAGCGGTGACGACTGAAGCGATGAAGTACGGGATGTTCACTATTCAAGACGAAAGTGCCCAACTGGCCGTGGCTGCCATGGATCCGCAACAAGGTGACCAAGTGCTCGATGCGTGTGCGGCACCGGGGGGCAAAACAACGCAGATTGCGGCGATGCTAGATGCCGATGATGGTGGCGAAGTTGTGGCATTAGATATTCATGCTAATAAAGTCCGTTTAATCGGGCAAAATGCAGCCCGGATGCATGTGGCTGACCGGGTCGCGGCGACTGAATTGGATGCTAGAAAAGTTGGCGAAGAATTTGGTGATCAGCATTTTGACCGCATTTTAGTCGATGCCCCGTGTTCTGGATTAGGTTTGATTCGCCGCAAACCAGAAATTCGTTATGAAAAGCAACTATCTGATAGCGAGAATTTACAACGGATTCAGTTGGCGATTTTAACGGCCACTGCCCCAACCTTGAAAAAAGGTGGTATCATGACGTATAGCACTTGTACGATTTTGCAACAAGAAAACCAGGACGTCGTCGATCAATTCTTAGCGGCCCATCCTGAGTTTGAATTGATTAAAACGGCAACTAAACAAAATTTAAAAGCCGACCGTACGACCGACACCTTATCGATCTATCCGGATGATTACTTATCAGATGGCTTTTTCATTGCTTGTTTACGAAAAAAATAACAGTGGAGTGGTGAACGGTGGATTTTGCATATCGGTCGGATATTGGCCAACAACGCAAAGAAAATGAGGACTATGTCGGCGTCTTTAAAAATGCGGCGGGCATTAACTTTGCCATTGTCGCTGACGGTATCGGTGGCCATCAAGGTGGCGACGTGGCGTCGGAAATGGCAGTCTCTCACATGGGATATCGCTTTGAAAACACGACGTTTAGTGAACCAACCGACGCGGTGAAATGGTTAGCTGCCGAAGTTCAAGATGAAAATCAACATATTATTGATAAAGCGCGTGAATTTTCGGATTTAAACGGGATGGGAACGACGATGGTCGCGGCCTTAATGTTTAATGACGAATTTTTGATGGCTAATATTGGTGACAGTCGCGGCTATTTATTCCGCGACGGCCAGTTGCAACAGTTGACCGAGGACCATTCGTTAGTCAACGAGTTAGTTAAGCGCGGCGAAATTTCTACGGAACAAGCACGGCAACACCCGCAAAAAAATATTATCACCCGGACTTTAGGTATCTCACCGGATGCGGATATTGATACGAACTTGTATCACATGCAACCGGGCGACCAATTATTATTGTGTTCCGATGGTTTGACGAATATGGTCACGGATGAACAATTGTCCCAAGTTTTGCAAGCCGATGATTTAACGGCGACGCAAAAATGTGAACAGTTAATTAAGCTTGCCAATGCGGCGGGTGGTTTCGATAATATCACGGCCTTAATTGTCGCCGTTGATGGCGAGGTGGCCAGTAAATGACACCCAACTACACACTTAGCGGACGGTATCGGATCGTCCGGTCCTTAGGTGAAGGTGGGATGGCCAATGTTTACTTGGCGCATGACTTAATATTGGATCGCGATGTTGCGGTCAAATTATTGCGATTGGATTTGCGCGATGATCCTAAAACCATCAAACGATTTCAACGTGAGGCTTTAGCCACAACCGAATTAGTGCACCCGCACATCGTTAGTTTGTACGATGTCGGTGAAGAAAACGGGATGCAATACTTGGTGATGGAATACGTCAAAGGGATGGACTTAAAGAACTACATTAAGAAGAACTTCCCGTTGCCGCTCCAACAAGTGATTGACATCATGGAACAAATATTAAGTGCCGTGGCAACGGCGCATGCGCATAACATCATTCATCGGGACTTAAAACCGCAAAATATTTTAATAGATGAACAAGGCAATGCTAAAATTACGGACTTTGGGATTGCGGTGGCCTTATCCGAACACTCGATGACCCAGACGAATACTATCTTGGGTTCGGTCCATTACTTGTCGCCGGAACAAGCGCGCGGCAGTATGGCGACCAAGCAGTCGGATATTTATTCGTTAGGAATCATATTGTACGAAATGTTGACGGGCTCCGTACCTTTCAAAGGTGAAACGGCGGTTTCGATTGCGTTAAAACATTTCCAAAATGAAATTCCGTCGGTCCGCGACTTTGACAGTGCCATTCCACAAGCGTTAGAAAACGTCGTCTTACAAGCAACGGCTAAAGATCCGCGCGACCGTTATGCAACGGTTGAGGATATGGCCAATGATTTGTTGACGACATTGTCGAGTACCCGCGTCGGTGAAAAACGGTTCGTCCCCGACGACCTCGGCAATGACGAAACGAAAATCATGCCGAGTGCGGAAATTGCCGCCGCCATTGACGCTCACCGTGATTTAGAAAAAACTCAAGCGATGCCCAAGTCACAACCGGCACCAGCGACGAGCACTGCCACGCAACCAACAACGGCACCAACGAGTGCGCCGGACCCGGAACCATTACCAACGCGGTCGTGGTCCAAGCGCCATCCGCTGCGGCGGCGACTGATTATCATTGGGGCGATTGTTGTCTTGTTCTTAATCGCAATTGCGGTTGGCTGGGAACTCAGTCGACCACAATCCACGACCGTCCCCAAAGTAACGGGACTGAGCCAAGTGGTGGCAACGACCCAACTGGCTAAGAAACACTTGTCAGTGGGGACCATCAAGCGTGAAAAAAGCAATAGTGTGGCTAAGAACCACGTGATTAAAAGTACGCCGGGTGCCAAAACGACGGTTCAAGAACGTTCACGCATTAACTTAGTCGTCAGTAGTGGGGCCAAAGCGATTAGTTTTGGCAACTATGTCAACGAAAGCTATACTGGGGTCGCTAAGTCCCTCAAAGCGGCGGGGTTTACCGTCAAAAAAAAGTATAGTACTTCGGCCGTGACGGAAGGCCAAATTATTAGCCAAGATGTCTTAGCTGGCAGTCAAGTTTTACCGACGAATACGACGGTGACGTTGACGGTCAGTGCCGGTAGTCGTTACGTCGACTTAAAGGATTTGACGGGCGAAAGCAAAGCCGATATTTTGGATTATGGTAATGCCAACGGTTTGAATATTACTTTCAAACAAGGGTATTCGGACGAGCAGAAGGCCGGTTACTCGTACGATCAAGATCCGGAAGGCGGTGGCGCCGTTCGGGCGGGCTCAACGGTCACAGTTTACATGTCTCGTGGGAGCCAGCCTAGTTCAGCGACGACCCAGAACTTTTATGTTAAGATAAAAGTGCCCTATAAGTCGATGACTTCGGTAGCGGGTCAAGCAAATGACGTGAAAGTTTATCTCCAAGATGACACGCATGTCTTTGACTCGGTCTATCGCGACATCGGGATTACTCACGACACGACGGTTAGCATTCCAGTGCAACTTACCGGGAAGGGCGATGCGAAATATCGAATCGTGCGCAACGGCGTGGTGTGGAAAGAAAACTTAAAAGTAACGAATAACGATGCAGCAAAATAAAAAAAGAAGTCATGCGCACACATGACTTCTTTTTGGTACAATGGACTTGTTAACACAAGTGGACCGTACCAAATTAAAAATAAGGTGGTGCTAATTTGAAAATTGGACAAATTCGACAATCGCTGAGTGGTTTTTACGATATTTACGCTGACGGCCAACTCTATCGAACCCGCGCGCGGGGAAATTTCCGTAAACGTAAAATTACGCCGTTAGTCGGTGACCAAGTAGAGTTTGAAAGTACGACGCCGCAAGAAGGTTATTTATTAAAAATTTTGGATCGGGAAAATGAATTGGTGCGCCCACCAGTTGCCAATGTTGATTTGGCAATTGTGGTCACCGCAACCACTGAACAAGAATTTTCGACGAACTTGTTGGATCGTCAGTTGGTGGCCCTAGAAGTTGCCGGCGTTCATTCGGTCATTTATATGACCAAAACCGACTTACTGTCAGATGAAATCTACGCTGAGCGGCAAAAATTGGCAGCGGCCTATGAAAAAATCGGTTATCAAGTGATTATGGGTCGTCACGCCTTTGAAGCGGATACGCTAACGGCGGTCAAGCAAGCGCTCGCTGGTCACGTGGCAGTTGTCATGGGGCAAACTGGGGCTGGCAAGTCGACGTTGTTAAATCATTTGCAACCAGGCTTGGATTTGGCGACTGGTGAAATTTCACAAGCTTTAAATCGTGGGAAACATACGACGCGTAAAGTGAGCTTAATTGAAGTGGCTGACGGCCTAGTTGCTGATACGCCGGGCTTTTCTTCGTACGAAGTCTTTGATATTCCGGCGACTGATTTGACCCATTATTTTCCGGAGTTCGTCCGCTTGAGTGTTGACTGTAAGTACCGCGGTTGCGTGCATATCAATGAACCACATTGTGCCGTCAAGGAAGCTTTAGCTGCTGGCGAAGTTTTAGCCAGTCGCTACGACAATTACTTACAATTTTATGAAACGATTAAAAATAAAAAAGTCATCTATAATAAGAAAAAGTGAGTGAATAAAAATGATTAAAGTGGCGCCTTCAATTTTGAGTGCAGATTTTGCAAATTTACAACGCGATGTTCAAATGGTTGAACAAGCTTGTGCGGACAGCTTGCATATTGATGTCATGGATGGGCAATTTGTGCCGAACTTGTCCTTTGGGATGAGCACCGTGGCAGCATTACGGCCGTTAACTTCATTGACCTTAGATTGTCATTTAATGATTGTGGATCCGGAACGGTTTGTGGAACAATTTGCGCAGGCCGGCGCGGATTTAATTGGGGTCCATGTGGAAAGTACGCAACATATTTATCACGCGCTTCAATTAATCAAACAAGCCGGTGCTAAAGCGGAAGTAGTCGTCAACCCCGGGACCCCGTTGAACATGATTGAAGGGTTATTGCCATTAGTTGATCAAGTCTTAATCATGACCGTTAACCCTGGTTTTGGTGGGCAACATTTCTTAGATGCGATGGTCACCAAAATTGCCGCCCTCGATGCCTTGAAGCAAAAAAACGGTTATGACTTTGATATTGAAGTTGACGGTGGCGTTAACGATGTCACGGTTAAAAAATGTTATGATGCGGGGGCAACGGTCGCGGTTGCTGGCTCATATATTTATGACAGCGATGATCCGGCGCAACGGATTGAAGACTTGAAGGTGGCGACTAACTAATGACCACGATAAATTTACTTGTGGGGGGACCAACCGAAAATTGGCCAGTAGATTTAATGCAAATTCCCGGGCCGTGGGTCGGCGCTGACCGCGGCGCGTTGCGGCTCGTTAAAGGTGGCATCAAACCAGTGATGGTCGTGGGGGACTTTGACTCGATTGATGCTGCGGAGTTGGCGCTCGTTAAAGACTCGTTAGACGGCGCGGTTATCGTGAAGCCGGACCAGGACCATACCGATACGCAATTAGCGGTTAAATCAATTTTTGAAACGTATGCGCCGGACGAATTACACCTTTATGGGGCGACGGGTGGCCGGTTAGACCACTTGTTAGCCAATTTGTGGCTCGTCTTAGACCCGTTTTTCCGGCAGTTGGCGCCGAAAATTAAAATTATTGACCGGCAAAATACGGTCCAATACTTTTTACCCGGGACGTACACGCTCGCTAAGGAAGCGGACAAACGTTATTTGGCGTTTGTGCCGTTGATGCCGATGCACCTGACATTACCCGACGAAAAGTATCAACTACAAGCCGCGCACAATGACTATCCCATTTCATGGGCGTCAAACGAATTTGTCGGGACGAGCGGGCAGTTTAGCTTTGATACGGGCGTTTTAGCGGTGATTCAAAGCCGCGATGCTTGAAATCCCATAAAATCATCGGCCGGGTGGCAACTGGGCAACAACTGCCGGTGATGCCACTTTTAGAACGAGTCAACCAGATAAAACATTGATCAAAACATACTAAGATTAGCTCTGTAAGATCAAGTGGTCTTCGAATGTTGACCTCCAGCAAGTTAACCTGTTTCCGGGATGTTTTTCTTAACGGCACATATTTTTTGAACAGTATAACTAAGGAGTCACCACTATTTTATGTGCTAGTGGTGACTCCTTAGTTGTGTCTAAACGATAGTCGTAATTTAGCTGTAGGTCAGCGGCAATTGACCAGTATCCGAAAGTTTTTCCCAGAATCTTGCTTACCAATGAAGTGCTGCAATGATGTTGGGTGTTTAGCCATTAATATGCGGTTCGTTAATGTAGTTGGAACATATCGGTAATGTGATCATTCTTGAATTCGAAGCCCACTTCCCAAGAATCTGCTTGTTGTTCATTTTGATATAGAAATTTCAGGGTGCGGGTGGTGTTGCCGTTTGGTTGAAGAGTAATTTGTTCGGCACTCGCCATCCCGAACTTGGCCAACACCGCCTGAGCCGTGTCGCCCTTTTTGAAGCTCCGCGCTTTATCTTTAAGCACTTGCGGGTCGTTTTTGATGGTCAGCGTTTCATAGCCTTTGGCAACCACACGATTGTTGTGCACGATTAGGCCGACATCGACGAAATGACCGCCCATTTTGATGTTTTTCCAATGATAATCGGTTTCAGCGGATTGGTCATCGGCTGGTAGCGTTTGACTGAGCGTGGGTGCGCCGTATTTGGCTTTGACCTCTGCCAAGGTAGTTTGGTTCAGCTTGATTTGATGATAAGTATCTAGTGGTTCGGTTGGGTCGGGTGATTTAGTCGGATGCTGGGCAACTTTGGTCACGGTGGCTTTTTTCGTGGTAACTGGTGACTGTTTGGTAGTGGTGCCACAGCCGGCGAGAGTTAGGGCCGTGAAACTTGTGAGGGTGGTTAGTGTTAGTAAGGCTTTCAAAAGAGTTCCTCCAAAAAATGAATTTAGGTCACACTTATTAAGTACGGTAAAATGGCCGGTTTTCATTTTTTTTGAGAAAATTCTGATCTGATTTTGGTGGAGATTTGGGTCGGGCCTAGCTTGATTGTCGAAGCGTGGTCCCAAGGGCAGTTTGTTCCGCTTAACCCGGAATCAGCAACCATGCCCAAAAACCGGGCATAATTGCCGATTCCACGTTAATGCTCGCAAACTAACCGCCCTTGGGACCACCCTTGTTTTATAAACTTTATAAAAAAAGCACCAGTTTTTATAAAAAAAGGCAACAAAAAACGCCACCCGCAAAATAAATTTTGTGGTGACGATTTGCTGCGCTAAACGCGCGTTACTTTACCTGATTTCAAAGTCCGAGCTGAAACCCAAACCTTCTTTGGTTTACCATCAACTAAAATGCGAACTTTTTGCAAGTTAGCTTTCCAGCTGCGGCGGCTGTGGTTTAAAGCGTGTGAACGCGTGTTACCAAAATGCGTCCGCTTGCCTGTAACGTAGTCTTTTGCCATGTTGATCTGCCTCCTTCGGTAATCATTGATAAAAGGTCGTTGCTTTATCATTCACTAGAATAATTTATCATAGATTAATAAAGGTTGCAATACATTTCTATCAAGTAATTTTACTTTACTGCTGAATTCCGTCAGCGTGGGCTTCGTTAAGGGCAGTCGTGTAATTTTTCTTTCATGATACGTTGTGCTATGATAAACTATCGTAAATGAGCGCGTTAAAACAAGGAGGCTATTTTCATGGCTGTCAAAATCAAAACGCAATTTGGAACGATTGATATTGATAATGATGTCATTGCGACCGTCGTTGGCGGTGCCGCAACTGATAATTATGGGGTTGTCGGCATGGCTAGTCGCAACCAAATTCGCGATAACTTAAATGAAATTTTACGCCGCGAAAACTATGCGCGGGGTGTGGTTGTCCGCCAAGAAGATAATGGGGTGGCGATCGAAGTCAACATTATCGTTAGTTATGGAACTAAAATCTCAGAAGTATCACGGAATGTCCAAGCCAAGGTCAAATATAATTTACAAAACATGCTTGGCGTTGCAGCCAATTCAGTCAACGTCATTGTCCAAGGTGTTCGGGTAATGAACGACTAAGCAAATTGGCGGTCAGCCAAGGAGGAATTTTGAAATTGAAAATCACCACGATTACTAATCTCGAATTCGGCAAAATGGTGCAAGCCGCTTCACAAAAGCTGAACCAACGTGCTGAATTCATTAATTCTTTGAACGTTTTCCCAGTACCAGATGGTGATACCGGGACCAATATGAGTTTATCCATGGCCAGTGGTGCCAAATACGAACGTGAAGAAACGAGCGAAAAGGTTGGCGACTTAGCGTCCGCTTTAGCAAAAGGCTTATTAATGGGCGCGCGGGGTAACTCCGGCGTTATTTTGTCCCAAATTTTTCGGGGCTTCTCTAAAAACGTGGCCGATAAAGACACGTTAGATGCCAAAGATTTGGCTGAAGCGTTCGCTGCCGGTGCTCAAACGGCGTATAAGGCCGTTATGAAGCCCACAGAAGGGACGATTTTAACGGTTGTGCGTAAAGCTGCCGGTGCGGGTAAAGAAGCCGTTAAATCGACGAATGATATCAATGAAGTAATGGCCCAAATCGTCACCGCGGCCGAAGCTGCTTTAAAATCAACGCCAGATTTGTTACCCGTTTTGAAACAAGTCGGGGTCGTTGATTCTGGTGGTCAAGGGTTGACCTTTGTTTTGGAAGCCTTTAGTGACGCCTTAAGTGGTAAAGTCGACGAATCTGAAGACTACAAACCAGACGATGCGGAAATGGATTCGATGATCGATGCCGCCCATCACCAAAGTGTCCAAGGTAAACTGGACCCCAATGATATCAAGTACGGTTACTGTACTGAAATCATGGTCCGGATTGGTGACGGTAAGTTAGTTGATCAAAAGTTCGACTACGATAAGTTTTATGACTATTTAGCTAAACTTGGCGACTCCTTACTTGTGATCAATGATGATGAAATCGTTAAAGTGCATGTTCATACGGAACATCCAGGCGATGTCATGACTTGGGGGCAACGCTTCGGGGCTTTGATTAAAGTCAAAGTCGACAATATGCGTTTGCAACAAGAAACGATTATGGAACATGACGAAGAAGCCCAAGATGCACCCGTTGCCGTGGCCCAAGCCGATGCCCAACCGAAACCAGATATGAAGGGTTATGCAATTATTTCAGTGGCTTCTGGTGACGGGATTGGCAAGTTATTCACTGGTTTAGGAGTCACCAACATCATTGCGGGTGGTCAAACGATGAATCCAAGTACCGCGGATATCGTGAAAGCCGTCAATGAAAGTGGCGCCGACAAGGCTTTAGTTTTACCAAATAATAAAAACATCTTTTTAGCAGCGGAACAAGCCGCTGATGTGGCTGATATTCCGGTAAAAATCGTGCATAGCAAGACGATTTCTCAAGGGATGACCGCGATGTTAGCGTTCAATCCAGATGCTGATTTGGAAGAAAACCAAAGTGCGATGGAAGACACGTTAGATACGGTTATCAGTGGTCAAGTGACGCATGCGGTGCGTGATACCACGATTGACGGCATGGCCATCAAAAAAGATGACTACATGGGCTTAGTTGACGGCGATATCGTGGTCACTAACCCTGACCGTGAACAAGCAACTATTGAAATGGTCAAGCACATGCTTGACGATGACAGCGAATTAGTGACGATTATTTATGGGACGGACGCTACCCAAGCCGATGCCGATAAATTATCTGACCAAATCCAAGCGTTAGACGACGAATTAGAAATTGAAATTCACGAAGGTGACCAACCAGTCTACCCATTCTTGATTTCAGTGGAATAATCGGGTCTAATGCCGCTGGCGGTTTGGCCTAATTCCAGTTGCCGTGGCGAACGGCCTGAGCCTGAAAAGCGGTCTCAGGCCTCGCTTTGATGCTCAGCAAAGTGCGCTAATCATCAAAGGCGTCGGTGGCGTAAATGCGGGAAATCACCACATTTACGCCACTTTCACGGTAACTTCCATTAGGCCAAACCGCCTGCTAAATTTGATTTCAATGTTAAAGGATCTACGACAATAGTTTCATGTCGTGGATTTTTTATTTTAAAGATATTTGATTGCTATCAGGCGGTGACCTTTTATTTTGTGTTTTTCCAAAATAGCCAGACCGATACAGTTACAGTCGAGTACATGCGGCCAAGCGATAGGTCTTTCTTAAAGTCGGTTATTAACAACCAATTTTTGATTGTAACAACCACTATCGAAAATGTTCAATTACCATTTCATATACTTAAAGTTCTTTTGAAATTGAGCTGAGATTAGCAGTTGGCTGACCGTAATGGAGTCGTCCTGAAGGTGGTGTTAAAGGGCGTTTTTTGGCCGTTTACACCACGGACGTCTTTTGAGACTTGTTTTTTAGGCTCAAAAGCGAGGTCCAAGACCGCTTCTCAGGCTTGGACCGGTCCCAGAACGATGAAATTACGGTCAGCCGACTGCGGCAATAACTAGCTTCAAGAAAGAACGGTACTGTATCCCAGCGCTTTTTGGGCAGTTCAGGGATTGTTTGGTATAATTAGACTATTAATGATTGGAAAGGGGTGGCGAGATGGTGCAACAATTATCGGATGCAGTTGGTGAATTAGCTGGGGTTGGACCGGCGCGGCAAAAAGCGTTGGCGGAGCTTGGTATTAATACGGTCGCCGACTTATTAACGTATTACCCCTTTCGCTATGATGATTTACAAGTCAAGGATGTCAATGAGATTGCCGACCAAGAAAAAGTGACGTTGAAAGGGACCGTGGCGTCGGAACCGGTCTTAGCGCGCTTTGGTCGTAAGAAGAGTCGGCTAAATTTTCGGTTATTAATCGATCATGATGTTTACATGGTGACTTTTTTTAACCAACCATATTTGATGAAACAAATTGAAACGGGCCAACCAATTGCCGTTTATGGCCGCTGGGATGCCAAGCGTAGCAGTATTTCCGGGATGAAAATTATTAACCCGAATAATAAAGAAGCCGCGTTTGGTTCGATTTATCCGGCTAGCAAGTCGATTAAACAGCCGACGATTCGCAAACTCATTAAACAAGCGTATGATGAGTACGGCGATGCCATCGTCAATATCGTGCCACCGACGTTAATGGCCAAGTATCGGCTGTTGTCACGGCGGCAAATGATTCACGATATGCATTTTCCGGCGAGTCAGGATGCCTCGACGGCGGCGCGACGTTCGGCAACGTATGAGGAATTTTTACTTTTCCAAATGCAGATGCAACAATTAAAGCAAACCGATGCGACGACTGATGGGATTGCGATTCATTACGACAATGACCGTCTCAAAGCGTTTATCAAGACGTTACCGTTTGAATTGACGAAAGCACAGAAACGCGTCGTTAATGAAATCTGTCTCGATTTGAAGTCGGGCAAACACATGAATCGCCTGTTGCAAGGGGACGTTGGTTCTGGGAAAACGATTGTGGCCGCCATTGTGATGTATGCCGCCATTACGGCTGGCTATCAAGCAGCGTTAATGGCGCCTACTGAAATTTTGGCGGAACAA
This sequence comes from Lactiplantibacillus fabifermentans DSM 21115, assembly GCF_000498955.2. Lineage (GTDB taxonomy): Bacteria > Bacillota > Bacilli > Lactobacillales > Lactobacillaceae > Lactiplantibacillus > Lactiplantibacillus fabifermentans. The sequence continues at coordinate 21,912 of NZ_AYGX02000070.1, read as the reverse complement.
CATGCCAACAACTTGGCACAAGTCTTTGCGGATACAGACGTCAACGTGGCCTTGTTGACCGGTTCAACGAAGCCAGCCGCCCGTAAAACATTGTTGGCGGCTTTGGCGAAGGGTGATATCAATTTATTGATTGGGACGCATGCGCTGATTCAAGATGGTGTCGACTATGCTAATTTAGGCTTAGTCATCACCGATGAACAACATCGTTTTGGCGTCAATCAACGGGCTGCTTTCCGTCAAAAAGGTGGTCAACCGGATGCGCTTGCGATGACGGCCACCCCGATTCCACGGACGTTAGCGATTACGGCTTATGGTGAAATGGATGTTTCTGAAATCGACGAACTACCGGCCGGCCGGCAACCGATTCAAACGACATGGGTCCGTAGCAACCAAGCCAACTCCGCGTTACAATTTGTGCGCAAACAGTTGGCGAGTGGGTCGCAAGCCTATGTGGTAACGCCGTTGATTGAAGAATCCGAAACGCTCGACGTTAAAAACGCCGAAGCTTTGTCGGCGAATTTACAAGAATATTTTGCGCCGGATTATACGGTTGGATTATTGCACGGCCGGATGAAACCGGAAGAAAAAGAAGCCGTGATGGCTGACTTTAAAGCTAACAAGACTCAATTATTGGTCTCGACGACCGTCATTGAAGTCGGGGTCGATGTAAAAAATGCCACGATTATGATGATTTATAACGCCGACCGTTTTGGCTTAGCCCAACTGCATCAGTTGCGGGGCCGTGTTGGCCGGGGCAGCAAGGCGTCGTATTGTATCTTAGTCGCTGACCCCAAGAATCAACAAGGCATTGAACGCATGCAAATCATGACGGAAACGACAAACGGCTTTGTTTTGGCACAAAAAGACTTGGAACTGCGTGGTTCTGGGGAAGTCTTAGGGGTCAAACAATCTGGGATGCCGTCATTTAAAGTCGGTGATCCGATTGCGGACTTGAACGTATTACAAGTGGCACAACAAGATGCGCACGCGCTCGTCCAACAGCCGGATTGGCAAAGCCAACCGGATAACGTGGCGTTAGCACAATATTTAAAACAGAAACTGGCAGCGATAGGCACGCTCGATTAAGCCCGCTGACGAGAGGATGGTACAAACTAATGGTTAAAATTGCAATTGATGCCATGGGTGGCGATTATGCCCCCACCGCAGTTATTGAAGGGGTCGAACAAGCCCGCGATTTATTTGAAGATACGGTCTTTTTACTATATGGCCAACGCGATGTTATCAACCAACATTTAAAAAATCGTGATCGTATTCAAGTGATTAATGCAGATGAAGTCATCACCATGGAAGACGAACCAGTCCGGGCCGTGCGACGTAAAAAGCACTCTTCAATCGTGATGGCGGCTCAAGCCGTTAAAGACGGGCAAGCCGACGCCTTTTTCTCAGCCGGTAACTCGGGCGCAGTTTTAGCGGCGGGGTTATTTATCGTTGGTCGGATTAAAGGTATCGACCGGCCGGGATTAGTGACGACTTTACCCGTCGTGCGTAATGCCAACCAATCGAACTTTGTCATGATGGATATTGGCGCCAATGCCGATAGCAAGCCGTTGAACTTGCAACAATATGCCGTTTTAGGAACGTATTACGCAGAACGCATGATGCAAGCTAAACAACCACGGGTCGCATTGTTAAACAATGGGACGGAAGATGACAAAGGCAACAAAGTCCACAAAGCCGCGTTTGAATTATTACAACAAACCGCTGATATTAACTTTGTTGGTAACGTGGAATCCCGGGACTTATTAAAAGGGGTCGCGGATGTGGTCGTGACGGATGGCTTCACTGGTAATGCGGTTTTGAAGAGTATCGAAGGCACGGCGCGGGCGATGTTAGGCTTAGTTAAGGATGCCGTTTATAATACGGGTGTCAGTGGTAAATTAGGTGGCTTATTGTTGAAGAATGGCTTCAATCAAATCCGGTCACAAATGGATTATTCACAATACGGCGGGGCGGTCTTATTAGGCTTACAAGCACCGGTTGTCAAGACGCATGGTTCCAGCAAAGCACCAACTATCGTCAACACGATTCGCCAGATTCGTCAAATGGTCAACACTGATTTAGTGCCGGGGGTGGCGGATTACTTTGCCAACCAGCAAGCAAATCAACAAGCAAGTGTAGACAAGCCCGCTGAAAACGATTAGAATACTTTAGTGAATTCAAGTTAGTGAGGGATATTTTACATGACGAAAGAAGAAATTTTCAATAAGATTGCGGCCATTATTGCGGACCGTTTCGAAGTTGAACAAAGTACAGTAACCAATGAAATGAACTTACAAACCGATTTAGATGCTGATTCAATTGATTTCGTTGAATTTGTTTTGGAATTGGAAGACACCTTCGGCAGTGAAATCTCTGACGAAGATGCCGAAAAGCTAAACACGGTCGGCGAAGTTGTGGACTATGTTGCCGAACATCAAGCTAAATAATTTAATCGGACGCTTTGTCTGATTTAAATCAACGATGATCATATGATGATGGTCATCGTTTTTTTTCGGCTTTTTTAACGGTTTATGAATATGGACTTGCCGCTGGCGGCTGATCGTAATTCCATCCGCAATGAGGACCGGTCCAAGCCTGGGGAGCGGTCTTGGACCTCGCTTTTGAGCCTATACCCCAAGTCTCAAAAGACGTCCGTGGTGTAAACGGGATGAAAAACAATCCCGTTAACGCCACCCGCATGGCGGATTACATAACGGTTAGCCGCCAGCTAGATTGATTTTTGAATAATGACGATGGTTTGACCATGATTTGTGGTTGCACCGTGTATGCTAGTCGCATTTTTTTGTTGTGATGGCAAAAAGTGACTTCGGGGAATATACAACTTTGAAAGGATTTAGGGATGAAATTATATATAGCTATTTTGATTTCGGTGGCACTTGTCTGGGGTGTGTTTGCATTCTTGATGTTAGTTGCACAATTCCGAGTTGCATTGGGCAATTCAGTTAGTAAGGCAACGGTCGCAGAAATTACGGCGGCGGAAGCAGCATACTACGAGCAGCACCAATCGGCACGTCGGGTTAAGACACGGGCACAAGTGTGGTATCGGATGTTTCGATATTTATCAGCCCTTACCATTGGTAGGATGAATTTTTGGTTTGCAATCGGGGTTCAATATACGCAAATTAAATTATTCGTGGCTGTGGTGGCCGTTTTAGTTGGGCTGACAACGATTAGTTTTGTGAGGGTTCAACAAACTGATCGCCAATTTAAGAAAGTTTTGGCCGCAGCGGAACTTAAACTGACTTTGCCAGAGAGCACCCGTCTGGATGTTTATTCGACATGGCTAGCTTGGATGACTATGGCGCTAATGGTTGTCTCCATGAGTGGCATCGTGTACGTGTTGATGGTTTTGGGGTAATCATCAGAAATTAGGGAAAATGATTGGCTTTAGGGGTGTGAGAATGAGATTATATGTAGCAGTGATTTTTTCGACAGATATTGTGTTTCTTCTTTTTGCAGTTTTATATTTGGTTGCAAACGTGCGTGCTTTGATGGGGAAATCAATCAGTAAAACTGAGATGGGAGCAATCCTAAAAGCCCAAAAATCATTTATTAAGAGCGATTCGGTTGGTGCACGGTTACGTAAAAAAAGCCGATTTTGGCTTAACTTATGTATGTGGCTAAGCGCGTTAATCATTGCCAGCATTTTTGGATGGTTCTTTTTCCCGGATGTTTTTGGGACAAACTTTGAGAATGCATTATTACTGGCGATAGTTGCCGTGATTGGAACGATAATTGTCACCGCGGCCTTTATCTGGTCATTAAAATTAGCTGCCAAAGCCATCGGTTATATGGCAGCGGCGCAGGCCTTAATCCCGGCTAAAACACATATTCCACTTTATTTGAACTGGTTATATTATATTGGCCTATTACTGCTTTATGAAGTTGTATTTGGACTATGTTGGTTGGTTTATCTGGGTATATAAAAAATAAACATCCTAAAATTTGTTAGAAAATTGGTGCCTGATGAAAGTTTACTTTCATCAGGCACCAATTTAGTTTTTTACTATTTTGATGGTCGAAACGTGTGAAAAAAGGCAGTTTGTTCCGCTTAACCCGGAAGCGGCAACCATACCCAAAGCCCGGGCATAATTGCCACTTCCACGTTAATGCTCGCAAACTAACCGCCTTTTTTCACACTCTTTATGGTTGGACAAGTTGCTGTAACACATCAGTAAACGCCATATCGGCATTTAACGCCGGAATAGTCGTAAAAGTGGTACCGCCGCTTTCCGTGAAGTAACCGCGGTTTTCGATGGCTAATTCATAATTGGTTTCTAAACAGTCGGCGACGAAACTAGGCGCGATTACTAAAACTTTTTTGATCCCTTGTGCTGGGAACTGTTGCAAGACATCACTTGTAGCTGGCTTCAGCCATTCTTGGGGGCCAAATTTGGACTGGAAACTTTCCGTATAAGGAATATCTGGCAACGCTTGGGTGATTAATTTGGTCGTGAGCTGGCAACGTTGTAAGTACGGGTCGCCTTTTTTAACATAACTAGTTGGGATACCGTGATATGAAAATAATAATTGGTCGTAATCACCGGCGTCCCAAGCGGCTTTAATCTTAGTGGCCATGGTTTGAATATAGGCGGGGTGCTCACAAAAATCAGTGATGATATGTAAGTTCGGCACTTGCGCCCGCCGGTAGTAAAAACGATTAATATCATCGACGACCGAACCGACTGTCGTAGTGGAGTATTGCGGATACATTGGAATAATAGTCAAGTCGGTGATGCCGGCCGTTTCAAAGGCCGTCAATTGGGTCGCAATGTCGGGATCACTGTAACTCATCGCGAACTTGACGGCGTAATCGGCACCGAGTTTGGCTTGTAACTGCGCGGTTTGTTGTTGCGTGTAGTGCAACAAGGGTGAGCCATACTCATCCGACCAAATTTTTGCGTATAGTTGCGCTGATTTTTGGGGCCGTTTTGGTAAAATCATTAAATTTAAAATCGGTAACCATTGCCAGCGGGGCATGTCAATGACGCGCGGGTCACTTAAAAAGCGGTGCAAGTATGTGCGCACGTCCGCGACGGCTAGACTGTTGGGGGTACCGAGGTTAATAAGTAAAACACCTTTGGACATGGTAAAAAACAACTCCTAATCATAAAAAGTAAGGGGACTAAGTGGGCATTGATTGTCAATGCTTTTAACAATTGATGTGGCTAAAAATGCCTTAACCACAGCATTTGTTAAAGGTTAACGGTAGCATAGCATAACATTTATAAATGTTCTAATATTATTTTTATTGGTGTTTCAGAGTGATGATTGCGAGAGAAGCCTACCGTACCGGGATTAAGACGCTATTTTGGTGGGATATTGGGCGAATTTATAGTATAATGTTGTATTGTATCGATATTTTAAAACCAGAAAGGATTGCACAAATGATAACTGAATTAGCAGCGATGTTGAAGGAACGTTTTGGGATTGTCTTTAATAACGAAGATTTATTAGCGGAAGCCTTTACCCAAGCCTCTTACGTCAACGAACATCAAGAACAAAATTTAAAATTTTATGAACGGGTCGAATTTTTGGGAGATGCCGTCTTGGAATTAGCCGTTTCCGAGTATTTATACAAACGCTATAAAGACATGCCCCAAGGTAAGTTGACTCGCCTCAGAGCAGCGATGGTCTGTGAAGACAGCTTCGCTAGCTTTGCCCGCGAGTGTGACTTTCCCAAATATATTCGTTTAGGTAAAGGGGAACAAAAAGCTAAGGCTTGGGAGCGTGATTCCTTACTGTGTGATATTTTTGAATCCTTTGTCGGCGCTTTATATTTAGACCAAGGTCGCGAGCCCGTATTGAAGTTCGTCCATCAAGTGATCTTTCCTAAGTTGGACGAAGGCCGTTTTGACGGGGTTTTTGATTATAAGACGACTTTACAAGAATACTTACAACGTGATGGCGACGTGCAAATTGATTACAACTTGATCGAACAAGACGGTCCCGCCAACGAACGTTCGTATGAGATTGCCGTGTTAGCCGATGGGCAAAAAATCGGTGAAGGTTGGGGTCATTCGAAAAAAGAAGCGGAACAAAGTGCGGCGCGCCAAGCGTACAGCAAATTGCAACAAAAGCAAGATTAAACTAGTTTAACGGACTAAGACTATTTACAGGAAGTTTGTGTCGAATGCAACTTAAATCATTAGAAATCAGCGGCTTTAAATCATTTGCCGATAAAACGAAAATTGATTTTCAAGCCGGTATGACTGGCATTGTCGGCCCAAACGGTAGTGGTAAGAGTAACATTATCGAAGCGATTCGCTGGGTTTTGGGTGAACAAGCCGTCAAAAGCTTACGGGGGACAAAAATGTCCGATGTCATCTTTGCCGGTTCGGCGCACCGTAAGCCGTTAAATATGGCGAAAGTGACGATTACGTTTGATAACAGTGATCACTTTTTACCACTCGACTATGCCGAAGTCAGTATTACGCGGAAACTATTCCGCAATGGCGACAGTGAATATTTGATTAATAATCAAGCTTGTCGTTTAAAAGATATTACGAATTTAATGGTCGATACCGGTTTAGGTAAAGATTCATTTTCCGTAATCTCGCAAGGCCGGGTTGAAGCGGTGTTTAACGCCAAGCCGGAAGATCGCCGTAGCATCATTGAAGATGTTGCCGGCGTTTTGAAGTATAAAAAAGATAAAATCACGACGGAAAATAAATTAGTGGAAACGACGGACTATTTGGACCGGGTCAACGATATTATCGCCGAACTCGAACAACAAAAAGGCCCGCTGGAAGAACAAGCTAGTTTGGCACGTGATTATCAAGACCAAAAGCAAAAATTTGATTATTTAGACCGCTCGCGCCTAGTCAAAAAAGTCACGATTGCGCATGACCAATTAGTGACCGTTAACGAAAAGTTGGCGCAGGCGAAGACGTTAGTCCAGCAATATCAAACGGCGGCTGATGCCGATGCGACCAAGATGGCCGAGCTCAAAAAAGCGCAAGCGGAACAGCTCCGCCTAAAAGATGAGTTAGCCACTAAAAACTTGGCGTTGACCAAGACGATTGAAAATACGCAAGGTCAACAAGGGGTCGATGCGGAACGCCAGCAAAATCAGCAAGCAACCCAAAAACGGCTGCAAGCGGAGCTAGCGGCCGCCGAACAACGCTTAGTGGAACTGGCCGACCAAAAGGCTCAGTTAACCAAACAGTTGGCGGACCAAAAAGCGCAAGTTGCGGCGTTACAAACGTCGGTTGATGACTTGACCACGGCGACCAGTGAAGCCGGTCGCCAACAATTGGCCGACCAGTTGACTAAACTGCGTAATGCATTTATTGATGAAAAGCAAACGCAGGCCTCGTTAAATAACGAAGCGAAAAACTTAGTCAAACAGCAGCAACAAACTGGCTCACAAACAGATGCTTTAGCCCAACGCTTGGCGACGGCGCAAGCCAGTTTGAAACAAGCTGAAACGCAAGTTGATGTGCAAAATCATGACCAAAGCGAACTCAGCAATCAAGTGGCGCACCAACAAGCCGTTTTACAGCAACAACGCCAACAGCTAAAAACAACTGCCAAAAATATCGATACCCAACAACAACGGTGGTTCGATGCGGCTGGCATGATGCAAAAAGCCAAATCGCAACTGGAAAGTATTCAGGCGGTCCAAGAACGTTACACGAATTTCTATGCTGGTGTCCGGATGATTTTGCAGCACCGCAGTCAGTTGCCTGGAATTGCCGGGGCCGTCTCAGAATTACTGACGGTACCAGCTGACTACACTAAAGCCATTGAAGTTGCTTTAGGTGGCCAGTTGCAAAACATTGTCTGTGATACGCAAGCGTCGGCGAAGGCCGGCGTCAACTTCTTGAAGCAAAACCATGCGGGTCGGGCGACATTTTTACCGGTTGAACGGATTCAGTCCCGCCAACTGGCAGTTAATACTGAACAGGATTTGCAACAACAAGCTGGGTTTCTCGGGATTGCCAGTGAACTTGTGAACTGTGACCAACAATTTGTTGGTATCAAACGTTACTTGCTGGGGACGACTGTGGTGGTGGATACCTTGGACCACGCCATGGCCATTTCACGGACGCGGCGTTTCCGGTGTAAATTAGTCACGGTCGGCGGTGAAACGATTGCCGCTAGCGGGGCCATTACCGGTGGGGCGACTCGCCATGATGACAATGGCTTATTGCAACAGCAACAGCAAGCCGAAAAGTTGGCGGCCGACATTGAACAAATGCAAGCCGCGTTAGTCACGAGCGAACAAGCCTTAGAGAAGTCCAAACAAGCTAGCCAAGATTTAACGGCGCAAATTGAGACGAGCCAACAGCGTTTGAATACGCTCAATGGTGACTTGAGTCAGGCCCAGGCGGAACTAAAGGCGGCGCAGAGTGAACAGCAACGTTTGGCCCGCCAAGTTAAAGCCTTGGGTTACGAGCAACAACAACGCCAAAATGCTGACGATAGTTATGACGATCAAGTGGCTGCCAACCAAAAGGCTCTGGCCGCCAATGCTAAAAAGCTCGCAGATTATCAACAGCAGATGACGGAAATCGAGCAGCAACAACAAGACTATGAGCGCTACCAACAAACCCAAGCGGGTAAGTTGCAGACGCAGCGTGAACAGTTAGTCACCTTAAAAGAACGTTGTAAGCAAGCTCAACAGCAGTTAGCCCAATGTGACGCGGAAATTAAGCAACAACAAACGACGCAGACGACGGCAACGGCTAGTTTAGCGGAAGTCAAAACGAACCTTGCGAGTCAACAATTGTCGGTGCAAGAACGGACGACTATCTTGACGAAAGCGCGCGCGGAACAACAAAGTGTGGAAGCTAAGCAAGCGGATGCGCAGGATCAATTGGCGGACTTAAATGACGCCATTGAAGACTTCACGGATAAGCAAAAGCGGACGCAACAACTCGCTGCGGCGGCGACTGATGATTATCGCCGTTTAGAATTGAGTCAAACGAAGCTGACCGGTGAAGTGGACCATGCGACAGCCGACTTAGCTGAAAAGTATAGCTTGACCTTAGCGGCGGCTGAGACGGATGTCAGTGAGTTAGACTTGCCAGCCATTACTGAACAATTGAAGCTCTTGAAACGGGGCTTAGATGAGATTGGGACAGTCAATTTGGGCGCTATTGAAGAATTTGACCGCGTTTCGGAACGGTATAATTTCTTGAATGACCAAGCCGTGGACTTGAAAGCCTCCAAAGAACATCTGTTACAAACGATGGCTGACTTGGATACAACAGTTGCTAGCCGCTTTAAGACGGCTTTTGACCAAGTTGCGGAACAGTTTAGCGGTATCTTTAGCCAAATGTTTGGTGGGGGTCAAGCGCAATTAATTTTGACTGACCCAGAACACTTACTTACGAGTGGGGTCGATATTATGGCACAGCCACCGGGCAAGAAGTTCCAACGGTTGAGTTTGTTATCCGGCGGTGAACGCGCGTTAACGGCAATTACGTTGTTATTTGCCATTTTAGCCGTCCGACCAGTACCGTTTAGTATTTTAGATGAAGCCGAAGCGGCCTTAGATGACGCTAACGTTGACCGTTTTAGCCAATATTTGCACGATTTCCAGACGGGCACCCAGTTCGTCATCATTACGCACCGTAAAGGGACGATGATGCATGCGAATGTCTTATATGGTGTTACGATGGAAGAGTCTGGGGTCTCCAAGATGGTTTCGGTTTCCTTAGACGATTTAAAAGCTGATCAAAATATTGAACCATAAATAAAGGAGTGGAACCTATGGGATTATTTAGTCGCCTCAAAAAAGCCTTTAGTCTCCCTGAGTCCGACGAATCCGCAGCTGCTGACACGAGTCAAGCCGCGGAAAGTACGGCTAGTCAAGCCGAAGCTGGTACTAGTGATAGTACGGCGACTGCGACGACTAGTGAACAACCAGTCGAAAGTACCGCACCCGCGGCTGAAAGTGACGCACCCGTTGAATCGGCCGCAACTAGCACAGCCGTTGAAAGCAGCGCCAGTGAAACGGTGGCTGCCAGTGAACCAGCCATTAGTGAAGCGACGGCCAGTGAAGCCGCAGTGAGTGCGGCTGCCGATTCTGAAGTTGATGCGGTCGCTTCAGAAGCGCCAGTCACCAGCGAAGCACCGGTAGCCGAATCTGAGACTACCAGTGAAGCGCCTGAAACTGTAACTAAAGAAGCAGCCTCCGTGGCTGAAAGTGAAGCTCCCGCGGCGGAATCAACTGCGACGACGGACGATGCGGCAACGACTGATGACGAACCAACTGAAGCTGAACGTTATGACCAAGGCTTGAAGAAGTCACGGAAAACGTTTGGCGATCGCATCAATGCGTTTTTAGCGAACTTCCGCCATGTCGATGAAAACTTTTTCGACGAACTGGAAGATACGCTAATTGAATCCGATGTCGGTTACGAAACGGCGATGCGTATCAGTGATGAGCTACGCGACGAAGTTAAACTTAAAAATGCGAAGAGTAAAAAAGAGATTTCGAGTGTCATTGTTGAAAAATTAGTTGATATGTATGGTGAAGCTGGTGAAGGCGAAGATAATTCGATTCATATGGCGAAGTCTGGTCCGACTGTGATTTTATTTGTCGGCGTCAATGGTGCCGGTAAAACGACCACGATTGGTAAAATGGCGAATATGTACAAGCAACAAGGCAAGAAGGTCTTGTTAGCGGCGTGTGATACCTTTAGAGCCGGCGCCATTCAACAATTACAAGTTTGGGGTCAACGTGACGGCGTGGACGTCGTGGCGGGTCCTGAAAAGAGTGATCCAGCCTCAGTTTGTTTTGATGCCGTTAAGAAGGCGAAAGCCGAAGATTACGATATCTTGTTTGTTGATACCGCCGGACGCTTACAAAATAAGGTTAACTTGATGAACGAACTTGAAAAAATCAAGCGGGTCATCACGCGTGAAATTCCGGATGCCCCACAAGAAGTCTTGTTAGTCTTGGATGCGACCACCGGGCAAAACGCCTTGAATCAAGCTAAAATCTTTAACCAATCGACCGATGTGACGGGGATTGTGTTAACGAAGCTTGATGGGACAGCCCGTGGTGGGATCGTATTAGCCATTCGTAACGAATTACACTTAGTAGTGAAGTATGTGGGTCTCGGTGAAAAAGTGACCGATTTACGGCCATTCAACGCCAACGACTTCGTTTACGGCTTATTCAAAGATATTATCGCCGGCTAGTCAGGTTTGAAACGTTGAGACGATGCTATTGATTAGCAAATAATTGCCGCAGTTGGCTGACCGTAATTCCATCGGTCCTAGGACCGGTCCAAGCCTGAGGAGCGTCTTGAACCTCGCTTTTGAGCCCAAAAGGCAGGTCTCAAAAGACGCCCGTGGTGTAGACGGCCAAAAGACGGCCGTCAACGCCACCTTCAGGACGGATTCCATTACGGTCAACCAACTGCTAAATTCAGCTTAATGAAAGAAAACGCTCAGCACACATTGTTGCCGGGCGTTTTTGCTTATTTTTGATGAGCATTGACTAGCTTAAATGAGAACAAAAACGGGTTCTTTCTTGAAGCTGGTTATTGTCGCTGCCAGCAAGTTTGATTCTGGGATGATAATGGCGTTAGGCTAATTCAGTTTGATGGTCGGTACCATTCTGTTTGTTTGCTATCGTGAAATACGGTTAACTCACAGTCATAATAACCACTTTTGAAAAAGAACCCCAAAACGTCTTAGCGATGTAAGATGCGCTCAAAAACGAAGTCAGCGTTTACCATTTGGCATCGGCTGATTTCAGCACGAGCGCACTTATTCATTGGATGACGGCTAACATTCGACGATTATCGTAAACTCTTTCATTTTTTACCTGAAAATGGCGGCTGAGAGTTGACGTATCAAGAAAAAATCGGTACTCTAAATTAGTATGTAGTCAAACCGTTAGCGTAAGGAGCTACCACATGGAAATCGAAAAAAATTATCGCATTAATTCGTTATTTGAGTTTTATGAACCATTATTAACGAATAAGCAAAAAGCTTATATTCAATTATATTATGGGGACGATTACTCATTGGGCGAAATCGCGGAAGAGTTTTCGGTTTCCCGCCAAGCCGTCTACGATAACATTAAACGGACTGAAAAAATTTTAGAAGGCTATGAGAGCAAGCTGAAATTATATCAGGCGTTTGTGGCGCGCAATGAACAAGTCGACGCCATTTCTGACTATATTAAGACCCATTATCATGGCGATGCAGCATTAATAAAAATGATTCAACAACTAGTCAACTTAGAAGCTGACTCAGAATAATATAAAGGTTAGGTGAAACTAATGGCATTTGAAGGCCTAACGGAACGTTTACAAAAAGCAATGACGAATCTCCGACGGAAAGGGAAAGTTTCCGAAAGTGATTTGCGGGACACGATGCGCGAAATTCGCTTGGCATTACTGGAAGCCGACGTTAACTTTACGGTCGTTAAAGACTTCGTTAAAACCGTACGGGAACGTGCTTTGGGGGCCAAAGTCCTCGAAGGATTAAATCCGGCCCAACAAATCGTTAAGATTGTTAATGAAGAATTAACTAAGACGATGGGTGAAAAAGCGGTACCGCTCAATAAATCCGACAAGATTCCAACCGTCATTATGATGGCTGGGTTACAAGGGGCCGGGAAAACGACCACTGTTGGGAAATTGGCATTAAAGCTCAAAAACGAAGAAAACGCGCGGCCATTAATGATTGCGGCCGACGTTTATCGGCCCGCCGCTATCCAACAATTACAACAAGTTGGTGAACAAATCGATGTGCCCGTTTTCCAAATGGGGACCGATGTTGACCCCGTTGAAATTGTGCGTCAAGGGATGGCGGAAGCTAAAGCTAATCATAATGACTATGTCTTTATTGATACGGCTGGGCGGTTGCAAATCGATGAACAATTAATGGATGAATTGGCTAATATTAAAGATTTAGTCCACCCGGATGAAATCTTGTTAGTCATTGATGCCATGACCGGGCAAAACGCCGTCAACACCGCTGAAGGGTTTGACCAACGGCTCGATGTGAACGGGGTTGTTTTGACCAAGTTAGATGGGGATACCCGTGGTGGGGCCGCGTTATCAATTCGCGCCGTCACTGGCAAACCAATCAAGTTCGTTGGTCAAGGTGAAAAGATGACCGATCTCGATGTCTTCCATCCGGACCGCATGGCGGATCGCATCTTAGGCATGGGTGACATGTTGACCTTGATTGAAAAGGCTCAACAACAATACGACGAAAAACAAGCTGAAGAAATGAACATGAAGATTCGTGAAAACACGTTCGACTTCAATGACTTCATTGACCAACTTGACCAAGTCGATAAGATGGGGAATATGGAAGATATCATGAAGATGATTCCCGGGATGGCGAACAACCCGGCGATGAAGAACTTCAATATGGACCCGAAAGATATTGCTCATATCCGTGCCATTGTGTATTCAATGACCAAGCAAGAAAAAGAAGATCCGGATATTTTGAATCCTTCGCGACGCCGGCGGATTGCGGCCGGTTCTGGTCGCCCAATACACGAAGTTAACCGCATGATCAAACAATTCAACCAAACGAAAAAGATGATGAATCAAATGTCGAAAGGCAATTTCGCTGGGATGGAAGGTTTGATGGGCGGTGCTGGCAACGGTGGTGGCGGTATCGGTGGCAAGATGCAACAGATGGCCATGAAACGCATGGTTCGCCAGACCCAAAAGAAGAAAAAGAAGCGCTTAGCCCAAGCTATGCGCCGGCGGAAACGCTAATTTTAAACATTTTTTAGCCTGTCAAGAAAAAGTCCTTTACAAGCTATTGAATTACTGGTATATTATTATCTGTTAAAGAATTCGGGAGGTGTTTAAATGTCAGTCAAGATTCGTTTAAAGCGGATGGGTTCAAAGAAAAATCCATTTTACCGGATTGTTGTTGCGGATTCACGTTCACCACGTGATGGTCGTTTTATCGCCCAAGTCGGCACATACAACCCACTTACAGAACCAGCCCAAGTTAAACTTGAAGAGGAAGATATCCTCGGTTGGTTAAACAATGGTGCCCAACCTTCAGATACGGTTAAGAATATCTTATCTAAAGCCGGTATCATGAAGAAGTACCACGAAGCTAAGTTCACTAAATAATAAAGCGGTAATAGATCATGGCAGATATTAAAGCTTTAATCACCACGGTCGTCACCCCATTAGTTCAATATCCGGACGATATCACGATTGATTTCAAAGAAACCAATCGATACTTGGAATATAACTTAACGGTTAATCCCGAAGATATCGGTCGTGTTATTGGGCGACAAGGACGAGTTGCTTCGGCAATTCGGACGATCGTGTATAGTGTCCGAGTTTCAGGACCTAAACGTGTTCGTCTTACGATCGAAGATGGACAATCAAAAAACTCTTGAGCGAAGCAGTGATGTTTTGTTCGAGAGTTTTTTATTAGACTTAAAAGTTGTGTATTTGTGGTGGTTGGCTGATAATTAAACCCAACTAAAAAAGTTAATTAAAGTTAAATTGCAATTTGAGGAGGTACCAATGGATTACTATCGAGTCGGAACCTTAGTGAACACCCACGGCATTCGCGGTGAAGTGAAAGTGGTGGTGGTGACGGACTTTCCTGAGAAGCGTTTTGTAAAGGGCCAAGAATTGGTCTTGTTCAAAGATATTAATGCGACAACCGGGGGCGTACCTGTCACGATTGAAAAGGCCCGTGCCAATAAGGGGTTAGTTTTTCTGACCTTTAAAGGGCTCAATAACATTAATGATGTTGAAAAGTATAAAACTTGGACGATTAAAGTGCCGGCAGAAGCTTTGCAAGACTTACCTGAAGGCGAATATTACTACCATCAAATCATCGGTTTAACCGTGGTAACGACTGACGGTGAAACTTTGGGCACGATTAAAGAAATCATGTCACCGGGCGCTAATGACGTTTGGGTTGTCCAACGTGACCATGGTCAAAGTGATGTCTTGTTGCCCAAAATTCCGCAAGTTATCAAGACGGTTGATTTAGCGGCTGGTCAAGTGACGGTCGAATTGATGGAAGGGTTGATCGACTAATGCGGATTGATATTTTAAGTTTGTTCCCGCAGATGTTTGAGGGCCCGTTGCATGAATCAATGATTGGGAATGCCGTTGAAAATAACGTGATTGACGTTGGCGTGACCAACTTCCGCGATTTTACGACTGATAAGCATAATCACGTTGATGATTATCCTTATGGTGGTGGTGCCGGGATGTTACTGCAACCACAACCGATTTTTGACGCGTTAGCGGATGTTAATGCCAAACATCCCGAACCGGGACGGGTTATTTTACTCGATCCGGCCGGCTATCAGTTCAATCAAAAGGTCGCTGAAGACTTTGCTAAAGAAGACCACTTAACGTTTATCTGTGGCCATTATGAGGGCTATGACGAACGTATCCGGTCACTCGTGACTGATGAAGTGTCCTTGGGCGACTATGTCTTGACCGGGGGCGAATTAGGGGCGATGGTGATGATTGATGCGACCGTCCGTTTGATTCCAGGGGTGTTAGGCAATTCAGAATCGGCGCCCGGCGATTCATTTTCATCGGGATTATTAGAGTATCCCCAATACACCCGTCCGGCCGATTTTCGTGGCATGACCGTGCCAGACATCTTATTGAGCGGGGACCATGGTAAAATCGATGACTGGCGCTTAGAACAAGCTTTAAAGCGGACCTATGAACGTCGACCAGATATGTTAGCCAAAATGCAGTTATCTGGCAAAGAAAAACAAATGTTAGCGGATATTAAATCGGACGCTGAAGGCTACTAAGGTTTTAATTAAAAAATTCTTGCATCTGTCGTGGCGGATGTGGTATTCTATTTATTGGCTATTATGCCCATTAACGACATTCCGCTGACCAAGCTGTCACGAATATCGGCGAAAGGAAGAAACATATTATGCGTCAAAACTCATTGATCGAAAAGATCACTAATGAACAACTCCGGACAGATATCCCTGATTTCCGTGCCGGTGATACGATCCGCGTTCACGCCCGTGTCGTTGAAGGTACTCGCGAACGGATCCAATTATTTGAAGGTGTCGTTATTAAGCGTCACGGTTCTGGTATCAGCGAAACTTATACTGTTCGTAAGATCAGTAACGGTGTCGGTGTTGAACGGACTTTCCCATTACACACTCCTCGGGTTGCAGCGATTGATATCGTTCGCCAAGGTCGTGTACGTCGCGCTAAGTTATACTACTTACGTGAATTACATGGTAAAGCTGCTCGTATCCCAGAACGTCGTCGCGGCTAAATCAACGCAATTTAAACTTAATCAGGTGGCTTAGGTCATTGATTGAGTTATGGCAGTCAACCGATTTTTCGGTTGGCTTTTTTTTTCACGGCTGAAAGAGAAAGTGAGTGCTTAAATGACTGATAAACTAGATTTACGGCAAACGGCGTTAGTGATCGTTGATTTGCAAGATAATATTTTGGATGCCCAACCATTATATCCCCGCGATGCGCAACAAGTGTTGGCGGCTAATAATCAATTGGTAGCGGCGTTAAAGAACACCCCAGCTTTAATTGCCTTAGTTGGTGTTAAGATGGCTACATTTCGACAATTGTATCCGTTTGTGAGTGGACCAGATGAACGGGACTTGGACCATGCCGGGGATGATGGCAAATTAGCGCTGGAGATTGCCAATGACGCTGATGCGACTAATGTGGTCAAGATTACTAAGCACAATCCGGGGGCATTCTTTGGCACCGACTTGGACTTACAGTTACGCCGCCACGGCATTCAAAATATTATTTTAACGGGCGTCTCTACGTCCAATGGGGTATATGCGACCGCGTTGGATGCGTTTCAAAATGCCTATCAGTTAATTGTTGTCGAAGATGCATGTGCGGACCGTAAATTAGTTCGGCATCAATTTTTCTTTGATGAAATGTTTGACCGGTTAGGAACGGTGACGACGCTGGCGGAATTGTTGCCGCGGTTGCAATGATTTGGAAAGTGCTAATCGACGCTATTGATAAGCGATTGTTGCTATACTAGTGGCAAGAGGTGGCGTTATGATTAACGATGAACACAAGTATCCTGACATCTGGAATGATGATCCTGAACAAATTGCTGCTTTTAATCGTGAGATTGGCTCACAAGATGACGGTGCTGACTATGGACGCGAAGCTGCTGATGCGATGGATGAGCAAATTACCGACAAAAACTAAGCAACGTTGACCGCTGGCCATGTTGCTTAGTTTTTTTGTTGCAATGAATCGTAACGTTGAACTTGTTTGATGAATTTTAATGCAATTGGGGCGGGATGGTCGGCTAAGGTGGCGATGCCATAAGCGAGTGGCGTGGTCACGTTGAGGGGAACAATCTTGAAGCTGGCTTGACTGGCACAAGTAATAAAGTTGGGCATGACGCAGCTCCCCAGACCCGCGGCTACCATGGTTGTAGCGGTCGTGACATTATCAGCGTAAGTCAAATCGGCATCCGGACAAGCTTTTTTTAGTTGGTCTTGCATTTGTAATTGTAATGGTGGACACCAATCATTAGTCAACATGATTAGGTTTTGCTGGTCAAGATTGTACAAATCAAGTTGTTGCGCAGCACTTAATGGGTTTGATTGAGGAATTAACGCACAAAAGTAACCTGTGACTAGCGGGGTGAAATGAATCTGCGGTGTATCGGCGACGTCATCTTGAGTCGTAAAGATCAAATCACATTCTTGGTTAAGTAGATGTTGCTTGAGTTGGTTGTGATTAAAAGTCTCCAAGTAAAGTTTAATTTGGTCATCAGTATCACAAAAGTTACGAATAATTAGCGGCAGTAGGTGGGCTTCAAAAGTCGTGCCGGTTGTACCAATCGTGAGATTGCTGCGTTCACGTTGATAAATTTCCCGGCTGTCAATGACTGCTTTGTCGAAGTTGGCAAGGACGGCTTCGATGCGTTGTTCAAACGCGGCGCCACTTCTAGTGAGACTAACTTGCCGTTTCGTACGATTAAATAATGTGAATCCAAGTTCGTTTTCAATTGACTTGATTGCTTGGGAAACGGCAGACTGAGAAATGTTCATTGTTTTGGCCGTCAATGAAAAATTCAAAGTTTGTGCCAAATTGGTAAAGATTTTTAAGTGATCAATATTCAAAAAAGTCACCTTCAATTTAGTTATCAGTTTTCCTTATTAATAATAACATTTTTGCGTTTCACGGGCGCTTTTTATCGTGATAACATGAACAATGTAAACGATAACAATCTAGCCTTGACTAATCAGAGATGACTAAGTAAGGATTAGTCAAAGTCAGATGATTGATTTATTTAATTAAGTGTTCACAAATTGGAGGGTTAATTATGAGTAATCAATGGAACGTTGATCATTTTGATTTTGACGGTACGGTCAGTGCAACCGTCACGACTGATGTGCTAGTGGTTGGAGCGGGAAATGCCGGTATGATGGCGGCCGCGGCTGCGGCAGAAAAACACGCGCAAGTCATGGTGATTGAAAAAGAAGCCACCATTAATTTGTTGCGCTTAGGCTTAGGTGCGGTTGGGACAAATGCGCAAAAGCGCGCCGGCTTAACGATTAACAAGTATGATTTAGTGGAATATTTGGCGGCGTTTGCGCAACATAACGTTGACGAAGGGTTGCTCTACCATTGGGCGAACCATAGTGCGGAAGCCGTTAATTGGGTCGAAGATAATATTTTGAAGCCACACGGGGCCCATTTACGTTCTGAACCGGATGCAATGGTCACTAGTAGCGCTTATGAAGGCTTTCCAACTGAAAATGATCCGACTATTGATGATCAGACCTTTGCCTCTTACGGTGACTGGTTCCAAGAAAAAGTTACCGATATGGGTGTTGACTTGAAGTTTAACACAGCGTTAGTTGAATTAGTCAAGACGGATGATGTCGTGACCGGAGCAATTGTTAAAGATTTGACGACGGGGGCCTATTTGCAAGTTAATGCTAGCAAAGGTGTTATCTTATGTACGGGCGGTTATTCGGCCAATAAAGACTTGTTGAAGGCTTGGAATCCGTTAGCATTAAAGAAGAATGTTTATAATGATAGCCCACGCAATAACGGTGCCGGGATTACGTCGGCGTTAAACGTGGGTGCTATTAAGGATGAAGAACCGGCAGAATGTATTTTTGACCGCGGCTTAGTTCCCGTTGGCACTAAAACTGATGATATGTTTGTTCAAACGGCGACCTATCAAGATTGGCTCTGGCTGGGAAGTCATCCGTTACTGAAAGTCAACTTACGTGGGCAACGCTTCGCCAATGAATCCGTCCCATATCAATTCATTGTTAATGCGGCCAGCAAACAACCAGGCTACTTATATGCCATGATTTGGGATGCCAATTACGGTGAGTATGCGAAACAATTCCACACATTAGGTTGTGCGCGGGTCGGTTTTCCAGGGTACATGGCCAGTGCTGAAAAACTGGAAGCCGATACGCAACAATACGTTGATAAAGGTTTAGTCGTTAAAGCCGATACGATTGAAGAACTCGCCGAAAAGTTGCAGCTACCAGTTGATGCGTTGAAGACAACCGTGGCCCGGAACAATGAACTTGTTAAAGACAACATTGACCAAGACTTTGGTAAAGAAGCTTATCGCTTAACGCCAGTGGAGCAAAAGCCTTATTATGGCTGTATTCTTGGCGGCCGAATCTTGTGTACTTCCGATGGCTTACGGGTCAATAAGCAAATGGCTGTCATTAATGAAAAGTATGAACCAATCAAGCATTTGTACGCTGCCGGTAACGATAGTGGGGGCTTCTTCTTTGGCAGTTATCCTGACCGAGTACCGGGCTTGGCGGCAAGCCACGCGCAGACGTTTGGTCGTTTAGCGGGTCAACAAGCTGCAGCAAATTAAAAAAATGAATAAGCTAATCACACAAATTCAAAAAGGCTGCGGTATCTCTTCGATATCGAAGCTTTTTTGTAACGAATTAGTTTTTTTGCCGAAGTATTAAAAATAAATGGCATTCAACACATCTTTTTTTAATAATATACTAATATTTAGCGTGAATCTCATCCATTATGAAGAGGACTATTATTGATTTTTGCGGAATGCGGTGTAAATTCGAACGAGACGACTGCCTGCGTGGGTTAATAAATTAAGAACGAAGGTAGTCGTCGGTATACATTCGGTAACAATGGTTCAATATATTGTATCCGAGCACTATGTACTATTCGGTGAGCTTTAAGTATGTTGGTGAGGGCCGGCAAGCAGTGAAAAAGCATTCCATGGTAGCTCAGACGGCCTGAAAATTATATTTTAATTTGGAAGTGGTTTTGATGTTAGTGGCATTTGAAGGTATTGATGGTGCATGTAAGACAACTGTCATGAAGTTATTGAAGCAAAGAAAAAATGTTTCTCAGTATGAATTTTGTGAAATGTTTGAATCTCCGTTAGGTGGAGCATTACATGAAATATTAGAAAATAAGGGCGCAAACTTAGCAAAAAAATATTCTCTTGCAGCGGATTGGGCTTGGATATACGAAAATAAAACCATCCCGGCACTTAAGGCGAATAAGATTGTTATTTGGAACCACTATGCTGACTATGCATTAGCTTATCGTTATGCAGAAGAAAACTCCGAAGACAGTGATACTCATGACTTTGTTCATAAAATCAATATTCCCTTTAAAAAGCCTGATTTGACTTTTTACTTTCATATAGATGAACAAACTTCTAGGAAGCGCACTTCGTCACAGAATCGTAAATGCTTACATACCACCGAATTTCTTAGGCGAGTTAACAAGTTTTATGAAAACAAAGTTCAAGTAGATTCTACATATATTGAAATTGATGCTTCTCAACCCATCGAACAGGTCTATGAGTTTGTGAATAGCATTCTGCAGACTTTTGAATTTCATAAGAGTAGTCTTTTGAAAATCAATCACGCACGAGCAGATATGTTAGTTAGACTACTAAATAAGCAGTACTATAATGATTCATTCTTCTTAGGAGCTCAGGCTAATTTAATCGGCAATCAGGTCCCCAAAGGTGTCGAAAAAGGTTCAAAATTTCATGCTCGTTTTTTGTATTACATCGCTTGTAACGATCATGGGTTAAAATCCAATAATATGTATGAGAAAGCTAAACGATTGTATGAAGAACACTCAGAATACTTTGACCCAAACACGATTATTAATTTAAGCGAAGATGATATCTTTAATGCTATCGTTAAAAGGTTAGGTGCCAGGTATCCCAATGCGCTACTACGCTCATGGATAGAAAACACAAACTTCATCATTCAGAACTATGGCGGTGAACCAATTAATTTATTTACCAGTACTAATGATGCCTATGAGCTACTGAAAAACATTAAGAAATTAAGAGGGTATGGCCCGAAAATCAGTGGGATGCTGGTGCGGGCTATTCATGGTTTGAAATTTAACCCGGCGTTGAAAAATATGGCGGCAGTTCTAGTTCCAGTGGATATACATGATGCTAGAATTCTGTTCAAAACCGGTGTATTTTCTGTACCGGAGTCCCCAAAATTTGATTATTACGATTATGTCTTACCGGCCCAAAAAGAACTTTTATCGGCATGCAATCGGAACAGATTGGACTGGACGATTGTTGACAAGGCCCTGTGGCTAATCGGGTCTCATAATAAAACTGACAGCTTAGTAAGGGCAGTTATGAAAGCCAATGGATAGTTACTTAAATGTGCGTTACTATGTTTTACAATGATGCAGTGTATAATTATGTGTTCCATAATTTTATTCATTAAGAATCTAGTGGATTTCGGCACACCAATCTGAGAATTATTATTGATTGCGGTTCTTGGCAACACTATTTTTTAATTCGAGTACTGGGCAACAAAATTCGTTGGTTCAAAATATGATTAATTCTCATGAAAAAAATACCGAATACCAATATTTAGTAACAAGGTAGATTGTAAAATTAATCCGAACGCTGTTCGGACAAAAAAGATCAGCT